>JBCBTQ010000004.1:0-75106 GCA_039818605.1 Cyanobacteria bacterium J06639_14 | reverse complement strand
GTTGCCGCAAGAGGATGATTCACACTCAGAAAATTCGACGGTCTATCTTCAGCGGCAGATTGATTCCCGCACCGCTATCCTCGAAGCGAGGGTGAAACGGGAGCAATTAGTCTTAGAGCTGACGACTCAAATCCGTTCTTCCCTAAGCCTGCAAACGATATTAGATACCACTGTTGCGCAGGTCCGGCAGGTCGTGAACTGCGATCGCGTCAGTATTTGGCAATTTACCCAGCATGGCTACAGCACGGTGGTGGCCGAGTCTACTGACTTAGCGTCTTCCATAACCCATCAGCCCGTTGACACCGTCTGGCTGCAGCCAGACCAAGCCTGGCCTTATCATCAGGGATGGATTAGTACGGTGCCGGATGTTGCCAAGTCGCGATTATCGGCGAGTCAGCGCCAGCTTCTGGAGCAATTGCAAATCCGAGCCATCATCGTAGTGCCGCTTTTCTGTGGCAATGAATTGTGGGGTTTGCTGAATGTTACCGAGAGCCAAAATACCCGCGAATGGCAGCCGGAAGAAGTTGAACTGCTACAAGCCTTATCCACACAACTCGCGATCGCCCTCCAGCAAGCTAAGAATCATCAGCGTTTACAGCTAGAACTGGAAGAACGTAAGCGAGCCGAAACCCGGCTAGGCGTCAAAAATGCTCTGCTAGCCAAAATTGCGAACAATGATCCCCTCGCGGAGATTCTCCAAACCATCATTGAAGCCATCGAACAGACCTTGAAAGATGCCTTGTGCTCAATCTGTTTGTTGGATCAGGAGAATCGATTCTGCAATAGCGTAGCGCCTAAGCTGCCTTCGGCCTATACGAATGCTTTTAATGGCGTCATGACGGGGGAGGGGGTCGGGTCTTGTGGTACAGCTGTGTGGCGTAAAGAAACTGTGGTCACAACCGACATTACGACGGATCCACTCTGGCAAGCGTATAAGGATGTGCCACTACAGTATGGCTTAAAGGCGTGTTGGTCGGTTCCGATCATTGTTGATGAGTCTCGGGTTGTCGGAACCTTTGCTGTGTATTATCGCTACTCCAAGAGCCCCCAGCCTCAGGAATTAGAGGCGATCGCTCAGATGGCTGACATTGCGGGCGTAGCCATCAAGCACCATCAAGCGCTGGAAGCGTTACAGGAGAGTGAAGCCCGTTGGCAATTTGCTTTAGAAGGGGCCGGGGCTGGGGTTTGGGATTGGCATGCTGACGATGGTTCGGCTTTCTTTTCGCGGCAATGGAAAGCCATGCTGGGCTATGAAGACCACGAAATCGGTGCTCATCACGCGGAGTGGGAAAGTCGTATTCACCCCGACGACAGAGATGACGTCGATCAGGCTCTCGAGCGCCATCGTCGGGGTGAATCAGCCATCTACGAAAACGAGCATCGCCTCCGCTGTAAGGATGGTCGCTACAAGTGGATTCTGACTCGCGGTCAAGCGCTTAAACGGGCTGCTAACGGCGACCCTGTCAGGATATTGGGCATCCATACAGACATTAGCGATCGCAAAGAAGCTGAAGCCCAATTGCAAAATTTGATTGCGGGAACGGCTGCGACAACGGGACAAGAGTTTTTTCCGGCGCTCGTAGGCCACATTGCCGCAGCTTTTAATGTTGCTTATGTCCTGGTAACCGAAAAAATTGGTGACGAGCTGCGGACCTTAGCTTTTTGGGCTCCAGATGGGTTGCAACCCACCTATATGTACGATCTGGCGCAAACTCCCTGTGCACAAGTCTTGCAAAATGGTGCCTTGTATTGCCCAGGGGATATCCAAGCATCGTTTCCCAACGATTTAGATTTAGTGGATCTGGAGGCAGAGGGTTATCTAGGCGTGGCTTTAAGGAATGTCGAGGGGACGGTGCTCGGTCACTTATGCCTCATTGACAAACAGCCGATTCACAGACTCGAACGAACGCAACAAATTCTGAGCGTCTTTGCTGCCCGTGCTGCTGCCGAACTGGAACGCCAACGAGCATTGACATCGCTCGAACAGCTGAATTGTGAGCTAGAAGCCAAAGTCAAAATACGAACGGCTGAACTGCAACAGCGCGAAGCCCGTTACCGAGCGGTCATCGAGGTGATTCCTGATCTGATAATTCGCTTGCACACCGATGGGACCTATCTCGATATTGTTTTTGGCGAAGGTATCAAACTCTTTAATCCAGGGCAGCCCCATGTAGGTGTCAATATCTACGATGTTACACCACGGGACCATGCACAGCAGCGGATGTTCTACGTTCAGCAAGCGCTGCAAACCCGCGAAATTCAAGTGTATGACTATGAAGTTATCATTGACGGCTTGCCGCGCTTGGAAGAGGCCCGAATTGTCGCCATCAATGATGAAGAAACATTGGTAATTGTCCAGGACATTACCGAACGCAAACAAGCAGAAACCACCCTAAAGCGGCAACTGGCCGCGATCGAAGCCGCCGTCGATGGGATTGGTGTACTGCAAGATAATGTTTATCTCTCTGTGAACCAGGCCCATCTCAACTTATTTGGATATGAACAGCCGGAAGAACTCATCGGACACTCCTGGCATCGGTTATATTCGCCAGAGGAAATCGAGCGGTTTGAACAGGAAGTCTTTCCTCAACTTGTGCATGATCGCACCTGGCAGGGCGAGGCGATCGCGACTCGCAAAGATGGCTCGACCTTTGCTGAAGGCTTGTCCCTGACGTTGACCGAGGATAATTTATTAATTTGTGTTTGTCGGGATATTAGCAGTCGCAAACGCAATGAATTGGCCCTGCAGCAACTGACGCAGGAATTATCGGAATGGCGCGATCGCTATGAGATTGCCGCCCAGGCCAGTGGTCAAGTGCTATTTGAGTATGACATCGCTACTGATCGCGATACCTGGGGACCCAATCTAGAAGCCGTTCTGGGTTGGACGGTGGATACTATGGCCCAAAACCTCCAGGAACACCTTGAGCGCATTCACCCGGCGGATCGTGCCACCTTCCAGGCGGTTATCGACAATGACTTGACGAGCACAGAGCCTTATCAAATCGAATTCCGTTTCCGTAACGTCGACGGTACGTATCGTTGGGTAGAAGAACGAGGCATGACTCGCTACAACGCTGATGGTGTGCCTGTTCAGGTCATTGGCTACTTGCGGGATATCAGCGATTATAAGGCGGCAGCAAAAGCCCTCACCATCACTCAATCAGCGGTTGATTTAGCTGCTGAGAGCGTGTTTTGGGTGATGCCAAATGGGCGCTTTAAATACGTCAATGAGGCTGCCTGTTCCAGGTTGGGGTACAGCCGGGAAGAATTGCTTAGGTTATCAGTAGCTGATATTGATTGTGAATTTCCCCCTGAAAAATGGGGATTCCATTGGCAAGAACTGCGGAAACGAGGTAGTTTCACGGCTGAATCTCGTCATCAACCCAAAGAGGGACCTAGCTATCCGGTTGAAATTACGGTTAATTACTTGACCTTTGACGGCGAAGAATACAGTTTTGATTTTGTCAGAGATATTAGCGATCGCAAACAGGCCGAAGCGGCACTGATCGAAAGTGAAGCCAAAAGTCGAGCCATCTTAGCGACCATTCCAGACCGCATTTTGCGCGTGGGAAGGGATGGCGTTTATCGCGAGTTAGTGACGAACCGGGCGGGGCTCAAAGGATCTTCTGATGGGCATGATCCAACCTACCGAGCGGCACCCTTCCATTTACCAGTAGATATCATCGCTCCCCAAATACACGCCATTGAACAGGCCCTCAGCACCGCAACCTTGCAAGTTTATGAACAACAAATATGGGATGGTACGCAGCAACGCTATGAAGAAGTCAGAGTCATCAAGAATGGTGAAGATGAAGCCCTCCTGATGATTCGGGATATTAGCGATCGTAAACGGGCGGAAGCCAAACTCAGGGCCAGTCGGGCCTTTTATCGGACCATCGTCACCGATCAAACAGAGCTAATCTGCCGCTTTTTACCCGATGGTACCCTCTCCTTTGTGAACGATGCTTACTGTAGCTATTTCCAGAAGACACCGCAAGAACTGATTGGCTCCAATTTTCTGCATCTTATGCCACCGGAAGAAAGATCCATCGTTCGGCAAAAACTCCATAGCCTGTCGGTAGCAAAGCCGGTCAGCACGTATGAACATCAGGTCATGTCTCCCAATGGTGGACTTTGTTGGCAACAGTGGACGGATCGTGCCCTGTTTGACCCCGAGGGAAATTTACTCGAGTTTCAGTCGGTCGGACGCGACGTTACCCCTCTGAAAGAGACTGAAATCGCCCTGCGGGAAAGCGAGGCCCGTTGGCAATTTGCACTCGAAGGGGGGGGACAGGGTGTTTGGGATTGGCATCTGCAGTCGCATGAAATGTTCTATTCTGTTCGCTTAAAAACCATGTTGGGCTATACCGATACGGAGATGCCTAACAGCCCCGAAGCCTGGAAAAGCCTCATTCATCCTGAAGACAAGCCCTATGTCCTTGATCAGTGGCAGCAGTATCTCAGGGGCGAAATCACCATCTATCGAAACGAATACCGACTACGCTGCAAAGATGGCAGCTACAAGTGGATTCTGGGCTTTGGTAAAGCTGTTGAGTGGAAGGCTAACGGAAATCCTCTACGCGTTATCGGGACGCATACCGATATCACTGAACGCAGACAGCGTGAACAAGAATCCCGACTCTTGGCTTCCGTCGTCGAATCGTCGGCCGATGCCATTATCACCGTTAGCCTGGACGGCATAATCACCAGTTGGAATAGGGCCGCTGTCAAGTTATTTGGCTATGCAGCAGCCGAAGCCCTACATCAATCAGTCACTATCCTATTCCCACCCGATCGCAGGGATGAACTGGCCAGAGTGCATGAATGTCTGGGTCAGGAAGAACGGATTGAGCCTTTTGAAACTGTTCGCTGGCGTAAAGGCCAGATACCGGTTGAGGTAGCCATTACGGTTTCGGCGATGCGTAATGAGCATGGAGAACTCACTGGGACTTCAGCCATTATTCGAGACATTACAGAGCAAAAACAAATTGCCGCAGAGCGTTTGCGCGCTGAGGAAACGCGTAAAGCCTTAGAGCTATTGGAACAAATTGTCGATAATGTGCTGGCTGGCTACTGGGATTGGCATATTCCTAACCATGTAAAATACCTCAGTCCTGGTTTCAAACATATGTTTGGCTACGAGGACCATGAACTGCCGAATATCCCCGAAAGCTGTCAGAACCTTATCCTTCCTGAAGATCGACAAATTGCTCAAGATTGCTTTGATCTTCACATTCAAAGCCGAGGTAGAATCCCCTACTACAACGAAGTCCGCTATCGTCACAAGAATGGTTCAAGCATATGGGTGATCGCTTCTGGACAGGTGATCGAATGGGATGACACCGGTGCTCCTGTGCGGATGGTTGGCTGCCACATTGACATCAGCGATCGCAAACAGGCGGAAGAAGCCTTGGTGCAACAGGCTTCCCGCGAAAAACTCTTACTCGAAATTGGCCAGCGTATTCGTCAATCCCTGAATATCCAAACAATTTTTACGACCGCCTGTCGGGAAATTCGGTCAGTTACTGACGTCGAACGGGTCAGTATCTTTCAATTTCATCCCGATGCTCACTTGACGGAAGACTCTTTTGTCGATGAACCAGCGGGGGCTTTTGTGGCGGAGTCTGTAGTGTCACCCTTTCCCTCCGTGTTGAACACACCGGTTCACGATCGTTACTTTGGCGAAAATTATGCTGCGATCTATACTCAGGGCCAATTTTTTGCGGTTAATAATATTTATGAGAACGGCTTATCCCCATCCCATATTGAGTGCTTAGAAAAGTTGCAGATTCGCGCCAACTTGGTTTTACCTCTGGTTTGTCATGGTGAATTGTGGGGATTGTTATGCCTGGATCACTGTTCTGCCGCTCGTGAGTGGCAGCCAACGGAGATTAGTTTGACGCAGCAACTGGTCACTCAGTTGGCGATCGCGCTTCAACAGGCCAACCTCTTCCGGCAGTTACAGCAACAACTGGCAGAACGCCTCCAGGTCCAACATCAGCTATCCGAACGCAATCAAGAACTGGCTATTTCCAACCAAGAACTGGCGCGTGCCACCCGTCTCAAAGATCAATTTCTGGCCAACATGAGTCATGAATTGCGCACTCCTTTGAATGCCATCCTAGGAATGACGGAAGGGCTGAAAGACAACGCCTTTGGTGTGATCACGCCTGATCAGGTCGATGCTTTAAACACTGTCGAACGCAGTGGGTCTCATTTATTGGCCCTGATTAATGACATTCTTGATGTCGCCAAAATTGAATCGGGGCAGATTGTGCTCAACCGGGTTTCGCTCCCCGTTGGGCCTCTGTGTCAATCGAGTTTGACCTTTATTCGACAGCCAGCGCTGAAAAAACGTATCCAGATTGATCTGCAATTGCCTAGTCAGTTGCCTCATGTGTGGGCGGATGAACGGCGTCTTCGCCAAGTCTTGCTCAATTTGCTGGACAACGCGGTCAAGTTTACACCCGAAGGGGGGCGTATTACGCTAGCAGTCAGCTATCCGGTAGAGCTGGCGGGAGGCGATACCCCTTCGCCAAACTATGTCCAGATAGCCGTCAGCGATACGGGGATTGGCATTGCCCCAGACCAGCTTGATAACCTGTTTCAGCCCTTCGTCCAAATTGATTCGGCGCTCAATCGTCAATACACTGGAACCGGCTTAGGATTGGCGTTGGTGAAACGTCTTGTCGAGTTGCATGAGGGGCAGGTAGCTATTACAAGCGAAGTCGGGGTTGGCAGTTGCTTCACCCTCAAAATCCCCTGTACTCAAACGGTCACCTCGACGCAGACAATCCCCCACCCGGAGTCCAACTGGGAGCCTGATCCGGTAGTGCTGGTTGCACATCCTCTGATTCTGTTGGCTGAGGATAATGAAGCCAATATCAAAACTACGTCAAGATATCTGATTGCCAAAGGGTATCGAGTATTGTTGGCTAAAACGGGGCAGGAGGCCATCACCATCACCCAAACCGAACACCCTGATTTAATTTTGATGGATATTCAAATGCCAGGACTCGATGGGTTGGAGGCCATCCAACAGATTCGGCTTAACCCTGCTTGCGAACATCTGCCCATTATTGCGCTAACAGCCCTAGCGATGAGTGGCGATCGCGATCGTTGCCTAGCCGCTGGAGCCAATGAATACCTGAGCAAACCTATTCGCTTACAGCAATTAGTAACCACAATTCAACGGTTGTTAGTCAATCGTTCTAACAATTCCTAGTGATTTAACCCGTCAGGTGCGACCCTACTCACCCTAGCCATCTCAAATACCTAGCCATAACTACTATCCTAGCCCTTAAAAATCATGCACTTTTGGCATCAGCAATATCAATCCAGTTGTATCTTTTGCAAGAGGCTATCTCTAACTGCAAAGTTGATTTTAGGCTGTAGTGTTTTTTTTATTGCGATCGTTCACTTTTGCGATCTAGATATTTTCGAGCGATTAGCCACATTTCTAGAACACTATGAAGCCTGGGAACTGGATGAGATTTTTATACTGCTCCTGATCGTCGTGCCCACAGTTTTGATTGATTATTATCTTTCTAGCTGGCACCAGCTACAGAACACGAACAAGCGATTGACTTGGGCTAACACGGAACTAGCTCAAGCGAATCGCTTAAAGGATCAGTTTTTGGCAGAGCGCCGTCAGGTTGAAGAACAGCTACACCAAACTAATCAACAGTTAGCCCGAGCGACTCGTCTTAAAGACGAATTTCTCGCAAATATGAGTCATGAACTGCGCACTCCCCTGAATGCCATCTTGGGAATCACGGAAGGATTGCAAGAGGGCGTTTTTGGCGCGATCGATTATGACCAAAAAGGAGCCCTCCAAACCATCGAGCATAGTAGTCTCCATTTGCTTGCCCTCATTAACGATATTCTTGACATCGCTAAAATTGAATCCGGTCAGATCACACTAGAAAAAGCTCCCACGGCGATTGCATCGCTGTGTCAGTCCAGTTTGGCTTTCATCCAAGAGCCAGCTCAAAGAAAAGGTCTGCAGATAAACCTGAAACTACCGCCCCATCCACCATTGGTGCAGTTGGACGAACGACGGATACGCCAAGTCTTGATCAATTTACTGGATAACGCGGTCAAGTTCACGCCCGAAGGCGGACACATCACCCTGGAAGTCTGCTGTCAGCGATCGCCACATGATTCTGAGACCGTCACTTCATCCCCCGACCGTTTACACATTGCGGTTATCGACACGGGGATTGGGATCACTCCCGACTACACCGACAAGTTGTTTCAGCCCTTTATCCAAATCGATAGTGCTCTGAACCGTCAACATAACGGAACTGGCCTCGGGTTAGCGCTCGTAAAATGCATCGCCGAGCTTCATGGTGGACAGGTAAGGGTTACGAGTGAGGTCGGGGTTGGTAGTTGTTTCACCCTTGATTTACCCCTTATAGTGGTTGCCCCATCGACCCATGAAGTCCCCTCCCAGCAGACATCAAATCCTGAGGCCAGCGCAACAACTGGGGCGGCATCCTCTCTGATTCTGTTGGCTGAAGATAACGAAGCAACGACCAAAACAGTTTCAAGATATTTGAGCGCTAAAGGTTATTGCGTCATTGTGGCCAACTCAGGACAGGATGCGATTACGTTAGCTCAATCACGACACCCTGATTTGATTCTGATGGACATTCAAATGCCAGGGATGGATGGGTTAGAAGCGACCCACCAAATCCGTCGCGATCCTAGCTTAGTCAAGGTCCCGGTTTTGGCAATGACAGCCTTAGCCATGACGGGCGATCGTGAACGATGCCTGGCTGCAGGAGCCAATGATTACCTCCGTAAACCGGTAAAGCTACAGGAGTTAGTCGCCACAATACAGCGACTGCTCAGCGTAAACAATGCATTTTCCTAAAGCCAGTCTATCCAGGGCTGGGTAATACCGAATCCGAATGGCTAACCCCCATTCGGGGAAATAAGGGATACCTGTAGAGACGCGATATATCGCGTCTCTACAGGTAGGGGGTGGATAAACCGGATTTAGTCTTACATTACCTATGAGTTGCGGAACCAGCGTCGGCTGCCACCAAAGCTCACGGCACCAACGGCTAACATTCCTACAATCCCGATGGGTTCTGGTACATCTTCACTCTCGGTTGTCGTAAAGGTTAGCGAATCAAAACCAATGTTGGGATCACTCGCAATGTTGGCACGACGACCGTTGTTCTCATAGCGCAGTTGAACCTGAGTGATGCCTTCGCCAAAGACAGAAAGCGTTGCCAAACCAGGGTCACCCTCATTGGCCATTAAAGCATCCCCTCTACCGCCATTTTTGTAGAAGCCATTGGGGTTAGTCGCACTCGAGGATTCATAGGATAAGTTGAACTCATCCACGGTCTCGCCGTCGCTGTTGAAAGCTGTTAATAAGATGGAGTGTTCAGTTGCGCGACCTTGATTGAAATCACCGTAGTCCAACATCCGTAGTGAGAATTCCTCAACACTCACGCCGGCCGCAAAATCAAAGTCAAATACATGCTTGCGTCCAGTTAAATCGGCAAAACCACCCAGCTCATTGACACCGCCATTTTTAACATTGCTGTTAGCCTGAGTTTGACTGCTGCTAGCACCGTAGGCCACCGCAGACTGTGACTCAGCAAAAATTGCTTGGCCTCCTCCCGTAGAACTTGAGATATCAAGAAGCTCGTGAACGGTTCCCAATCCTTCGATACTGTCGCCTGGGTTAAAACTCGAGAAATCAGCGTTTATTGTTGCGGCTTGAGCTGTTGAGGCCAGCAAGCCAACTCCCAGAACGGCAAGAGATACGGGAATTAATCCAAAAACAACCTTCATAAAATCTACCTCAAGAAAAGTCCCACGCTGTTAGAAACAGGCTGATAGCTACAGCATGGCCTTCCAAGTTGATGAATGAAACAAGCCAAACATCATCTTGCTAATGGCTTTTTAAATGATCACTTCAAGCTCAATAAATGACTAAAAAATAGGTGTTTTCTATGATGAGTTGGATTATAAAATCAGCGGTTTTGCATATAATCCACAGTATCTAAATCATCTAATGATCTTATTTGAAATGATTGCGGGGTCCAGAATATTAGAAAATACGGACATATGGCTTAAGTCTGGTATCAATCTATGCGATATGATGCGAAAAACTACGCAACCATGATGATCGGTCGGCTAATGTAGCCCGATCCTTCGTCCTGTTCCGGTCTCCCTGGGACGATCATTCCTTACAAAATTCCCCATATTGGCTTGGCTCGCACCTTGCTGCCCCGCGATCGCCAACGCCACCTTAATCAGACGGCTCTGTGTGCATCGGTGAGGACACAACCTCAGCTATCGCCCATTGCTGTAGCCACTGCGTCAGTTCTGGTATCAGAGGATGGCGCTGCCGATTGGTCGTATCGATGCAGACATGGCGCGTTGATGCGGTGGCTGCCACTTGCCCGCTCTCACCCAACACCGTGTACCTGACCTCAAAGCCATGCGGGGAGGTTTGTTGCGGTATACATCGAATCGTAATGCTATCACCACACATCAAGGGACGTCGAAAGTCTGCTTCTGTGTGGGTAATGGGCACCGCGATCGCCCCTCGACTGAAAAATGCCTTTATATCAATTCCCGTTTGTCGCAGAGACTCTTCGTAGGCTTCATGACAAATGCTCAAAACCTGTGCAAAATAAACCACGCCCGCTGCATCGGTGTCTTGGAAGCGAATGGTGCGGCAACACTGGAATACCATCTTGAGTCTCAGGATATAGGAAGCGGCATATTGGTTACTGGTTACTCGTTCATGGTTGAGGGGCCATTGACAATTAAATATTCACGATCCACGAACCGCCCACCGCTAAGATAGCTTAAAAGACTTGTTCGATTTGTGCCTGGAGGCCGTGCTGATTGAGTTGCTCAGCTTGGGCTTGGGCTTCTTCGAACGTGGGATACGCGCCTACCTGAATAAACGATTGGCCATTCATTCTGACCCGAAACGCATCGGGTACATGTTGGCTAATCTGATCTTGGAGGGCTGGGTCCGTATCCTCTACCAGTACCCGGTAAGCCAGCCCTAAAGCTGCAGCCCGTGATGGTGGTGGGGGAGGACCTTCAGCTGCACCATCCGTAGCAACGAGTTGAGGTAATTCACCGCCAGCACCTACCGGAATATCCACGCTTGGCACACTGATAAGAGCAATGTCTGCGTCGGAACTGTTCGCCGTCAAAGTGGGGAGTGCAGGGACATTATTTGTGGCCTGAGGCGTCTCATCAGTAGGAAGCAGGCTACTAGCATCCTCGCTGGTGTCAGGGAGTGTGGGGTGCGACTCTGCCGTCGGTGATACAACCGACTCTGATGGAGGCGGAACGATTGTTAGCTCTACAGCCTCAGGTGCATCTTCGGACTCACTAGGCACGCGCAGGATGCTTTCCAAGTCGATGGATGGCTCCGTTAAGGAAACAAACTGTTCTGAAGGAGCGTTGATGGTTTCAGGGTTGGCAGCGGTTACCAGATCCTCGGTAGTCTCGGCAGGCGGTTCTAAGGCTGCAATAGTCTCTTCGTTGGCGTTCTCATCCTCGGCAATGGATGCCTCAGAGGTTTCGGCATCCCCTATGCTTGCTTCTGCCTCTGCAAGCGCGGTCGTAACTGCTTCAGGAACCTGTAAAGCCGGTGTCAAATCCGCATGGGTAAAGAGTGCCGTCGTGGCCACTAGGGGAATCGTAGCGGCTAATTCCACATCTTCAAGAACAGACGTCACCGCATCCAGATCGATAGTTTCGCGGGAACTGAAGGCCGGTACCGCTATTGGGGTGGGTTCACTGATGGCCGCGATCGCGGGGGGCGTTTCGACCGTGCGATCGGCTTCGTCCACATCCGCGTCTTCGGGGGGCGGCAGCACTTCGACGTTGGTTTCAGGGTTGATTACGGCATCATTATTTGCGGTATTGAGCGGGGTATTGTCGAAGGCCGCGATCGTATCTGGAGCAATAGCAATGTCGGTACTCTCTGAACTGCTTGCACTGCTTTCATCGATGTTCTCATCCAGAGTGCTGGCTTCGGTGACACTGCTGGTTTCGGTGACACTGCTGGCTTCGGTGACACTATCCTCAGCGATGGCCGCGATCGTTTCTGGACCAGACGACGCATTATTGATAGCAATATTCTCAGTCGGTGCAGCGGCGGTCTCAGGAGCTTCTAAACTGTCCTCAATTGAACTCGCGGCAATATCGTTCGCGTCAGAGACGGTTGGCAAAGGATCTAAGGTGGTCGGAGGTGGGGCGATGGTGGTCGGCTCCGGGTTGTTCACCTGATCAGGGGGAGCAGCAGGTGGGCGGATGGTGTTAGCCTCAACCGTTGCTGACGACTGGGTATTTGCTCGTGGTGGGCGAATTTCAGCATCTGCGGTTGCCGCCCCTGTGAAGAGCGGGTTGGCTGCGATGGTGTCAGGTGCGGGACCCACCGAAGGTTCAGGCACAATATCCGGTGCGTCAAAATCAGCATTAATTCCACCAATAGCCGTTGTTGATGCGGGTTCAGCCGGAGGCACAGGCATTGAAATAGGCTCGTCTGTGCTCGGTGCAATACCACCGACCGCGATCAACTGCGACGTTGCTGCGGGTGTCACGGCAGTGGGAATGGTCATATTCGGTGGCGGTGGTTGCGTCGTTTCGGAGACCGCCGCAATCAGAGTGTCGGGCCAGGGTGAATAATCCAAAATGCTGTTGCGTCGATTACGCGAGATTTGGTTGTTTTCCAAAACGGGCTGCGCATCGGCATGAACCACAAGACCATCCACGTTATAGCTGATGTCGTTATCGGCAATCGCGGGGGTGGCCTCGGGCGCGACGGAAATCCCTGTGCCTGTATTTTCGAAGATGTTGCCTTGTACCTGAGCTGAGGAAGGTCCGTTAATAATCAGGCCAGCCTCACCGTTTTCGGAGAAATAACTGTTGCGAATGATGGGGGAGCCGCTACCGGCAATGTAGACCCCTGTAGACCCATTCTGAAAGAAAGCCGCTTCTTGAATAATGGGACTGCCAGATTCTATCCAGACTCCGACGCCGCTTGTGTGGGGATTGGATATGGTGACGTTCGCCAACCCAGCGTTATTGACGCCTAGAATCGTGACATTCTGTACGCCCTGAGAGGGACTAACGTAGCTGTCCCCACCTTGGATCACCACATCGGCTGTATTGGGACCTGCTGCGCCCTGGACGGTAACACCGGAACGCATCTGGAGGGGAAAAGTTTCACCTGTGCCAGCACTATATACGCCTTCTGAAAGCAGAATGAGTGTATTGGGTTGGGCCATGCTGAGCGCATGGGTAATGGTTTGAAGCGGCTGCAGTTGCGTGCCACTGCCCTGGGTATCACTCCCTGCTGCGACATTGACATGGAGAACCGTGTAGCCTTGACTGTTCGCATTTTGAGCGATCGCACTGCCAGAGCCGGTGTCGGCTTCAGCAATAGGTTCAGAGGGGGCCGCCAAAAGAGGCGCAGAGGATGCTCCCCAGACGGTGAGCCCGCCTAACATTGCGGCTACTGAGAGGTGAACGCGACCAGCCATAGCACTCCGTGCAACCATAAGAAAATTCGCTCAAACTAATAGCGCATACCTATAAGGCAGATCTCACCTGTTCACAAAAGTTAACCTGTATATAGCGTTTCAGTCTTTTCTGAAACCAGGCATTACGTGCCATTTTTGTGACGTAAAGTTCTTCAAAAGCTTGTGAAAGTGTCCGGACCGTTCTGAAATTTTATTGTCTTCGGCAACCTCATCACTGCCTGCTAAATCCCGATTTTGCTTTTAGGGATTGGCGATTTTGGATTGGCCGACTTGGGTACAGATCAGCTTGTGGCTCACGATCCCTGGTTTTCTTAGCTCACGGAAATGGTATAACTGGCGACTCTCCAACTTTTCCCGTTCTATTCCCGTTTTTTTCCCGATAGTTTCCTACTGTAGCCGCAAAGGAATAAGTGAAATCTACAGTGACCTAGGAGACATCCCCCCATGAGCGTCAATTGGAAAAGCCTGACCGCCAAACTCTTTGTTTGGCTTCTCGTAGAGATTTTTCTGAGTATCTTAGGGTTGGATAACCTTGCCGACTACAGTGAATTTTTGCAGAAGCGTGATGTTGCCGTCTGTCTCCGCTAGCTTGGTCGCTTCATTCGGGCTAAATTTGTTTGCTGAGTAGAGTGTCTGTCACTTCGATGATGCTGTCGTAATCATAATGATTGACTCTGAGCGTCAGGGTGTGGATGAGGTTGACATGACTCTTAGGAATCTGCTGAATCTGTTGATATAGGAGCGTAGCGTCGGCTTGAATAGCTGCTTCATAAAGACTCTGAACCCACTCCAGAGGCATTACCGTGAGATTTTCTGTTGTGAGTCGGGTGGTGAGTTCAGAAGCGTCATCATTTTCCTGCGAGGAATGGGCGGGAGCGTACTGGTAGCGAAGCCCCAACCAGGTTGCTAACTTGTCGAAAATGACATGTTCTTGAAACGGTTTGTGGACAAAATCATCGCAGCCTGCAGCAATAATGCCTGCCTGATCTTCTTCAAAGGCACTGGCAGTAAGCGCAATGATTTTGGTGGAATTCGGAGTTCGGAGCTTTGCATTCGGAGTTTTGCCTTCTGCCTCCTGATTCCTGTTTTCCGTCTCCTGATTCCTGTTTTCTGTCTCCTCCTGCCTACCGTCTTCTGCCGCCTCCTGTCTCCTAGATCCGCTTACTTCCGAATTCCGTAGGGCTTCGCCCTTCCCGCAGGGTATTCCGAATTCCGAATTCTTCTGCTTCTCCTCGATCGCCCGAATCTGTCTCGTAGCCTCATACCCATCCATTACGGGCATGCGCATATCCATCCAGATGAGGTGCGGATGCCAGGTCCGATTTTGAGCGATCGCCTCTGCGCCATTGGCTGCTTCTTTTACTTGGAAGCCGACTTGTTCCAATAGGGTGCGAATCACCCGGCGATTGTCTGGTTGATCGTCTACTACGAGAATGCGATAAGTTTCCTGTCCCGGCATCAGGCCAATGACTTTGCGAGCGTGAGAAGACTCGATTACGGTTTCTGGGTTAGCCAGGAGTGCCTGAATTTGAAACTTGAAACAAGTCCCTTGATTGAGCACACTCTTGACCTGAATATCGCCGCCTAAGAGCTGCACAAATTGACGACTAATTGCGAGTCCTAGCCCCGTTCCCCCCTTGCTGTGATCAATGGAGCGAGACTGAATAAAAGCATCAAAAATGGTGTTGAGTTCTTCCGGCGGAATGCCAATACCAGTATCTTGAACCTCAAAATAAAGTGTCTTCAGATTGGTTGGATTGGGTTGATGGGTTTCGGCATGACTCTGCAAACTAACCTGTAGAGCTACACTGCCAGATTGGGTAAATTTGATGCCATTGCCCAACAGGTTGATGAGGACCTGTCGCAGTTTACCTTCATCGGTACAAACATATTGAGGAACGTCAGGGTCACAGTCGAAAATGAGCTGTAGTCCTTTGGCTTCGGCCCGCAACCGTAACATTTCCTCGAGGGAGTCGAGTAATCGATACAGGTTAATGGGCTTTGCATTTACGGTGACTTGACCCGCCTCAATTTTCGACATTTCCAAGACATCGTTAATGAGTGCCAGTAGATGTTCACCACTGCGGTTCAGAATTTTGAGGTTGTCCCGTTGATCCAACGTGACGCGATCGTCGCGCAACAGAATTTGGGCAAAACCGATAATGGCGTTCAAGGGCGTCCGCAATTCATGACTCATATTGGCCAAAAACTCGCTCTTGGCCCGGTTGGCAGCATCGGCAGCCTCTTTAGCTTCCAGCAGATCGGCGGTCCGTTGTTGGACGCGTTTTTCTAAGTCTTCGTTGTTACTGGCTAGGGCGCGAAAAGAACTGCGCAACTGGTCTCCCATATCGTTGAAAGATTGGGCCAGGGTCTCAATTTCGCGAATGCCCCGCAGATTTACCTGGAGATTTGCAGCGGTGTCAATTTGTTTTTCGCGGGTACTACGAGCCAGTGCCTGACTCATTTCGTTTAACTGCAGTATCGGTTGCGTCACGCGTCGGGCGGTGAATATCCCAATGCCCGTAGCAAAGGCTAGCGCGCCTAAACACAGCAAAATTGTGGTGCGTGTATTGGCGGCAATTTGCTCCATAAAATCAGCCTCGGGCACCACAACCACAATGAGCCAGTCAATGCCTTGCTGATCGGCAAATCTCGATACTTGGACGAATTGGTTTTGGCCTTCAGCCTGAAATTTGAATTGGGTGTGATCATTGCCGCGATCGGCATCTAATCGCTGCGCCAAAACCTGAGCCGTCTGTTGAGTGAGGACATTTTGGCTGTTGATGGCAGGGGTTCGCTCAATCGTGTCGTTTGCGCCAACGACATAGGGCTTTTCGCCGGTTGAACTTGCTACCAGCAATCCCTGGCTGTCCATGACGAAAGCTTGACCTGTTTTACCGATCGCGATGTTTTCTAAAAACTCACCGATATCGTCTAAGGAAAAATCTACGCCTGTGACGCCTAGTAATTTCCCCGTTTCGTCATAGACTGGCAACACCGCACTCACAATTAGTTGCGGTAGCCCCACGCTGGCGTAAATGTCGCTCCAGACGGCTCCTTGGGCCTTGGTCGCAGTTTGAAACCAAGGGCGGGTACGAGCATCATAGACGCGAGGATTGACGCGAACCAGCTTGTCACGATTGCCAGTCGCATCAAAGCTGTAATAGTGTCCCCAAAAGTCCGTGGAGGAATCGTTGATGACCACCTGGATGGCATCGTCGGTGTTTTGGGCTCCAATGAATGAGCCATCATCAGCATCACCAAAATAGAGCCAGGTCACCTCTTCCAGGTACTGAATCTGTTTCCACAGGTATCGCTCACTGGCCTGGTTTTGGGTTTGCAACTCGCCCCGACGCACCGCTTCCGAGTTGACCTGATTGACTAAGTGGGGAATCTCGGAATGATCGTTCAGTCGCTCACGAATTCGATTCGAGATTTCGCGGCGGAGTTGCGACGCCACATCGTTCACCGCTTCTTGACCGTTGCGGAGTGAAATGTAGCCTGTAAGCCCCACGGCCACGAAAATTTGCAGCACGAAGGGGATGACCAACGCGGAACGCAGCGAGACTCTGCCTGATAGCCTTTCCATGGTGGGCTTTGGGGGCTGGGTAGACATTATGCAATCAGAGCTTATCCTAAAGCTTTAACATCAGTGTCTAACCCTATCTTTCCAGCAAAAGATGGGGTTGAGTTAAGGATTGGCATGGAAATTAAAGCACCTGTACAAAGTAGTGGAAAGGTGACGGGACGAGGTATTCGCTTCATAACGGCTGTGTTGTCAAGACGCTCTTTGATTAAATGGTTTGCTTGGCCGAGTGAGATAGAGAAATTTCTTGAACTTTGAATTCCGCATGACCGTAGCCCTGAAAATAACCCCTGCGTAGCGTGGGTCAAAACCCCACCCGTCCATCAAAACACCCCACCCGTCACAATACGACCCACGACCCCCCACCCGAAACCCCAGCCGTCCTTTTCATCCTTGAGAGCATCGGCACCAACGTCACCTAACCCAAATCTCCTGCTTCAAGTTGTTAGCCCCTTCACGAAGGCTAATCAACGCGAATGATCTCTCGCAAACCCAACCAGTTATAGCGGCGAATGCCCCAGGGTAAGCCGATTAAGACAACTAAGAAGAAGATCCAGAAAATAACTGTAATGGGCATCGAAAGAGTGGACAATTCCCCCAGATACGTGATGAGGAGTGTTGAAGGAGCCATCCCTAACAAGGTTGCACAGGCGTAAATAGGTAGTGACAAGCGTGCCATGCCAGCCCCGTAGCTCACTAAATCAAAAGACACCACAGGCAACAAGCGGGTAATAAAAACCAGCCAGCCCAAGAATAGATGTCCTCGCTGCGTCGAAAAATAGAATGCTTTACCGCTGAGTGCCTGAATGGAAGATCGCCCTAGCGTACGCCCCAAATAATAGGCCACCATTGCCCCTAGGAAGCCGCCAATAATGCTGTAAGCGCCCCCTAGCCAAGTTCCCCAAACGGTCCCTGCAGCGATCGCCATCGGCACGCCAGGGATTTGGCTTACCACCACCGATAAGGCTAGGACCGCAATATAAAGCAGGGGACCCCAGATTCCCAAGGGAGCCACTACTTTTTGCAAACCGGCTGAAGTGAAGAGGTTCATATCATGGTGATGCAACCCTCCCACAATTACCAGACAGGCAGAGATGAGGGTTAATGCGATCGCATTAGGGACGGTTAGGAGCGATTGTATAGACCGTCGTCTCCATGACTGATAGCGGGTGGCCGTATGGCGCAACCTACCCTCCCACGATGTGGGTAGAAACGCTTCGCGTTGCATCGTGGCCCTTGCCCGTAAGGGATATATTGATCGTGCCCGTGGTCTCATGGTGATAGGTGATTCGCTAGGGTTTCTCTCAGATTTGGCAATTGCGATTTCATCGCCGGGTTTAACCCTGTGTCCCGCAAGAATTGGGGCAGAGATCAAACTCATTTGGACTTGGAGGTGCTTAGGAGCCGAAGCAGAATCGTTGATCGATCACTGCAAGACTGCAGTTTTGGCAAAAGCCGCATAGATTGCTTCGACATGACGATGGTCGGTGCTGCAGCAACCTCCCAATACATACAAATTTGGGAGCGCATTTTTCAGATTGCGACATTGCCAATTCAGGCAAATTCAGCCCTTCCTGAAAAATTAAGGTGGTTTCGAGTCCTCCATCAGTAGACAAGAGGTTTCCGGCCAATTGAGGGAGATTATCACGGAAGGTGCCATGGGAAGTACACGCCTCTACATTGAAGATTTCTCGGAAGCTTTCGCTAATCTGTGTACCACCCTAAGAAGCAACTGAGAAGATATCGAGAAAGCAAAACGAATATTCAGTTGCAATACGCAGAGGCCAATCGAAAGCTAGGCCATAAAGTTTACCGCCTTCACTCTCAATGAAGTAAAATACGTCCGTATCTTTCAATACAAAAGATTTTGAAAATTTATTAAAGATTTGAGGATATATGCCTGTGCAGCTATACTCTTCACTAGTTGAATTTATATGTGAAATTTACTAATACAGGGAAGCCTTGAAAAAGATTACTAGAGATAACGATATACCCGAATTCTTTTTCTTAACCTTTCTGCAGGTTGACCGTGGAAAGGTCGATACTGGCAAACTAATGAAGAGGCCAGGTATTCTGAGTGTGATCAACGGCAAGGAAATTTTCATCCTGAAGCCTGGCTGCGATCCGCTCAAATTTAGAAGCTATGAAAAGTGTCTGGTTGAGCTAAACCACTTAGAGAAAACTCAACTTCCAGAAGTATTTTCAACTGAAATGCTTGTTGAAGAAAAGCGGAAGCAGCTTCTTGAGAAGAAAGAACAGACCTTTCACTTTCTTGACCAGGTAAAGGTTACTCAGATTTTTCATGATCTTCAAACTCAAGCCAGCAGCAACCCGCAAGCCTCTCAAATTAAGCCGATTTTTTCTGGACTGCAATTGCCTTCAGATAATGGTTCTAAATTTGATGCTGTTCAGCTCAGCAAAAGGCAAGCGCAGAGGAGTTTTGATAATCTTATTCGGCAAGATGATTTAAAGGATCCTAGAGCGTCGGCTCGTTTTTTAGTCTATTTATGTTTGCATGACTTGCTAGAAGAAGGCAGTGTTGTGCTTGACCTTGAATTTAGCCAAGCGCGCACACAGGATCTAATTGATTTTGAGGCTCATGTTGAGGCTGTTCGGAAAGAAGGCTACCTTTTTGAAGAATTTCAACTAAATCATATTCGGCAACGGTTAGGATTAAAAAGTAAGGAAGAGCTTGTTAGTTACTTTAAATCATTGTCTGAATGTTTCGTTATTATTGCCACTCCATTCAACGTCAAGTCACATGGAAACCGGTCAGGATATTACGAGCTATATTTTAAGCATCCAGATTCAGCTCAGATGGGGACAGATGTAATCGTATCTGTCATCGTTCCTAAAACAGAAGTGACTTCTGAATTAAAGCTGCTTTATGATATGCCTACTCATCAGCCGTTTAAGGCAACTGTTGTGGGTACTGTTGTCAGTGGATTTGATTTTTGGATGGATGGTGAATATACAATTTCCATAACGCCAATAATGATATATACATAGCATTTATCAATTTAAGGTAGGCAATTCTGGTCATGAAAGAATCTAGATCATGAAAGAATCTAGAAGTCAGGAGTCAGGAGAACACTGGATTCTAGCTCCTAGCTCCTGGTTCCTGGTTCCTGGCTCCTGACTTCCTTCACTACCCAAATTTCCCGCCTTAGGTGATACCCCCTTTAGAGTCTTGCAACTTTAGAGAAAACGACAAAGCTTGATCAGGCTAACTTCTCCGTAAAGAAATCCATTACTGCCAGTAGTGCTCCACCGACAATTAGCAAGCAGGCTACCCCAACTGACCAACTCGCATCAGCCAATCCACAGGCTATGAGAAGAATTGTTGATAGCAGAGGGGCCATGTAGGAAAGTGCTCCTAATACCTTGATGTTTCCATGTTTAACGCCGTAATCCCAGGTAAAGAAGGCCAATCCAACGGGACCTAACCCTAGGCACAAAATAGCGATCCATTCCCACCCTACCGGTAATACGGTTGACTCGAATAGTCCATGACAAAGCCAGGCAAGAATAGCCGTGGCCCCACAAAAACCGCCAATTGCATTTGTCGGAATCGCTCCAAATCGGCGCGATAATAGTGAGTAGCTTGACCATGTCAGGGCACAAACGAATGCAGCGATGTATCCAACCATGTAGCGAGTCTCAAACGTGAACCCTTGACCTTTGGTAATGAGTAAACCCGCACCGAGAAATCCCGCGATCGCACCTGCGGCATGAAACCACCTTAATCGCTCACCGGGTAGTAAGGCTGAAAAGAATACAATCAGCAATGGCCATAAATAGGCAATGAGACTGGCTTCAACAGCAGGGGCATTTCTCAGCGCAATAAAGTAGAAAAAGTGGTACCCAAATAGCCCCGAAATACCTAAAATCCAAACCGCTTTGGGCAGTTTTAGGTGCTGCAAAGGATTACCTCCGTCCCTTAACCACGCTGTAATACCAATCAGGAATGCGATCGTGAAAGACATCGCAGTTAACTGAAATGGAGGGATCTTGCCACTAAGTTCAGTTAACAAAGCCAAAGTGGCCCACATTAGAACCGCTGTAAATCCAACGATCGTGGGTTTTTGTTGATTTGCAAGGGCTGACATTTGAACTTCTACCAAAACCGGCACTTCGCTCATCGTAGAAGCTCGGCAGGATGCAGAATTAGCCAAATTTCAGGGATGTATTCGCCGCATTACGGATCTCCGATCGATATCGTTGTGGCGTTGTCGCTTCACGTCGTTGAAACAGACGCGTTAAGGATGAAGCCTGCTCAAAGCCTACCTGTGTGGCAATTTGGTGGATTGGTAAATCACTCCATTGGAGGAGGTCTTTCGCTTGTTTAAGACGCAAATCCTGAATGTAGGTTTTGGGCGATTTACCCGTCTGAGCCTTAAACCATTCGCTGTAATAAGCAGGGGTGTAACCTTCGATTTGAGCCAGATGAGCTACATTAATGCGCGTATGGTAATGCTGATGAATATGTTGCAAAGAGGGAGAAACGTGAGGCTGGACAAGTATGCTGCGAATGTAATGCACTAGATGCAATATGGCATCCATTGGCAGCGAGGGTGAATCAGTTGCCGTCGCAGCTTGCCTATCTAATTCAGCCAACAACAGCGTCCGAATTGCTCGCCAACGGTCTTCAAAGTCGACTCGAATACCCTGCGATGTACTTCCAGCCGCGAATCCCAACATTAGATGATGAGGAATATCAAGGATGAGGAATTCATTCGTATCACGGGCGTAGAAATGATGTAAACATCCAGAGGGCAGAAAAAAGACAGATGCCTCATCAAGCGCTAAATGATGAATTTGGGTTTCAATAAAGAGAGTTCCTGTAAGCGGCAGAATCAACTGCGCAAAAGGATGATCGTGAGAACAATTCACTGTAGAGTACGTGCGTCGTTCACCCACAATTGCCTGTAGCGCATCCATTACTCTATGTTGTACTCAAACGCTTTCCGTACAATCTTATCTTTAAAACATTACAACCAAGTTCCAGGCATTTGGAGCTATTCCGAAGGATGTCTTAAGCACTTGCTGAAACTCTTCAAACGTGGCATCACCTTTGACTGCCAACGTCCAGTTGAGTGACTTGTAGTCGAGCGAAGTCGCTTGATTTAGCCCAAAAAAACCTCGCAAATCTAGTTTGCCACTACTCGTAACTTCTACTTTCTCCAAACGGATGCCATGAGTCTGGCAACCTTCAGCAAAGGTATTTACCACGAAGGTATTCAAAGCTGCTAGCACAACCTCTTGAGGGCTGGGACCCAGATTCGTCCCACCCACTTCGTGGGATTCATCGATGACTAAAAAGAAATCATCATTACTTTTGGCCGCAACGGGATCTTGAGGCCTAAGGTGGGAAACGGAGCGGGGACCATCGACCCAAGAAGTAAAAACCTGACAAGGAAGCTGCGGTTTGGCAGGGTTTGATGCAAGCGCATTGGAAAGTTCATCCAACTCATCTGCACCAAAATCGTCCAGTGACCCAAAGTCATCCATCGCATCGAACTCGTCTAGTTCGGCGAAGTCATAGTCATTCAGAATTTTCAGGCGTTGTGGCGTCATGGGGGTTCTCCTTCTGGAGCGGTTCGCTGTGGCAGTGAGAACAGGGCTTACAAGCAAGGTAGCTTTTAATCGAGAAGAAGTCGGGAAGAGTGCGGAAGGTCGATGGGGTAGGGAATTCGGAATTTGGAATACCCTACGGGAAGGGCGAAGCCCTACGGAATGTTGAGTTTAGAGTTCGGATTCCTGTCTTTTGACTCCTGGCTCTTCGCTCAGATCTATCCTCTGTTTTCTATGCGCAGGAAGGGGGGATTTTGGAGTACTTTTTGAGGCTGGAACAGACAAAATGATTGGTAGATGTTTGCCTGTCTCTTTTGCACTTATTACACTTGACGGATGGCTAAGTTCAGGGCTATGAAAGGCTAACTTCAGGCTGACTTAGAAGTTGAGACACGGGTTCTTGAACACTTCCTATAGCTCGATGCAATGCAAAATTGCGCAGTTCACTCTTCACCCTTTACTCTGCTACCCTTCTCCTCTTTTACGCTTCTACGCTCCCACTTGCTTACGAATACTGACTCGGTACAGGCAACTCTCCTGTCAGGAACCAGTTACCCAGGGCTTTGTACTTATAGGTGCGGGGGTCATGCAGACTGAAGGTGCGGAGATCACGCCAGTAGCGATCGCACCCGTAGTGAGATGCTGTGGCACGGGCTCCCATGAGATCAAAGATTTGGTTGGTGAGGTTGAGGCCAACTTTAATGGCTGTGGATTTTGCCGCCGATGCCGCAATCGCAATTTGCCCTCGCTCTTCAAAGGTCAGATGAGTGTTTTGGGTCCAACCTGCCTGAAGCTGTTCGGCGGCTTTATCAGCTAGGGCGATCGCGGCTTGTAGGTCGGCCCATAATTCGCCATATTGCTGCAGGATATAGGGGTCCTGATTGGCGTGTTCGACACCAGAATTGAGCCAAGGGCGAGCCTGAGTATTGGTGTAGTCCTTGGCTGCATTCAATGCTCCTTCCGCAATGCCCAGGTAGGTGAAGACTTTCCCTAGTTGCGATACCAAGAAAATCAGCGTGGGAAAAGCACTGCTGGATACTGGCGGTGGACCCATGATTGCATCGGGACTGACTTGAACGTCGTTGAAGGTATAGCTACCACTGACGGTGCGCCGTTGCCCCATGTTCTCCCAATCGTGGTTATAGGTGACCCCTTGGCGATCGCCGGGAATCACAAATACGACAGGAGTTTCAACACCATCCATGACGGCTCCAATGAGGTTGAGATCCGCGATCGCGACGCCCGTGCCAAAGCTTTTAACGCCATGAACCCGGAAACCATAGGGAGCCGCCTCAATTTTCAGGCGCGTATCCCGTGCATTCAAAGCATTGGCCCAAAGATAGTTATGCTGAACCGTCAGTTGGTAATACTTGGCGGCTTGTTCAGGACGACCGATCGCAGCAGCAGCGTGTGTCAGGCCGATGTGGTTAGCGTAAAGTTGACCGATAGAACCACTGGCCTTGGCCAGGGTTTGCACGACTCGATAAAGCTGAGGCCAGGTGGCACCCGCTCCACCAAACTGCCGGGGAATCGGCAGCAAAAGTAAACCCGATGCTTTCAACGCTGCGACTTCTTCAGTGGGTAATCCTGCTTCTGCATCGTGTTGGGTGGCTTTTTCCGCGAGCGCGGTTGCGACATCTTGAGCAACCGTCAGATAGTCTTTGATCAAGATGTCGAGGGGTTTTGAGGTGGATGTTGCTGGCATGGTGACTCCTGGCACACACCTCAAAAAGCATGAGGCGCTGAACACCTTGTAATCTAGGGAGCGATCGAGAAAAGGGCGAGAGAATAATGAGAATATTTCGAGAATCAGGGCACGGGAGAGGATGCAATTTCGACGTTGCCCGACATATTTTCTAACCAGTGAACGCAAGCTAAAATTTGAGCTTCAAAATATGCCCAGGGCATGGGAATGGATCATTCGCTACCTACACAGTCACCACCGACCGAATAAAGGTTGTGTGCAAGCTTCTGGGTTAAAGCAAGGGCTAGAATTTAGGACCTAGCTGTGCTTGAGCCGAATACAAACCGCTGTAGGTGTGCGATTGCATTGGGTTTACTCAACAGGCTGAGGATCTGAAAGAGATTCGAGATGCAACAAGAAGGCCAGCAACTCTTCGTCGGTGAGGTCGTGGCGCGATCGCTTATTGTAGGTGCTTTCCAAATATTCGCGTCCATCGGCAACCGACCACCCCAAGCGGCGTAGTTCCACATCCGTTTGGGCAATAACATCCGATAGATTAACGGGGTCAGGAAGCATATCAGGAACGGGAATATCCCGAGCGGGGATCTCAGGAACGGGGATCTCAGGAACAGGGATCTCAGGAACAGGGATATCTGAAGCGGCTTGAGGAAATTTTTCCTCAGGTTTGACGGTTGATTGTGCTGGGGTGCTTGCTGGCGTCGAGTCTGGTTCCGACGTGGTAATTGGCTGCGGCATCGGTACAGACACACCAGCCGGTTCCTCAATCTGTTGTGCCAGGTTCTGAGGTTTGGCCAGAGGCTCAGATACTTCCAGATCGGACTTTTTAGGAAATTCCAGACTAGGAGAAGGTGACAGGGCAGCCTCAGCAGGGAACGTTGGTTCCGAACGACTAGTCGCTTTACCGGCCAGCTTTTTCACAGGTGTCGACTTTTTCAGAGGCTCCGGCATCGGTGCTAAAGAGCGTTCTGGAAGTTCCTCCAGCCTTTCCCCTTCCCCTAAGCCTTCTAAGGCGCGCTGTCGGGCTCTATCCTCAGCCGCTTCCAAATGGATATCGGCAGCCATCCCGTTGACGGTGACAGCTGCCGGTGTCTGAATCGTGACTTGTACCACAAACTGTTCGCCCTGCACCATCAGCAGTTCGCTGGTCATACTTGCCGCGGGATAGCGATCGCGGAACTGCTTAAGGGAGATCACCATGGCAGCTGGCACAAACCTCTTTACAAGGATGGCCCTATGGTATTACGCAATCGCTCAGCTTGCTTGAGGCTGACGAGGATTGGTGACAACGAGATTGAATTCCCATCCAGGTAAGGTTTGGACCTTTTCGGCTAAGCGACGTAAGTCAGCCGAGCCATTCAGCGTCAAGTTGTGGCGCGATCGCACATCAGCGACAACGACTTCGGCATTGTTTTTAGCCAACAGCCCAATCGAACATCCCTGTAGGACCTGAGGCAAATCTGAGTCCGTGGGATATAGCATGACCCTATAACCCGCACGGCTGTATTCCCGTGCCAGGCGGAGCAAACGTCGATGCTCTAGGGGTGTTTCAAATGACCGGTCTTTCATCACGTTCCTAATTGCCTCAGTTGACACTTTCAGGGTTTCTCAGGATGTCTACCTTAACATGCAAAAATTCTTCGCCCTTGCAAAAACCATCAGCTAGAGCAGGAGACATCCCCTTGACACGAAAAGATCCATTTAGGTTGCGGCGGCGGCTATCCAAATCAGCGATTTGATAATCGTCTACGTAGATAACGCCATTTAATGCATCTAATACTGGTTTGATGATGCGTTCACTGTCCAAATCTTCGCCTAAATTGCCAGGGGGTGCATCGTAGAAATGGGTAATCTTTACTGAAAGTTTATCCGTTAAGGCAGGTCCTTCCCAGCAATACTGGGCAGTTGTTCTGACACGTTCTCGCCAAGCCTTCAATGCTTGCTTATCCTTGGCTCGGTGAGGGACGGGCTTACCAATGATGACGAAATCGAAAGGTAGCACAAGCCTAATTCCTGATGGCAATACAGTTTGTAGAGGCAGAGGTCAGCACACCTGATAAACCACATCCGGTTGGAAAACGGGAGTGTGTCCTTGAGCAAAAAACAGGCATCTGGATAGGGACAAGGCTTCGCAAACAATTGCGCTTACCGCAGTCGGAATTAAATGCACAAATAATCTCTTTTGTCAAGGTCATGAATCCATCATAGATGATTGATGCGACTTGTGGGGCTAAGTAATGGCGAAAGAGCCGCCCCCCTGCCTATTGCTTCATCCCCCTACCTATGGATTCCGTTAGGAAACATATCGCTTTGTTCAGTGACATCCATGACATTTGGGTTAAGACCGGATACTGGCTTCAGGATGTGCTTTATCCGCAGGCAAACCGCTATATCCCCTGGAGGATCGGGTTGAAAATACAGCGCTATTTAGGCTGAAACGGTTGCTTTGGCCAGCGTTAAAACTTCAACGCCGTCTGCTGTTACTGCGACCGTGTGCTCAAACTGAGCGGATAATTTGCGATCGGCTGTTAACGCGGTCCATCCGTCAGCCAATACCTCAACTTCATAGGTCCCCACATTGATCATGGGTTCAATGGTGAAAACCATGCCCTTGCGGAGTTTTTTGCCTTTTCCAGCGGTGCCGTAGTGAGGAATCTGAGGCGCTGTATGGAAGATGCGGTGAACCCCGTGACCAACAAAATCCCGGACGACCGAAAAGCCTTCTCCTTCGGCATAGGTTTGAATGGCTGCCCCAATATCACCAATCCGTGCCCCTGGTTTAACGGCACGAATCCCCCGCCACATACTTTCTTTCGTGACTTCAACCAGTTTGCGAGCCAAGGGAGAGGGTTCGCCTACAAAAAAGGTGCGTGAGGTATCGCCATGAAATCCGTCCAAGATAGGAGTGACGTCAATATTGATGATGTCGCCATTTCTAAGGATCTGATCGACGCTGGGAATGCCGTGGCACACAACTTCGTTAACGCTAGTGCAAATGGATTTGGGAAAAGGATCAACTGCACCTTCGTACCCTAAGGGTGCACTCTTTGCGCCCTTTTTCTGCGTCCATTCCTCTGCTGCATCATTCAATTCCAGCGTACTCACTCCAGGCTTGACCATCGGTTCAAGATAGTCAAGTAGCTCCTCTGCCAGTTGCCCAGCCCGACGCATCTTGTCAAGTTCGCGGCTTGACAGCAGCGTGATCCTCCCCTCTTGCTGTTCCACAGTGTTTCAGCTCTTACTTAATTTTGATACGACACTATTTTCTAGGGTAACTTTCCAACGCAGAGTTCGGGATCTGATTTTATGACTTTTTGCTTGGGAGGGTGTGAGGTCCTCGGTTTATTAGAGGGACGCGGATGACCATTGATAGCCTTGTGCAGGTGAGTCCACAGTTTCTCAGCTTAAATTACATGCCCCAATAACCCATAACTAGTAACCAACAACTAATAACTAATTTGAGCTGACTGATATTCCTTGGGCTCAATGTGAATTGTGATCCGCGCAGGACCGTATTTTTCGTTCAAGACCCTCTCGACATACTCGGTAATTTCGTGGGCCTTTTCGACATCCTGGGGTTCTACGATCAAATGCATGTCAATAAATACTTGTCGCCCTAACAGCCCCCGTGAAGCAATTTCATGGCAATTGAGAACGCCGGGCACCTGCATTACAGTACTGTGAATGGCTTCTGGCGCGATCGCCATTTCATCAACTAGCCAGGGCAAATTTTCTCGTAATACCTGCCAACCGCTTTTGAAAACCAAAATGGCAACCGGAAACGCCAACGCTATATCCAGCCAATACCATCCGAGCCAAACCCCAATCAGTCCGCCAATCACGGAGATAGTGATCCATACATCACTCATCGTATGATGGGCGTCCGCAATCAGAATTTTGCTGCGTAAGCGTCGACCGACCGATCGTTCATAAAAAGCGACACCGATATTGATGCCTAAAACAGTGAGCATTATCCATAGAGCAAGGGCTGACATATTAACCGGCTGGCCGCCAATAACCAGTCGCTCCACAGCCTGCTTGAGAATTTCAAAGCAGGCGATGCCTAGAAAGGCAGCAATTCCCAAAGCACCAACTGCTTCGTATTTTTGGTGTCCGTAAGGGTGATCGCGATCGGGGCGCGGTGAGGCCAGTTGATTGGTGACCAGGGCCAAGACATTGTTAGCACTGTCAGTGACACTATGGAGGGTATCGGCCAATAGGCTCAGCGAACCGGTCCAGAAGCCCACCGCCATCTTCAGCCCTGCAACTAACAAATTAAGGAGCAAGGTAATGACTAATACTCGTCGGACAGTGTCCCGGTAGTCGGCACCTGTAGAGGACGAGGATGGATCGGCATCGGGCGGGTGGAAATCTAAGGCCACACTATTAGGTCACAAACTTTACGATCAGAGAAAAGACTCCCTTAGCTCACTCTAAACACTCATGAGTACCTTGTCTGGTTCTCCCAAACAAATACCCATGGCCCGTGCGGTCCGCACCAGCGTACCGTGAGGGTCAACTGCCTGGTAATGGGCGATCGCACTCTTGATCGGGACATCTACAACCCGACGATTTTGCCAACTGACCATGCGATCAAATCGACCTTCGGCAATGAGGTCGGTAGCCGCAACTCCGAAAGCAGTGGCTGTGAGTCGATCTAGTGGCGATGGGATCCCGCCCCGCTGCACATGACCGAGAACCGTAACCCGGGTTTCCGCCTCGATTCGCGCTGAAATCTCATCTGCCAAGTATTGACCGATGCCACCCAAACGACATTGACTCATGGCGTGATTTTGCGTGATCTTTTCCCCCGTTTCAGTGCAAACGGCCTCTGCAACCACCATCTTGGCGTAGCTCCGCCCTTGCTTTTGTAGGACCTGAATATGGTTGCAAATGGCTTCTAGCGAGTACTGAATTTCGGGAATGAGAATGATATCCGCTCCCCCAGCAATGCCAGCACTGATGGCAATGTGCCCGGCATCGCGACCCATCACTTCCAAAATCATGACCCGCGAGTGGCTAGCTGCAGTGAAATGGAGACGATCCAAGGCTTCAGTCGCAATGTTAACGGCGGTGTCAAATCCGATCGCACGTTCAGTGCTTCCCAAGTCGTTATCAATGGTTTTAGGGATAGCGACTAACTTCATGCCGCCCTGTTGTGCGAGGCGTCGCAAAATTGCCAAGCTACCGTCACCACCGACCCCAATCAGAGCATCCAATCCGAGCTGATGATAACCCTCGATAATTTCTTCCGAACGATCGCTAATCGTCCCGTCTGGCATTGGAAAATCAAACGGATTGCCCTTATTGGTTGTGCCTAGAATTGTGCCTCCGGTTGTGAGCAGCGAGTAGGTTTCATTGAGTTCTAGATGTCTGACCTGGGGTGGCCTTGTGAGTAGGCCACGGGTTGCACACAAGATCCCAAACACTTCCCAGCCGTAGGTGCCAATTGCCCGATGGATGACAGCCCGAATGGCAGGGTTCAAGCCTGCACAATCACCACCGCTGGTCAAAATGCCAATGCGCTTGATGTCTACCATATTTTTTCTCACCCCTAGCCCAATTCCAGAACTTACACCATTGCTAATACCCTCTTGAATACAGAAAAGGGTTCCCTTACGCAACCTTTTCGTAATAATCAACAAAACAAAGACACATTCGATTAAGGAATTCCAGTGAAGGAACGGGTTTTATCTGGGAAGAAGTTTTCAAAATGAAAAGAAGTATATACAAAAAAAACCCCCGTATAGAAAAGTGAATGCTGCCTGCCTTTATGGCAGAGTTGCTAACTCCCTTGAGTTTTGGCTTGGTTGTTCGGAACCCTCTGAAAACGTAAATTTTTCAAAGATTTCAAGTGGATCAGGAAAGTGAAGGATACACTACGGCTGCTGTAGCAGGCTGATTTATCTGAAAACAACTAAACCACATCCGAGTTAGTAACCGGGGTTTTTCTCTAATCAAGAATTGGAAACTCGAATATGTGGTTAAGGTGTATTTACATAAATAAATAAAGGGGAATCCACATGAAAATCCGATACAAAATCATGAGCTTACCGCTCTCATTGGGTGTACTCATTGCCAGTTTTGGGGTGACAGTCCGCCCGGCGATCGCTCAGCTACTTTATCCACCTGCTAGCAATGAAGGCGCTATTTCAGTCACAGGGCAAGGGCGGGCCAGTATTCCTGCCGATGTTGCCCGGATTGAGATACTGGTAACAAATCGTGATCCCGATGAGCCCTATCCTCCTTACGAATTCTCACCCGATGGGATTCCGATCGAACCTGAACCCCTGCCAGAACCGCCCCCCATTACGCGCATCAGTTTGCAGGGGTTAGTTGATGCATTGACATCGGCTGGCGTGCCGCAGTCTGCCATTAGAGTCAATATCGATGTGGTGGACTCTCAGCCCTATTACTACTACGGGACCGGTGACTCCGTTGTGGTTAACCTTGAGGACCCTACTCGTGACCGCGTCAATGAGCTTGTCCAAGTTATCAGCGATGCTTTAGAAGGCCAGACACCTGAGCAGACGATCTTTGTTGATCGGCTGTATGTGGATTACGCCATTGCTGAATGTAGTGTGATTGAGCAAGCAGCCTATGGGGATGCGATGGCCGATGCGCAGTTGCGGGCCGAAGCGATCGCAGAGGCTATGGATGTCTCCTTATCTGAAACTCCTTCGGTGGCTGAACTACCTTTCTTAGGACGCCTGTTAGCTCCCTGTAATGAAGAAAAAGACTTGGTTTCAGCGCTTTTCTATGGCTCAGAGCCCAGCTTTTACGATCCAGAAGCCCTCGCAGAAGTCACGGTTTATCGTGAACTGATGGTGACCTATTCCGTTGACTAGAGTGCTGTTATTGGAGGCGAACAATCAACTTTGTAGATTGCGCTTAACACGTGGAAAACTCAATGACAACCGTCAAGATACGAACGCCTATTGTATTGAGTTCAACTGCCATGGGAACAACTAAGTTCTCATAATTGTCTCAGCCTTTAAGGTTGTAATTTTGACGGTTTTCTGAAGAAACTTTACATAACCTGTTCTTAATATTAGAGGCTTGGCTTGAGAGAACTCTAACCATGTTTCTTGCTTAGAGGACGTTTGAAAGCCGCATCTATTATGCCGGGGGAAATAGAGTGAACCCTGGGCGCTGTCTGGCTTCTTGCAGGATGGAATCCAGGTTTGGGGCTACGCAACTGCGATTTTTTGACGACGCTACAAAGCAGGAGAGTCGTTAGCATGGCGATGCTAACGGCTCGATTCCTCCACTTTTTCAGCCGCTCTTGTAGGCTAGGACAGATATTTTAAAGATCTTAATATTTCAATTTCAGCATTAAATGAATTTTTGTTCTGGTCTGAATTAAGGTTTAGCTTGAATTTACCTCTCTGCCTTAAAGAAGCTGAGTATTAACACTCAGCAACTGGTCTCGTTTTCAATGTTTGGTATTGAGCTAATCTTTAGTTGATCTAAAGAGTTCTTGGCTTTTTGATTCAGCTTTTTAACATGGATTGCAGGCGTGATCAGCGTATGTTGTCTAACTGCTGATTTGCCATCAATTGCGCTACTGCAGATGGCTGGATGGCCAAGGGGTTCGTATGGTTGAAGATTATCAACCCTCTTTAGAACACACACTCGATCGCGATTGCACAACTCTATCGCGACATGTCCTGCAACAACTTCAAAGTTTTAGCCCGGAAGCGCAGGATTTAAGTGCCTTAATGAACCGCATTGCTTTGGCTGGCAAACTGATTGCTCGGCGGTTGTCTCGTTCTGGCTTGGTAGAAGACGCTTTAGGATTCACCGGGCGAACGAATGTTCAGGGTGAAGCTGTCAAAAAGATGGACGTCTTTGCCAATGACGTGTTTATTTCTGTTTTCAAGCAAAGCGGCCTGGTGTGTCGGTTGGCTTCGGAAGAAATGGACAAGCCTTACTACATTCCAGAAAATTGCCCGGTTGGTCGATATACCTTGCTCTACGACCCGATTGATGGGTCCTCTAATGTGGACATCAATTTGAATGTCGGATCAATTTTCGCCATTCGTCGTCAGGTAGGTGAGGACCTCGAACAAGACGCTGCAGACCTCTTGCAGCCAGGGCGCGATCATCAGCTAGCGGCAGGCTACATTTTGTATGGACCGAGTACTGTGCTGGTCTATTCCATCGGTCGCGGCGTGCATGCCTTCACCTTAGATCCCAGTTTGGGCGAATTTATCCTTGCTGCAGAAAACATTCGTTTACCGCAGCATGGTCCCAATTACAGTGTGAATGAAGGTAACTTTTGGCAATGGGATGAATCTATCCGTGATTTCATTCGCTACGTCCATCGTCACGAAGGATATTCTTCCCGCTACAGCGGTGCGTTGGTTGGCGACTTTCACCGTATTTTGACTCAGGGTGGGGTTTTCCTCTATCCCGGAACGGTCAAAAACCCGAACGGTAAGTTGCGTTTGCTCTACGAAACAGCACCCCTGGCTTTTCTGATTGAGCAAGCCGGTGGCAAGGCAAGTACAGGACTGGAACCCTTGCTGGATGTTGTTCCCACCGAACTGCACTATCGAACTCCAGTTGTTATTGGGAGTTCTGAAGATGTGGCTTTAGTGGAATCGTTTATTCGGGAACGTATTCGCGAACAAGAGGCTTTGGCAGCTCCACAGCGCTAAAGGATTTGAGGAGTCTGGGTGATTAAAGATCGCTGGGCGCAATTCAATGCCCCATAGCCACTAACTGTACGGAACTATTGTACTAAGGAGATTCCTATGACTACGACTGCTGATAGCCCCATTTTGCATTTGAAGGAATACGGCCAAAGCGTCTGGATGGATAATCTCAGCCGCGACATCTTGCAATCCGGTGAACTTGGTAAGCTGATTGAGAGCCGGGATGTGCATGGTATTACCTCCAACCCTGCCATTTTTGAGAAGGCGATCGCCGGTAATGCTATCTACGACCAAGATATTGAAGCCGGTATTCGGGCGGGTAAATCGGTCGATGAAATTTACGAATCGCTCGTTTTTGAAGATATTCGTAATGCCTGTGATGTTTTGATGCCCATCTACAAAGCCAGCAGTGGCGTCGATGGCTACGTTAGTTTGGAAGTGCCTCCCAGCATGGCGCGTGACACCGAAAGTACTCTGCGCGAAGCACGACGCTATTTCCAAACCCTACAGCGTCCCAACCTGATGATCAAAATCCCGGGAACCCCTGAGGGCCTTCCTGCGGTAGAGGCCGCTATTCGTGACGGCATCAATGTGAATGTGACGCTGTTGTTCTCTGTGCAAAGCTATGTCGATACGGCTTGGGCCTACATTCGAGGTCTCGAAGCTCGTGCCGCAGCAGGGCAAGACGTCCGTAACATTGCTTCAGTTGCCAGCTTCTTCCTCAGTCGCATTGATAGCAAGGTCGATGGTCTCATTGACAATCTAGCTGCCAAAGCTGATGACGCGAGTGTGCAAGCCAAGCTTGAAGCCGCCAAGGGGAAAGTTGCGATCGCCAATGCCAAAATGGCTTATCAGGAATATAAGAAGATTATTGAGAGCGATCGTTGGCAGGCTTTAGCGGCTAAGGGAGCCCGCGTACAGCGCCTTCTATGGGCTAGCACCAGCACCAAAAATCCTGACTACAGCGATGTGATGTACGTGGATGAGTTGATCGGGCCAGATACCGTCAATACGCTGCCACCAAACACCATTGAAGCCTGTGCTGATCACTGTGATGTTGCCAGTCGCATCGAAACTGGGGTCGAAGAGGCTCAGCAAATCATTGCTACTTTGCCGGAACTCGGCATCGACCTTGATCAAGTCATGGACGAACTTTTAGAAGAAGGGATCGATAAATTCGTCAAGCCCTTCGACAAACTTATGGAGTCTCTCGTCACGAAAGTGAAGCAGCTCTCGCCCGCTTGAGGGTAATGGGTAGGGGGGTAGAGGCGTAGTGTTATCACTGACTCCTTACCCTCTACCCGTCACTCTCTACCCTCACGATTGCCGTTTGCTCCCCCTTCCTCCCCAACCCCTTAACAATCCCTTGCCATGGTTAGCTTGCTCGAAAATCCTCTCCGCGTTGGTCTCCAACAAGATCGCATTCCTGAAGCTCAGATTCTTATTATCTTCGGAGCTTCAGGTGATTTGACTCAGCGTAAGCTTGTGCCCGCACTCTATCAAATGAAGCGTGAGCGGCGCTTGCCTCCAGAACTCACTATCGTGGGCGTCGCTCGACGTGACTGGAGCCATGATTACTTCCGCGAGCACTTACGCGAAGGCGTTGAAGACTTTGGTGGCGGGATCGGCAACGAAGCCGTTTGGCGTAACTTTGCGGATGGCCTATTCTATTGCTCGGGCAACATGGATCAGCCCGAAAGCTATCACAAACTCAAAGCCTTCTTGAGCGAACTTGATGAGAAGCGCGGTACGCGGGGAAATCGAGTTTTTTATCTATCTGTGGCTCCGCGCTTTTTTGGCGAGGCAACGCGGCAACTGGGAGCTGCTGGGATGCTTTCTGATCCCAGTAAGCAACGCTTGGTGATTGAAAAACCGTTCGGGAAGGACATTGGTTCGGCTCGGGTATTGAATCGGGTGGTGCAGGAAGTCTGTCGTGAAGAGCAGATTTATCGCATTGATCACTATCTGGGAAAGGAGACGGTGCAGAACCTGATGGTATTTCGCTTTGCAAATGCCATTTTTGAACCGTTGTGGAATCGCCAGTTTGTCGACCATGTCCAAATCACGGTGGCTGAGACGGTAGGGCTGGAAGGACGTGCCGGTTACTACGAAACCTCAGGGGCTCTGCGCGATATGGTGCAAAACCACCTGATGCAGCTCTTTTGCCTCACTGCTATGGAGCCGCCCAACTCCTTAGATGCTGACAGTATTCGCAACGAAAAAGTTAAGGTTCTGCAGGCGACTCACTTAGCGGCTCCCGATGACCTTTCCCAATGTGCTGTTCGTGGGCAATATGCTCCAGGGTGGATGAAAGGGCAGCAAGTGCCTGGTTATCGCGATGAGGATGGCGCTAGTGAAACATCCACAACTCCCACCTACGCTGGTCTCAAGCTCATGATTGATAACTGGCGCTGGAAGGGTGTTCCTTTCTATATGCGTACAGGGAAGCGCATGCCCAAAAAGGTCTCGGAAATTTCCATTCATTTCAAAGAAGTGCCGTACATGATGTTTCAATCGGCAGCGAAGCAACTTAATCGCAATGTCCTAGCAATGAGAATTCAGCCCAATGAAGGTATTTCAATGCGTTTTGAGGTGAAAACCCCTGGTAATTCTCTGCGGACACGCTCAGTTGCTATGGATTTTCGCTACGATGCTGCTTTCGGTAAAGCTAATACAGATGCCTACGCTCGTTTGCTGGTAGATTGCATGCTGGGTGACCAAACCTTGTTCACTCGAGGGGATGAGGTGGAGTCATCTTGGCGCATGTTAACGCCTGTATTGGAAGCGTGGGATGCCCCGGCTGCCCCGGATGCTATTCCTATGTATGAGGCAGGCACATGGGGACCTGTAGAGGCGGAGCTTTTACTGAATCGCGATCGCCATCGTTGGCGCAGACTCTAGCATCATTCTTAAGTTCACCTGGGTCGTGGTGAATTTAGATAGCATGTAAGCGGCCCTAAAAATCTGTTCGATCTTACCCTTCACTCCCAGTAGCTATCATGACCACAACACCTGTTGTCGCGCTGCAAAAACCCAAGGATATTTCTATTGAGGAGATCGAAATTGAACTCCAGAATATCTGGCGGACTCAAGATGCTGGAACAACTGCTCCGGTTGCAACACGAGCCAGCACTTTCAGCATTATCGTTTATGAACCCAACGAGTTTCAGCAACTCCTAGCTGCGCTTGCTTTTTACAAAGGAGCCATTGACGGTATCCACGGGGATCAAACTCGTGAGGCCGTAAGGCAAGCTCAGATGGCTTATGGGTTAAGGGTTACCGGGCGGGTTGATAGCCCTACACTAGCTCGCCTGCGGGAAGAGTATGCTGGGTTGCCAGAACATCAAAAAGCTTTCTCGAATCCTGATTTTCGAGGCTTTAATCTGAGTGAGGCGATCGCCGCTCATAACCCTTGTCGAGTCATTACCTTGTGTCCGACCTTGGGCAAAGATGAAGGCGTAACGGCACAAGTCTCGGCGTATTGCCCCGTTCAAAAACGTAATGCCAGCAACCTGATTTGTTGTGAATACATTGCGCTTCGAGGAACCAAGTCTGCGCTTGAGAGGGTCGCTGGTATTGTCTCATCTTTAATGATTGGCGACCTGCCTAAATTTGTCTGGTGGAAAGCCACGCCGAATCCTGAACAGAGTCTCTTCCAACAGCTGTCGGAGACTAGCAATTGTTTAATTGTGGACTCCAGCTACTTCAGTGATGCCGAGTCTGAGCTGAATAAGATTCAAGAAATTACTGAGTCTGGTAAGTATATTGCTGACCTTAACTGGCACCGTCTCTCACCCTGGCAAGAACTGATGGCAGAAGCCTTCGATCCCCCTGAGCGACGTGAGGCGCTGACAGAAATTGATCACATTAGCATTGATCATGAACCTGGAAATGCCTCTCAGGCCCTCATGTTTATAGGGTGGTTCGCGAGTCGTCTCGGTTGGACTCCCATGCGCTACGTCGATGAAGGTGGCGACTATGGGATTCGCAAGGTTTATTTCGAAAGTGAATATCAGAAAGAGATTGAAGCCGAACTAGCGTCCATTCCAGTGGCGGATGTGGGCGAGGTCATTGGTGATCTCGTGGGTATTCGTATATCCTCCAGTAATCAAAGTGCCGATTGCTGTACTATCCTTTGTTCGGAAACAACTGGCTGTATGCGAATGGAAGCTGGTGGTGGAGCTCAATCTTGCCGAGTCGAGGAAGTCAGTGCTATCTCCGACCAAAGGGCTGACCTGATTTTGGGACAGCAACTCCAACGCTGGGGCGAAGATATCCTTTATCAGGAAAGCCTCGCAATGGCGGATCAAATCCTGCGCTTATGTCCTTAGTTCTGGAAGTGCATGTTCGGAACCTTTCAGCAAACAACTCTACGCGTCGAGGTGAACGCAACAGCGGCAGTTGTTCGAGACAGCCTGCTTCAGCCTCGTCAGTTTAAGCAATGGCTATGGCCCCAAACCTTCTCCGAAGGACTCCCTGACATGTTGGAAGTGGGCACGACTTTTACGAGTTATCTCGGCCCTGTCAAGATTCAACATCAAGTGACCGACATTTCACCTCAGAGCGTACGTTTTCTCGTCTGGGAGGGAGTTGACGGTTTTCATGAGTGGTATTGGGGGAACGAATGGGTCCAATCCCGTTTAGAGGGCATCTCAGTGCTGCCGCTCAATCTGGCTCAAAGTCTCAACCTTTGGCGGCTTCAGCGCTTTCTTGAGCAACAACAACTACCGAACAGAGTCTCGGTCTAGATTGGTTAATGGTTGATGGTTAATGGTTGATGGTTAGTGGGGAACAGCCGGGACAGGTTTTGCGTGAAAGCGATCGTATTAACCCACAGAGTGCTTAGCTGAAACTGCCCCTACGGTTTGCACCCCATTACCCTTCTACCCTGCCACTGCCTCGTCCCGGGACTTTATTTTCCTCCCGATATCCCTTCCTTACCCTCTCATCCCGCCGTCCAAGTCACCTTCCTCAGGGCGGTGTACTGAGCGGTTTTTGGATTGTGTTCTGAGTTCAACCGAGGCTCCGTGTGAAGGCAGTCCTTCGGCTTCGGTGAGCCGAGCGATCGCCCCCGCGACCTGATTAAGGGCATTCGGTGAATACTGAATCAGGCTGGAATGTTTCATAAACGTTTCCGTACTTAGGGCCGAAGCATAGCGAGCGGTTCCTGACGTGGGGAGCGTATGGTTGGGACCTGCTAGGTAGTCGCCGACTGCTTCTGGGGTGGAATGGCCTAAGAAAATAGCCCCCGCGTGACGAATCTGCTCTAGTAATGACCAGGGATCTTCCACTTCTAGCTCTAAATGTTCGGGTGCAAATTCGTTAGAGAGCATCGTAGCCACTTCAAGCGTCTCGACGACGATCGCGGCTCCGTAATTGGCGATCGCCTTCTCTGTTAGCGTTTGACGAGGATGTCCCTGGAGCTGTTGAGCAACTTCGACCGCTACACGTTCTGCCAAGCTGGCATCGGTCGTGATTAAAATTGCGGCTGCCATGGGATCATGTTCGGCTTGGGCTAGTAAATCGGTTGCCACAAAAACAGGGTTGGCAGTATGGTCAGCAATAATCAGGACCTCGGAAGGGCCTGCCAACGAATCAATCCCAACGGTTCCAAAGACCTGTTTTTTAGCCAAGGTCACATAAATATTACCTGGACCGGTAATCACATCTACTTGCGGAATCGTTTCGGTCCCGTAAGCTAAAGCCCCGATCGCCTGGGCTCCACCAACCCGATAGATTTCAGTAACCCCAGCTTCCTGCGCCGCAACCAAAACTGCCGGGTTAATGCTGCCGCCTTCACCCGGTGGAGTCACCATGACAATCCGTTCAACCCCAGCCACTTTGGCGGGAACCGCATTCATCAAAACCGTACTCGGGTACGCTGCTCTCCCACCAGGAACATAGATGCCGGCACGATCAACAGGAGAATAGCGCTTACCTAATACAATGTCGTCTTGAAAGTTAACCCAACTACGAGGAATTCGTTGGCGATGAAAGGTTTGAATATTTTGGTGAGCGAGTCGAATCGCATCGATTAAATCTTTGGAAACCTGCTGATAAGCCGCATCGATCTCTGAGCCCCGTACCCGCAGTGCGTCGGCTGTGATCACTTGTTTATCAAAGTCAGCCGTGTATTGTAAAACGGCTTCATCACCCTTACGTCGTATCGTCTGCAAGATTTCCCGAACCGTCGCCTCTTTGTGAAAAACTTGGTTGTCGTGGGTACGGTTACAAATGCGCTGCAGCTCCACGTGAGCATCAGTTAACTGATTGATAATGCGCAGCATTGGGCACAAAACCTGACTTAATGAGCGGTAAAGCCTGATCCAGCAAGAGCATTAAGCTATTTGCTTGAGCTTGTTGTGGAGCAAATGCCCCAACTGTCTTATAGCTTAACGCGAGATAAACTGCCTTCACAGAAGTTTCTGAACATTTTAGAGAATTAGTGCTATGATACTCTATCTGTTAAGTTATTCCATGTTAGCTAGGGCAACTGTGGCAAACATTAAGTCTGCGATTAAGCGCGTTCAGATAGCAGAGCGCAACCGTCTCCGTAACCGATCCTACAAGTCAGCTGTTAAAACGCTTACAAGGCGGTATCTAGCTGCATTAAACGATTACTCCACTGACCCGGGTCCAGAGACAATGAATCTGGCCCAGCAGGAGCTTTCTGCCGTTTTCAGTAAGATTGATAAGGCTGTTAAAAGAGGCGTTTATCATAAAAATGCTGGTAGTCGTCGTAAGTCCAAGTTGAGCCAAGCTTGGAAGCAGGCTGAAGCGAAGTCTGGGGTGTCCTAAGTTGAGATTGTCTGGGACTGCCAAATGCAGTTAGTTGATACTCACGTTCATATCAATTTCGAGGCATTTCGCCCAGACTTGGACGAAATTGCTTCTGCATGGCGTCGTGCAGGTGTCGTTCGCTTGGTTCATTCTTGTGTTGAGCCGGGTGAATTTGCGACCATTCAGTCGATCGCGGAAAGGTTTCCAGAAGTTTCGATATCGGTGGGTTTACATCCGTTAGATATGGACAAGTGGACGCCTCAAACGGCAGCTCAGATTGAAGCGTGTGCTCGATCTGATAGTCGTGTTGTGGCGATTGGTGAAACTGGTTTGGACTTTTACAAGGCTAGTGACCAGGATGTTCAGAAGCAGGCTTTTTGGCAGCAGCTCGCGATCGCTCATCAATTAAATCTTCCAGTCATTGTCCATTGCCGTGACGCGGCTGAAGAGGCCGTTCAGCTGATTCGTACCTTTCAGTCTGTACACGGTCCTGTGTCTGGAGTGATGCATTGCTGGGCTGGCACCCCTGAAGAAACGAAATGGTTTCTTGATATTGGTTTTTATATCAGCTTCAGTGGAATTGTCACTTTCAAGAATGCGCATCAAGTCAAGGCTTCGGCTCAATGTGTTCCGTCTGATCGGCTTTTGATCGAGACGGATTGCCCCTTTTTGACGCCAGAACCACGACGTAAGGAGCGCCGCAATCAACCTGCCAATGTTCTTCATGTCGCTACGTACTTGGCTACTTTGCGTCAAGAGTCCCTGGCTGAGTTGGCGCAGCAAACCACTGCTAATGCCGTTAAATTATTCCGGTTGCCGACTGTTTCGTTCGGCGAAGATAGGGCGGATGTGCGCGCTTCGATGGCTGGTAGTCTTTAGCTTGTAGTTAAGTTGTTTTGAGCGAGTTGGGTTGAAAGGTGTTGACAAATCACTCAAATTAAGCTCTTTTTGTTAGGCTTGTCAGCAATATGGGGTGTAAACTGAATTTTGGGGTGGCAAAGTGTATCTATGCAAAAGCAGCCGTGTCAAGTGCTAAGAGAGAAATCTCAGACGTTACTAACGTAAGCGTACTAGTTTTATTTTCGTTTCGTTTATTATCGTGACCTTAAAAAACAGGTTTGAGTTCGGTGAGTTGATTGCAGATATGGCTTTAGAGTGGCTTGGCGGCGACTCTAAGGCTAGCTGCTGGTGCCGTTAATAGACTTTTTTGCTCGCTTGCGATCGCAAGTTTGTTGTTGTCTGACAGTTCTGTATAGATTGTAGGGTTTGTCCGCCTGAGGAGACGCATGACCGACCAAATCACCACGGGTTCCACCTTTGCTTTGCCTGACCTTGTCGAAATCCAGCGCTCTAGCTTCCGATGGTTTCTGGAAGAAGGATTAATTGAAGAGCTGGATAGTTTCTCGCCGATCACCGATTACACGGGCAAGTTAGAGCTTCACTTCCTAGGCAAGGACTACAAGCTCAAAAGTCCGAAATATATGGTGGATGAAGCGAAGCGACGGGACGCCACGTACGCCGTACAAATGTACGTCCCAACTCGCTTGATCAACAAGGAGACCGGTGAGATCAAAGAGCAAGAGGTTTTCATCGGCGATTTGCCTTTGATGACGGACCGCGGCACCTTTATCATTAATGGTGCCGAGCGAGTTATCGTCAACCAGATCGTCCGCAGCCCTGGCGTTTACTACAAGGCAGAGACTGATAAGAATGGACGCCGGACTTATAATGCTAATCTGATCCCCAACCGAGGGGCGTGGCTGAAGTTTGAGACAGACAAAAATGACCTCGTCTGGGTTCGGATTGACAAGACTCGTAAGCTTTCGGCGCAGGTCTTGCTGAAGGCGCTGGGCCTGAATGACGGTGAGATTTTTGATGCTCTGCGTCATCCTGAGTATTTCCAAAAGACAATTGAAAAAGAAGGGCAATTTAGCGAAGAAGAAGCGCTGCTAGAGCTGTATCGTAAGCTGCGTCCTGGTGAACCCCCAACGGTGTCCGGCGGGCAGCAGTTGCTGGAGTCTCGCTTTTTTGATCCCAAGCGATATGACTTAGGGCGAGTAGGTCGTTACAAGCTCAATCGCAAGTTGCGGTTAAGTGTTCCTGATACGGTTCGTGTCTTAACGCCTCAAGATATCCTGGCTGCTGTTGATTACCTGATTAATCTAGAGTTTGACATCGGTTCTGTAGATGACATCGATCACTTAGGGAATCGTCGTGTCCGATCAGTGGGTGAGCTGCTGCAAAATCAGGTTCGAGTAGGCTTGAACCGATTGGAACGGATTATTCGAGAGCGGATGACGGTGTCTGATTCCGACTCTTTAACGCCTGCATCTTTAGTCAATCCTAAGCCTTTGGTGGCTGCGATTAAGGAGTTCTTTGGCTCTAGTCAGCTTTCGCAGTTTATGGATCAGACCAATCCGTTGGCAGAGCTTACTCACAAGCGTCGTCTGAGCGCTTTGGGACCTGGGGGTTTAACGCGTGAGCGGGCAGGTTTTGCGGTGCGGGATATTCACCCCTCGCACTACGGTCGTATTTGTCCCATTGAAACGCCAGAAGGCCCCAATGCTGGCTTGATTGGTTCTTTGGCTACGCATGGGCGTGTCAACGAGTTTGGCTTTATTGAGACCCCCTTTTATCGTGTGGAGCATGGCCGTGTACGGCGGGACATAGCACCGCAATATATGACCGCTGATGAAGAAGATGATTTGCGGGTAGCTGCTGGTGACTTGCCGACAGATGCTGAAGGTAACATCCTGGGTGATATGGTTGCTGTCCGCTACCGTCAGGACTTTACAGCAACCCCTCCAGACGAAGTCGATTTCGTTGCGGTGTCGCCTGTGCAGATTATTTCTGTGGCGACTTCGTTGATTCCCTTCCTCGAACATGATGACGCTAACCGAGCGCTGATGGGGTCCAACATGCAGCGTCAGGCTGTGCCTTTGTTGCGGCCTGAAAGACCCTTGATCGGGACTGGGCTGGAAGCTCAGGCGGCTCGCGACTCCGGTATGGTGATTGTAAGCCGGACTCCGGGTGAAGTTGTCTATGTTGATGCTGACTGCATTCGGGTTCAAGACTCAGAAGGAACAGTACATCAATACCCCCTCCAGAAATATCAACGTTCCAATCAAGATACGTGTCTGAACCAGCGACCGCTGGTTTTCTTGGGCGATCGCATTCAGGCTGGGCAAGTGCTGGCCGACGGCTCGGCCGCAGAGGGCGGTGAGATTGCTCTTGGGCAAAACGTTGTGGTTGCCTACATGCCTTGGGAGGGCTACAACTACGAAGACGCCATTCTCATTAGTGAGCGATTAGTGTTCGACGATGTTTACACTTCCATTCACATTGAGAAGTTTGAGATTGAAGCGCGTCAGACCAAGCTAGGACCGGAAGAAATCACGCGTGAAATTCCTAACGTCGGCGAAGATGCTCTCCGGCAGTTAGATGAAACTGGCATTATCCGCATTGGTGCTTGGGTGGAGTCGGGCGATATCCTCGTCGGTAAAGTCACGCCTAAAGGGGAGTCAGACCAACCTCCAGAGGAGAAACTCCTGCGGGCTATTTTCGGGGAAAAGGCTCGAGACGTTCGGGATAACTCACTCCGGGTACCCAACGGTGAGAAGGGACGCGTCGTCGATGTCCGTGTCTTTACTCGTGAGCAAGGGGATGAGCTGCCACCTGGTGCCAACATGGTGGTCAGGGTCTATGTTGCCCAGAAACGCAAAATCCAGGTGGGCGATAAGATGGCAGGACGCCACGGCAATAAGGGGATTATTTCTCGTATTCTGCCTATTGAGGATATGCCGTATTTGCCCGACGGTCGCCCCATTGATATTGTGCTGAATCCTCTGGGTGTACCTTCTCGTATGAATGTCGGGCAGGTTTTCGAATGCCTCCTTGGCTGGGCAGCAGAAAATCTAGATGTGCGCTTTAAGATTACGCCGTTTGACGAGATGTACGACAAGGAAGCCTCGCGCAACACAACCCATGGCAAGCTTCAGGAAGCCAGCCATAAACAAGGCCAACCCTGGGTCTTTGATCCAGATGATCCTGGGAAGATTCAGCTCTATGACGGACGTACCGGTGATCCCTTTGATCGACCCGTGACCGTAGGTGTGGCCTACATGTTGAAGCTGGTTCACTTGGTCGACGATAAGATTCATGCGCGTTCTACTGGCCCTTACTCGTTGGTGACGCAGCAGCCTCTCGGGGGTAAAGCTCAACAGGGTGGTCAGCGCTTTGGTGAAATGGAGGTTTGGGCTCTCGAAGCCTTTGGTGCAGGCTATACGCTGCAAGAGTTACTTACGGTGAAGTCGGACGACATGCAGGGGCGCAACGAAGCCCTGAATGCGATCGTTAAAGGGAAGGCAATTCCCCGACCTGGAACGCCAGAGTCCTTTAAGGTCCTGATGCGGGAGCTACAATCCCTTGGCCTTGACATCGCTGTGCATAAAGTTGAAACCCGCGAAGATGGCACGAGTCGCGATGTTGAAGTCGATCTGATGGCTGATTTGAGTAGTCGCCGCACACCCTCGCGCCCGACCTACGAGTCAATTACCGCACCTGAGATGGAAGAGGTCGAAGAATCATCGTAATCCTAAGGCTGAGAGGTTTATCTACTCTCAGCCCTAACCCCACAAGAACTGAACACACATCTGCAGAAGGAAAGAGCTGAGCATGCCTAAGCTGGAACAGCGATTTGATTACGTCAAAATTGGGCTCGCGTCTCCCGAACGAGTTCGTCAATGGGGAGAGCGTACGTTGCCGAATGGAATGGTTGTGGGCGAAGTTACCAAGCCGGAAACCATTAACTACCGAACCCTCAAACCTGAAATGGATGGGCTCTTTTGTGAGCGCATTTTTGGGCCTGCTAAAGATTGGGAATGCCATTGTGGTAAGTACAAACGGGTACGACACCGGGGCATTGTGTGTGAGCGTTGCGGTGTCGAGGTGACAGAATCGCGCGTTCGCCGTCACCGCATGGGTTACATCAAATTGGCGGCTCCTGTTGCTCATGTTTGGTACCTGAAAGGGATTCCCAGCTACATTGCCATCTTGCTGGATATGCCACTGCGAGATGTCGAGCAAATTGTTTATTTCAATGCTTATGTGGTTCTTGATGCCGGCAATGCGGATAATCTTTCCTACAAGCAATTGCTGACGGAAGATCAGTGGATTGAGATTGAGGATCAGCTCTACGATGAGGATTCTCAGCTTGTCGGTGTTGAAGTCGGGATTGGAGCCGAGGCACTACAACGGCTGCTGCAGGATCTCAACTTGGAAGAAGAAGCTGAAAAGCTCAGAGAAAATATTGCCGTTTCTAAAGGCCAGAAGCGAGCCAAGCTAATTAAGCGACTGCGGGTAATTGATAACTTCATCGCTACGGGATCAAAACCGGAGTGGATGGTGCTTAATGTGATCCCCGTGATTCCCCCTGACTTACGCCCAATGGTGCAACTGGATGGGGGCCGGTTTGCGACCTCTGACTTGAACGACCTTTATCGTCGGGTCATTAACCGTAACAACCGTCTGGCTCGACTCCAAGAAATTCTGGCTCCTGAGATCATTGTTCGCAACGAGAAGCGGATGCTGCAGGAAGCGGTCGATGCTCTGATTGATAATGGTCGTCGGGGACGAACGGTCGTCGGTGCCAACAACCGTCCCCTGAAGTCGCTGTCGGACATTATTGAGGGCAAGCAGGGACGTTTTCGTCAGAACCTTTTGGGTAAGCGGGTTGACTATTCCGGTCGTTCAGTAATTGTCGTGGGGCCGAAGCTCAAGATTCACCAGTGCGGGTTGCCTCGCGAAATGGCGATCGAGCTGTTCCAGCCTTTTGTGATCCATCGTTTGATTCGTCAAGGATTGGTCAACAATATCAAGGCTGCGAAGAAACTAATTCAGCGAAATGATCCCAGTGTCTGGGATGTTCTGGAGGAAGTCATTGAAAGCCACCCAGTCATGCTGAATCGAGCTCCGACACTGCACCGATTAGGGATTCAGGCTTTCGAACCGATTCTGGTGGAAGGGCGAGCAATTCAGCTCCATCCACTCGTCTGTCCAGCTTTTAACGCGGATTTTGACGGTGATCAAATGGCGGTTCACGTGCCTTTGTCGCTTGAAGCACAATCAGAAGCCCGACTGCTGATGTTGGCCTCTAACAATATCCTGTCCCCTGCAACTGGTAGACCCATCATTACACCTAGTCAGGACATGGTATTGGGATGCTATTACCTCACAGCCGAAAATCCCTATCAACAGAAAGGCGCTGGACGAACTTTTGGATCTATGGAAGATGCAGTTTTGGCCTTTGAACAGGGTCTGATTGATCTCCATGCGGAGGTTTGGTTACGCTTTGATGGCCCAGTGGAGTCTGAAGGCAAGGAAAAACTGGTTAAAGAAACTAAGGATGCCGATGGCACTGTCCGCCGTCTCTACACCCAGCGTCGGACGCGTGAGGATGCTGATGGCAATTTACTTTCTCAATACGTCAAGACGACAACTGGTCGAATTATCTATAACAAAGCAGTGCATGATGCCCTAGCCAGCTAGGGAGCTAGGGACACCCACATACTGGCATCTAGCAAAAGCAGTTTATCTGCTTCCCCCTTTATTGCAGAGAAGTAAACCTGACGATGGTGGAGAGTACGCAATGGCAGAGCAAGGGTCTAATCAATCGCCCATGGTCTTTAGAAACAAGATCATCGACAAGAAGCAATTGAAAAAGCTAGTCGCTTGGTCCTTTGAAAAATTCGGTACCGCTCGTACAGCGCAGATGGCTGATGAGATTAAAAACCTAGGCTTTCGGTATGCTACCAGAGCCGGCGTATCCATCAGTGTTGAAGATCTGCAGGTACCGGCAGTAAAGCGGGAACTGCTAGAAGCTGCTGATGAAGAGATCCGGGTCACAGAAGAACGCTACACGCGTGGTGAGATTACGGAGGTTGAGCGCTTCCAGAAAGTAATTGATACTTGGAATGGGACGAGTGAGGAACTCAAGAATCAGGTAGTCAAAAATTTCCGCGAAAATAATCCCCTGAATTCAGTCTACATGATGGCTTTTTCCGGGGCCCGAGGAAATATCTCGCAGGTGCGTCAGCTAGTGGGTATGCGTGGTTTAATGGCCAATCCACAAGGGGAAATCATTGACCAGCCTATTCGTACCAACTTCCGTGAAGGGTTATCGGTTACGGAATATGTAATTTCCTCGTACGGAGCCCGTAAAGGACTTGTGGACACGGCATTGCGGACAGCAGACTCAGGCTACCTGACGCGGCGGCTGGTTGATGTTTCGCAAGACGTTATTATTCGGGAGAATGATTGCGGGACCGAGCGAGGCATTCCTCTAAGTAGCATGGTGGCAGGCGAACGCGTCTTGATCCCTCTGTCCGATCGCTTATTAGGGCGAGTTCTTGCTAGAGATGTTTTGCATCCTAAAACAGGTGAGGTGATTGCTGAACGGAATGAGTCTCTGTCTGAGGCCAAGGCAGAAGCTCTTTGTGATGCCGGAGTTGAAGAAGTGACGGTGCGTTCGGCGCTGACCTGTGAAGCCACGCGCTCGGTTTGTCGCTATTGCTATGGCTGGAGCTTGGCCCACTCTGAAATGGTTGATCTGGGTGAAGCTGTCGGTATTATTGCGGCTCAATCAATTGGTGAGCCAGGTACGCAACTAACCATGCGGACTTTCCACACCGGGGGTACCTTTACAGGGGAAATGACTCCCCAAATCCGAGCCAAGCATGCGGGGGTGGTTGAACTACCCGATAGGTTCAAGAGTCGTGCATTCCGGACTCGCCATGGGGAAGATGCCTTACTTCTGGAGGAAACGACCAAGATCGTCGTGCGGGGTGATTCCGGGCAGCAGTCTGAAACCCTGCCTCAAGGGGCGATTATGTTTGTCAACCAAGGCTATCGTGTGGATGCTGAACAACTCTTGGTCGAGTTGCCAACCTCCAGTCGCGTTCGTAAAGTCACGGAGAAGGCGACAAAGGACGTAACCAGTGGCCTGTCTGGTGAGGTTAAGTTTTCCGGCTTAGTTCAGGAAGAGAAGACTGACCGTCAAGGTAATACGACTCGTTTGGCTCAGCGAGGGGGCCTGATATGGGTTTTATCTGGCCAAGTTTATAACTTGCCTCCTAATGCTGAGCCAGTTGTGAAGAATAGCGATGTCATTGAGCGTGATGGCATTCTGGCTGAAACTCGTCTGGTCAGTGAGCGGGGAGGACTGGTACGTTTGCCTCAAGCTGCAGAGGGTGAAGACGCTCGGGAAGTGGAGGTGATCACGGCTTCAGTATTGCTGGATCAAGCCGAGATCAAGATGGAAAGTGGTCAGGCCGGTGAGCACTATGTCATTGAAACCGCTAATGGTCAGCGCTTCTCTTTGATTGCCACTCCTGGAACGAAAGTTTCTAGTGGTGGGGTGGTTGCTGAACTGGAAGATACTCGCTATCAAACTCATACCGGCGGTATGGTGAAGTACTCTGGCATTGAGACCGCTAAGAAAGGTAAGGGCAAGCAAGGCTACGAGGTAATTCAAGGCGGTACGCTGCTGTGGATTCCGGAAGAAACCCACGAAGTAAACAAAGACCTATCACTTTTGCTGGTTGAGGATGGTCAGTTTGTCGAAGCTGGCACCGAGGTGGTAAAGGATATTTTTTGCCAGAGTAGCGGTGTAATTGAAGTTACTCAGAAGAATGACATCCTGCGGGAAATTGTGATTAAGCCGGGTGACCTGCATATGGCTGATAACCCTGAGGCTGTGATGGAGCGCGATCGCACTATCATTCCTCCGGGTGAAGAACTCATGCCGGGTCTCACGACCTCAGCCCTTTCCTATTTAGAATATGTTGAATCACCAGAAGGTCCCGCAGTCTTGTTGCGGCCTGTCGAAGAATATACGGTCTCGGATGAGCCGCCGGTGCCGAGCCAGAACTCTGTGAGTGATTCCGAGAATAGTGACATTCGATTGCGGGCAGTGCAGCGAATTTCGTTCAAGGATGGCGATCGCGTGCGGTCTGTCGAAGGACAGGAATTGTTGAAAACGCAGTTGGTTCTAGAAATTGGTGAGGAGTCCTCGCATCTAGAAGCCGATATTGAACAAGTTCCCGACGATAATGATCCGACTGTCATGCGTCTCCAACTCGTGATTTTGGAGTCGATTATTATTCGTCGCGATATTGTGGCGGATCAAACTCAGGGCAGTACACTGACTCGACTATGGGTGCAAGATGGACAACAAATCGAGCCTGGAGCCGTTGTTGCGCGCACCGAAATTCAGTGTAAGGAAGCCGGTGAAATCCGAGGGATTCGCGAGGGGATGGAAGCAATTCGCCGCGTCCTGGTAGTTCGCGATGCCGATCGCTTACGGGTTGATCTGGGTGGCCAAAAGCCCACAGTTGCTTTGCAAGAACTCGTTGTGGCAGGCAGCGAAATCGCCCCCGGCATTCGTATTGATGAATCCGGCCAGGTGACTGAAATTACGGATAGTTACATCACGCTGCGGATTGCTCGTCCCTATCGCGTCTCGACAGGTGCAGTTTTGCACATTGAAGATGGTGATCTGGTGCAGCGGGGTGACAACCTGGTGCTTCTGGTCTTTGAACGGGCGAAGACAGGAGACATCATCCAGGGTCTACCGCGAATTGAAGAACTTCTGGAGGCTCGTAAGCCGAAGGAAGCCTGTGTGCTGGCAGAGCGTCCAGGTTCGTCTCAAGTTAGCTTTACTGACGATGAGGCACCGGATGTCAAGGTGGTTGAATCGGATGGGGTGGTTACGGATTATCCGCTGAATCCAGGGCAAAACCTCCTGATTAATGATGGTCAACATGTGGAAGCAGCCGAACCCTTAACCGATGGTCCGGCAAATCCTCACCAGATTTTGGAAGTATTCTTCAAGTACTACATCTCAATCGGAGAAGGAACCCATGACGCAGCGATTAAGAGCCTGCAGAAGGTGCAGACGTTCTTGGTGAACGAGGTGCAGTCTGTTTATCAATCGCAAGGGGTGGATATTTCCGACAAACACATTGAAGTCATTGTCCGGCAAATGACTTCTAAAGCCCGAATCGAGGATGGTGGTGATACCACCATGTTGCCTGGTGAGCTGATGGAAATTTACCAGATTGAGCAGGTAAATGAAGCGATGGCTATCACGGGCGGGGCTCCAGCCGAATACACCCCAGTGCTTTTGGGGATTACCAAGGCTTCGCTGAATACAGACAGCTTTATTTCTGCGGCTAGTTTCCAGGAAACGACTCGCGTTTTGACGGAAGCCGCTATTGAAGGCAAGTCTGACTGGTTGCGAGGTCTGAAGGAGAACGTTATCATTGGTCGCTTGATTCCTGCGGGAACCGGCTTCAATGCTTACGAAGAGCCCGCTCCAATTGAGGTTGATCCAAACGTTGCTTATGACGGAGCCCTCATTGATGATGCCCTTGCTCGTGACGTCGTCCTGGATGATGAAACGGCCCGCACCTACGAACTGGAAAGCGGTTTGGGCATCCTGAATGATGAAGATATCGTGGGTGGCCGTCCTCAAGAGCCAGGTTTTATCGACGATAGCAGCAAGCCGCCCTTACCAAACGGGACTCTTTTGGATGACGACATGCTGATTGATGACAACACGGCTATGTAAAGACATCACAATGTAGAGCAAGCGGAGGCGCGATCAACTGCGTCTCCGTATTTTTTTGGCTGAAATTTGGGGGTACGGGATGTCCACCCATTGTTCGAAACTGAATTCAAACCGCTATAAAATCAGGCCTTGTTCGGTATAATAAGCGCTTACTCTAGAAGTAGGTTCTCATGGCTTCTGACTTGCTGGCTGAGCAACAAGCCCTTTATCAGAAGTATCTACAGTTGGAGAATGTACAGCGATCGCTGGTACAAGTTTTTGCTGTTTTGTATCAGCCTATTGGTCGTTCCAGAGCCCTCAAGGTATGGAATGCGGTTTTTCCTCCCCGAGGCATTGGGGTCAAGATTTCGCAATCGAACCAATTTAATTTTCACATTCGGGAATTGATCAACGACGGTCTTTTAACCCAAGAACCAAATGAGGGGGCTCGCTGCGTTGGCCTGCTGGTCGATATCGGTGTAAGGGATGCTATTAAGGCCGGTACTTTTGACTCGATCGCTCACACCATTGCTGAGCAGTTCCCTGTTAGAACTCGATATTACGGCTATGGGCCACTCGTTTTTTCACAAGAATCGGAATTTCTGCGCGAACTACGCCTTGCCTTCTATCGCCAAGACGCTGCGACGATCGTGAGCTTGAATGAGGATTTTCACAAGACTTTCTGGAGTTCAAAGTTTAGGCTTCCTAAGTTTTTCCAAGCTATACTCAACAATCCTTTTGACCAAGAGTGGTTTGATAGCTTAGCTCAGGGATTTCAACAATATGTCCTGAAAAATATTTTGGATGACTCGGTGCGGCGGTGTGTGCCTGCCAATCAAGCTTTTGAACTGTTGGAGTCACTCTACGACGCTGTACCACAGACTAGCCCCGAGCTGGGTCTTCTCTATGCTGAGCAGCTTTGGCTGCGTGGCTATCTAGAGGACGCGAGTAAAGTTCTGGATGCTATCGACAATAGTTCTCAAACAGGGCAATTAGAGATATTGCAGGGGGCGCTCGCATTTCTTAACGGCCACACGGAAGTGTCTCTTACCCACTACCGCTCCAGTTTGAAAACAGCAGGGAAATCGCAAAGCACCATAGCAACCTGGTTCCAAAATCCTGCTGCCATACTCTACTTTTTCGCCTTACTAAAAGACGGAAGTCCAGCCGCGTATCGAGCTGCCGAAAACTACGCAACGTTATTGCAAAAACAGTCTGCTCACTGGTTGGGGAATGCCATGCCGCTTTTTCTCCACCTATTACAAAATCAACAAGGTCGCTTTGATCCCGTCGCAACCTCACAATTTACCGGTTATACCGTGAAGCAAGTGGGTCTGGTTACCTTGCTCGAAATATACAGTCTTTATTGGCTTGGAGTACAAGATCTGGAACAGTGGCTACCCAGTCAACTGCCTCGGCTCTATCGAGCAGCTTCACAAGCAGACTACAGCTGGATCGCCTTAGCAACCGTTGAGTTAATGGCGTGTTTCTCTTATGAAGAATTACCAGAAGGATTTCACACTGAGTTAGCCACAGCACTGTGCGAAGAAATTGGGGGGCAGCCCCTGATTGATACCGTTAAACGACAAGAGCCATGGGAGGTATCCCTGGGAGCTTTGACTAACCTGGCAGGACCTGTTAACACCAAGGGGACAACTGCTGTCAATACTCCCTTTCGGCTGATCTGGAAATTGCGATTTAGTTCCTTAGCGAATTGGGAGTTAACCCCTATCGAGCAAAAGCGCAGTACTCGGGGGGGATGGACGAAGGGCAAAGTACTCTCTCTCAAGCGTCTGCACTCGGTCAGTAGCCGTCCCGACTATTTGACCCCAGAAGATGAACAGCTCTGTGACACGATCAAGACCCAACGTGACACGCAGCGCTATTACTATGGCAAGGCAACCTATGAATTTAACGATTACGCCTTGTTGGCATTGGTTGGGCATCCCCACGTATTTTGGGCTGATACCGAAAATATCCGGGTAGAGGTGGTGAAAGGAGAGCCGGAACTCCTGGTCAAGCGATTGTCCAGCGATCGCCTCCGGCTTGAGCTATTTCCCGAGGTCCATAAGGATTCTCCTATTTTGGCCTTTAAGGAAACGCCAACACGGCTAAAGGTGATTGAGGTAAATGACGATCATCTCCGTATTGCGCAGCTTTTAGGCTCCAACCATCGGCTCGAGGTGCCAGCCGAGGCACAGGATCGGGTTTTGCAAGCGATCGCTTCAGTCGCCAGTTTGATCACCGTACAGTCCGATATTGGGGGTGGGGTTGAGGCCACCGAAGTTCCCTCTGACTCAACCCCACGAATGCATTTATTACCAGCTGGTGACGGACTCAAAGCGGCGCTCCTGATCCATCCCTTTCCCGAAGGGGGATCATACTATGCACCCGGTAAAGGGGGGGCGACGGTGATTGCTGAAGTAGGTGGCCAACGATGGCAAACCCAACGTGACCTCAAAGAGGAGAAGAAACGGGCTAAGGAGGTGAAAACAGCCTGCGAAGTTCTGCGGACATACAACGCAAAGAAGGGAGAATGGCTGATTGAAGATCCTGCCGATTGCTTAGAACTATTGCTACAGTTACAAACCCTTGATGATCGTGTCTTGATTGAGTGGCCTGAGGGGGAAAAGTTTCGCGTATCGCGGCAGCTCGGACTGGCCGACTTCAATTTCAACATTCGGCGGCAGAAGGATTGGTTTGCTGCTAGTGGCGAAGTTCGGATCAGCGAAGATCACGTGTTGGATATGCAGCAGCTCATGGTCCTGTTAGAAGGCTCGCCGGGGAAGTTCATCCAATTATCGGATGGGCAGTTCTTAGCGCTTACAGAGGAATTTCGCCAACGGTTACAGGCTTTAAATCGGCTGGCTGAACCCAACGGCACGGAACTGCGGGTGCATGGGCTAGCGGCGCTGGCCCTGGATGAAATGGTTGAGGATGTGGAACAGCTAAAGGTCGATAAGGCATGGAAAACGCATCTGAAGCGCATTAAAACAGCTCGTTCGATTGAGCCTCAATTACCCGCTGAACTACAGGCTAACCTGCGGGACTATCAGCGCGAAGGCTATACCTGGCTAGCGCGATTGGCCCATTGGGGGGTCGGGGCCTGTCTGGCCGATGATATGGGGCTGGGCAAAACTTTGCAGGCGATTGCTATTATCCTCAGCCGTTCTAGTGGTGGTCCGTCATTGGTTATTGCACCCACTTCCGTGGGCCTGAATTGGCTGAGTGAAATCGAGCGCTTTGCTCCCAGCCTGCAGGTCAAGGTTTTGGGCAGTGGCGATCGCCAAAAGCTATTGGCTAGCCTCGGTCCGAATGATCTTTTGATTTGTAGCTATGGTCTATTGCAGCAAAAAGAAGTTGCGACAATGCTGGCCGAAATTGTTTGGCAAACGATTGTCCTCGATGAAGCCCAAGCCATTAAAAACACGGCAACCAAGCGCTCTCAGGCGGCGATGTCACTTCAGGGCAATTTTAAGGTCATTACTACGGGAACCCCGATTGAAAATCATTTGGGTGAACTCTGGAACCTGTTCCGGTTTATCAATCCTGGTCTACTGGGTTCCTTGGATAGCTTTAACCAGCGCTTTGCTTATCCGATCGAGCGGGAAAACAATGAAGCTGCCCGTGAGGCGTTACGTCGTCTCATTCAACCCTTTATTTTGCGACGAACTAAAGATCAGGTGCTTCAAGAGTTACCCTCTCGCACTGAAATCACTCTCCAGGTTGAACTTAGTGCCGAAGAGATGGCGTTCTATGAAGCATTACGCCGGGAGGCCGTTGAGAAACTCAATAATAGTGAGGCTGAGGCGGGGACTAAACATTTGCAGGTGCTGGCTGAAATCATGCGACTCCGGCGCGCCTGCTGCAACCCGCAACTTGTGCGTTCTGATTTGGGCCTTGCTAGCACTAAACTTCAGCAGTTCGGTGCAGTGCTGGAAGAATTGCTAGAGAATAACCACAAGGCACTCGTCTTCAGTCAGTTTGTCGACCACCTAGCCATTCTACGTGAGTACCTGAACAAGCAACAGATTGCCTATCAATATCTCGATGGCAGTACTCCAGCCAAGCAGCGAAAAGCCCGCGTTGATGCTTTTCAGCAAGGGGAAGGTGACGTTTTCTTAATCAGTCTCAAAGCCGGTGGGACAGGGCTGAATCTCACCGCAGCCGATTATGTTATCCACATGGATCCCTGGTGGAATCCAGCTGTAGAAGATCAAGCCAGCGATCGCGCCCATCGTATTGGTCAACAACGTCCCGTGACGATTTATCGCCTCGTAGCCAAAGGTACGATTGAGGACAAAATCGTGGCCCTGCACCAAACGAAACGTGACTTGGCTGACAGTCTGTTAGCGGGTTCAGATGTCAGCGGCAAGATATCGACGAATGAACTATTGTCTTTAATTCAGACATCATGACCGATCAGCAATTGGCGTATCCCAAGACGGCAAGTCCATGAGCTGAGGCAAACACCTCAACTCATGGGCTTGCATCCGAGATTGGGCCATGCGGACGTTCTTCAGTCCAAAATCGAAAATCACGAATAGGTGTCACTGATGTCACAGGAATCCGTAACGTTTTGGCGCGACTCCGTGTTGGCAGATATGGAGGTACTCAAGGCGACCTATGTGACCCATACCTTCAGTCGTCACAGTCACGAAGGCTACGCTATTGGCATCATTGAGTCCGGCGTCGAAGCCTTTGCCTATCGTGGTAGTACGCATCAGGCTCCGGCAGGAACCCTGATTGTGATTCATCCAGGCGAAGTTCATACAGGCTACGCGGCGATCCGTGAAGGGTGGCAATATCGCATGATTTACCCGCCGATCGCGCTCATCCAGCAAGTTGTTATTGAGCTAGGACTGCCTGCTTCACAAGTTCCTTTTTTCCCTGCGACCCTGATTAACAATCCAGTTCTGGTTAGAGAGTTTCGAGCGTTTCACCAAGCCTCGGAGCAGCGAACTTTATTACTAGAGCGAGAAGCAAAATTGCTGTGGCTAACTGCACGACTGATCCACTGCCATGGCGAACTGCGATCGCCTCTCCCCAAACTGCATCGCGATCGCGCGATCGCTCATCAACTACAGGCCTATCTCCGCGATCGCTATACCGAATCAATCACGTTGGATGACCTGGCTCAAACCGTTAATTTGTCACCACTCAAAGTGCTACGCCTCTGCCGTCGTGAGTGGGGCCTGCCACCCCATCGATATTTGATTCAACTTCGAGTGCAGCAGGCCAAGCGCCTCATTATTGCTGGTATACCGCTGGCTACGATTGCGGCCGATACAGGATTCTCCGACCAAAGCCATCTAACCCGACACTTCAAACGACTGGTTGGGGTCACCCCAGGGCAATATCGAGCTGGCTGTTGACCCCGCGTGCAAAAACGTTCAAGACGTCGATAGGCTCATCTATCTAAGGTATGTGCATGATGGTGATTTCTCGAAATGAATATACCGCCGTAGTTGGGCGGCGATGCATGAGGCTCAACGCTTTGATCGATAATTTCTTTTTCAGAAATCTCCTAACCACACAGCTCGATGGCAGGTGAAACACGATGACGATCGCGTCTGATTTAGCTCAGGGCACCTCTCCCTGGCAAGAGTTTTTAGCGGGAGTACGGCAAACCATTCCTCTGATTATCGGAGCCATTCCCTTTGGCATTATTTTTGGCACCTTAGCCCAAACCAGTGGCCTGTCTTTTGCCGGAGCTTTGGCGATGTCGGCTTGTGTCTTTGCAGGGTCTTCCCAATTCATTGCGCTCGGGTTGCTAGCTGCGGGATCACCGTTCGGCATCATTGTGCTGACCACCTGGGTCGTTAATTTGCGGCACCTTCTCTACTCAGTCGCATTGGTGCCCTATCTCAAGTCTTTCAGTCAGGCTTGGAAACTCCCCCTGGGATTTTGGCTCACGGATGAAACGTTTATGGTGGCAGTGCAGCGTTATCGCCAAAGCGATCACTCACCCCATAAGCACTGGTTTCATCTAGGGTCTGCCCTATCTATGTACCTTAACTGGCAGCTTTCTACTCTGTTGGGGCTGACCTTAGGACAACGGATTCCGGATGCAGCAGCTTGGGGACTCGACTTTGCTATGGTTGCAACCTTTCTTGGCATGACGATTCTTTACCTTAAAACCCGCCCCATGATTGCGACTGTACTCGTGGCCGGGGTTACCGCTCTGTTAGCACGATCACTCCCGCATCAACTGGGCCTGATGGTAGCAGCGATCGCGGGCATTGTCACCGGAGTGTTGCTGGAAGATCGTTTGAGAAGTTAGGAGACAGGGGAAGGGTGGAAGGGGGATGGGGTGCAAACCGTAGGGGCAGGTTCAGCTAAGCACTCTGTGGGTTAATGCGATCGCCTTCACTCAAAACCTGCCCCGGCTGCTCCCCATCAGCCTCTTTGTCCAAATATCTTACCCGTGCCTAGGAAGGGTGAGTTTTGAATTTTGAATTTTGAATTGAATCACGCTATCTGGAGAAGAGTCCTCATGAATTCTGAATTGGCCTTAATTGGGGGGATGACCCTGGTTACATTTTCTATTCGTTATGTCTTGTTGGCGATGAGTGGTCGCTTGCAACTGCCGCCACGACTATTGCAGGCACTGAATTATGTGCCACCGGCGGTTCTGACAGCGATCGTGGTGCCGACGGTGTTGGTTGAGGGGGATAGCCTCTGGATAGGATTGGATAATCCGCGTTTAGTAGGCGCGATCGCAACAGTGGCAGTTGGTCTCTGGCGCAAAAACCTGCTGTTAACTATCGTGGTCGGTATGGCGACTTTTTTGCTATGGCAGGCCATTGGCTTCTAAAGTCTCAATCAATGATTTCGGCACACCTGAGCTACCTGAATTAAATTGGCCTATTAAGGCTACAGACATCCCTTGAGTCTGAATCGAGGTAAAAACTGTTGCTAATCACCCTACAGACAAGCAACTGGTTGACTACGATAGGATTGCTTCGATTTACGACCTGTATGCGACAGCATATACGTTCCATTCTTCTTCGCAAAAAACAAGGGTGTAAAGAGTCCGGTTCTGGAACTGACGGCAGGTACAGGGCGACTTTCGTTGCCATTGATTGAAGCTAATGTCCGTTTGCTTGGTTCGATAAGGCTCAGAGCCAGAGCAGAGCGCCGTCATGTTTTGGAGCTTTGAGAATACAACTTGATAGTTGCTGGGTAAAACATCAAGCAATTATCTGATGCAATCGACTGCCGTCTGATGCAATCGATTGCTTTGCCCTTGAATACTATTTTTGAACTGAGTCTCATAATTTAGAGATATGCAAAAACTGCATAGATCCTATGTAATTCCAACCTTTTGAAGAAGCTTCTGTAGCTTAGATTACTAAATGCCTGGAACAGGATCAGTAACTTGTTTGTCAAGCAAACGGGTTTTGAAAAAGCTCTTTATAGGCTTAATCAAAGCAAGGTATTTGCCCTTGGGAATTATCTTATTTCCTGATTCCATGAATCGGGGGCAAAATTCTTTTATAAATCTCTAAAATAACAAGGTCTTAGTGCCAGCCAATATCAAAACCTGAGAATTTCAAGGAAAGGATTTTGTGTCTTGTTAAGCCAAAGAGTGTCGTTCTTGAGGACGGCGGCTTGCGGTTGTAGATTTCACACAATTTCTATCGATATAAAATCAATTGAAATCATCTTTTTGAGGCGTAAGGTTGGGGCTAGATTTTTTACTTGATAACCATGTCCTTACTATGCTGTCTTTAGGTTTAAAGAGGTGAAGGGCTCAAGAATGTAGCTGAGTCGATCCCTCAATGCTATCAAAATATATTCGTTTATTTGGCCTTCCGCTCTGAGATGAAAATTATTTCCAATTGTTCTAAATCAGTAGATGAGGTGGTTATTATATGTCACCTGTTTTCTGTTTGGGAAGTTGTGCTGTGTGCAAGCTGAAAATTTTGAACCTATGGAGATATTAAGCTGATGACCATCCCATCCGATATCGTTCAAGAGGTTGTTCAATCCTCTGAAATCGAGGAGTCTGCTAACAAGCGCCAGCTCACTTATTGGCAACTCGTAATGTGTGCGGGGGCGATCGGTATTGTCGGCGGATTGGTGGCAACTCTTTACTACTTTGTCTTAGAAACCATGATGCACGGAGTCTGGCACACTCTGCCAGAGCAGGTTGAGCCTTATTTCCCAGATTGGTTGCCAACTCAAAACTATGTTTGGATAGCCACAACTGCTGGGGGATTTTGTGTCGGGTTGGTGCTCTATTTTATGGGGCTACCAGGGGAGATGGCTCAGGTTGTTGACCGCATTCACCAGCCTGGGCGTATCGATATTCGTAAAACTCCTGCTATGGTGATTGCTTCGCTGGTCGCGATTACCTCTGGCGGTAGTGCTGGACCAGAGGCTCCCCTCGTGCAGGTGAATGGTAGCTTTGGCAGTTGGTTGGGCGATACGCTCAACGTTGATACCACTACGCTTCGAGTACTTACCTTTTGTGGCATGAGTGCAGCTCTGGGAGCTTTTTTTGGTGCTCCTATTGGAGCCGCTATTTTTGCTTTAGAAATTCCCCATCGACGGGGGCTGGAATATTATGAAGCCGTTGCTCCAGCGGTGATCGCGGCCATTTTTTCCTTTGCTGTCTTTCGCATCAGTACGGGGATGACTATTGGCGGCTTTTACCATTTTGAATCAGTTCCTGCACTGACACCCATGAACTTGTTCGAAGGGTTAGTGCTGGGAATTATTGGGGCTGGGGTAGCGGTGACATTTATCTATGTGTTTCGAGCCATTGGCCAATTATTGGAACCGCTAGAACACTACCGCATTGTGTTGGCCACGCTGGGAGGATTATCCATTGGTCTAATTGCTTTTGTGTTCCCGCAAACGCTCTTTTTTAGTGAAGAACAAATCCATACGGTAATTGAAACAGGAATGACTCTGGGCGTGACAATGCTACTGCTGATTGCGATCGCCAAAATGTTTGCCATCAGCTTTACGTTACACTCGGGCTTTCTTGGCGGATTCATCTTTCCCCTCTTTTTTATTGGAGCCAATGTGGGATTAGCGATCTCCTTAGCGTTTCCCCAAGTTCATCCGACTGTAGGCATGGTATGCCTGATGGCAGCGGTCAATGTTGCGGTAACCAAAACCCCCATCAGTACTAGCATTATTCTCAGCGTACTATCGGGGACTGCTATGCTGCCTGTGATTGTAATTGCCAGTTTTACCAGTTTCTTATTGACGGGGCAGATCGCTATGATCAAAACTCAACGATCACGCTGTGTCGAAGCAGAAATTAGCCCGATCTGGTCGCAAAATGGGCTAATTGCTGATCTACAGCAGATGACTAAGCCTCCCTCAAAAAGCTTGCAGGTGGACTAAAAACCAGGCTTGTCGAGGGGACTGCTTTCTTAATCAGGACATTGGAACCTATGCCACTCAATCGTTTGCGGTATGGAAATTTGCGAGGCGATCTATTTGGTGGTTTGACGGCTGCCATTGTGGCACTGCCCCTGGCTCTAGCCTTTGGGGTTACCTCCGGAGCGGGTGCGATCGCCGGACTCTATGGCGCGGTTTTTACCGGCTTCTTTGCCGCCCTATTCGGTGGTACACCAGCCCAAGTTTCCGGTCCTACTGGTCCGATGACGGTGGTGATGGCTACGATTTTTACCAAGTTGATTGCCGAAAATCCTGAAAACGGCATGGCCATGGCTTTTACCGCTGTGATGCTGAGCGGCGTATTTCAGATTCTGTTTGGCATATTGCGCCTGGGACAGTTCATCACCCTCATGCCGTATACCGTCATCTCAGGTTTCATGTCTGGTATTGGCGTGATCATTGTGGCACTCCAGCTGTCACCGTTGCTGGGGCATCCAGCCCAGAGCAGTGTGATAGCTGGGCTGCAAAAGTTGCCTGAGGCTTTAGCCAGTCCTCAGCCGGTGGCCACCGGACTCGGTTGCTTAACCTTGTTGATCGTGTTTGGTTGGTCTGGCAGGTTGGCACGAATCGTACCATCACCATTGGTGGCTCTGATTGTTTGTACGGCGATCGCGGCCTTGGTTTTTCCCAACAGCGATATGCCCCTCATTGGCGCAATTCCCCAGAGCTTGCCCCAATTGCAATGGCCACGCCTCAGCTTTGACCAGATGAGAGCAATTGTCAGCTATGGACTCATGCTAGCTACCCTAGGGGCCGTTGACTCATTATTGACTTCGCTCGTCGCTGATAATATCACCCGTACTCGGCATGACTCCGAACAAGAATTAATCGGTCAGGGGATTGGCAATCTGTTATCTGGATTGTTCGGGGGGCTACCCGGAGCAGGGGCTACCATGCGGACTGTGATTAACGTCCAAGCTGGAGGCCGCACTGCCCTATCGGGAATGTTTCATGCCTTAGTTTTACTTTGCATTGTGCTTTGGGCGGGGGGCATTACAGCCCAGATTCCCCATGCCGTATTGGCTGGGATTTTGATTAAGGTTGGCATTCAGATCATTGACTGGAGCTTTTTATGGCGTATATGCCAGGTCTCCATGCGAGCAACTTTGGTCACCTATGGGGTGTTGCTACTCACCGTATTTGTTGACCTGATCACAGCGGTTGTGGTTGGGGCCTTTGTGGCTAATATCCTGACAATTCATCGATTAACCAGTATTCAAGTTGAACAAATTCGAGCAATTACTCACCCTGATGATGATCCTAGAATTGTCTTAACCTCAGAAGAACGACAGCTCATGTATCAGGGGCAAAGACGTATTTTGCTGATTCAGATGAGTGGCCCCATGAGCTACGGAGCCGCACGGACGATTACTTATCACATGGGGCGAAATTATGATGTCTTGATTCTTGATCTGAGTGATGTACCATTGATGGGGGTGACAGCTTCATTCGCGATTGAAACCGAAATTAGAGCCGCCCGTCGCCAACAATACGGCGAGATTTTCGTTGTTGGAGCCAATGGTCAGGTAAAAGAACGACTAAAGCGATTTCATGTTCAAAATACGCTACCCGCGAGCAATTTTTTACCCAGTCGTTATCAGGCTCTGATAATCGCATTGAAATTGCTCAATGCAGATACCGAAAAGTCTATTTTGGCGACTTCCTTGCAAGCCCATTTGGGGGATTCTCTGCCATGAATATATCGCTGTAGGGTGATGTTAAAACCTGCGATCCATGTTCAGATAAATCATTTCTTGCTTGGCAATCTTCTACGTACATTTCACTGCGCGAAGCTGAGCTTTTTTGCCTGTTTGAATTTCTGGGCTTAAATTATTGTTCTAGTTGCTTTAAGGGGATTTTGATTTTGAATGTGGTCCCTTCATTCATTTCAGATTGATAGGTCAACCGTCCACCGTGCTTCTCTGTGATAATTTGATAGCTGATGGATAAGCCCATTCCCGTTCCTTTCCCAATGGGTTTAGTTGTGAAAAAAGGATCAAACAGGCGATCGCGAATTGTTTCCGGAATACCTGTACCGTTATCTTGAATGTGAATACTCACCTGATGATCATCCGTTTGCTGGGTTTGGATGGTAATACAGGCATCACATTTGGTGGGGTGTTGTCCAGAACGGATTTCTGTGAGGGCATCGATCGCGTTACTGATGATATTCATGAAGACCTGATTCAATTGCCCTGCATAGCACTCGACTTGGGGCAAATCAGCATACTCACGATTTACTTTTATTTCCGTAAGATCAGGTCCCACCTTGAGGCGATTTTGCAGAATCATCAGCGTACTTTCGATACCGGCATGAAGATCAACCGCCTTCATTTCGGCCTCGTCCATGCGAGAGAAGATGCGCAAAGAGGACACAATACTCTGGATTCTTTCAGAGCCAACTTTCATGGAGTTGAGCAGCTTCGGAAAGTCTTGCATGACAAATTCCAACTCCATTGCGTCAGCCTCTTGAGCAATATCTGGATGGGGGTTTGTGTAATGGGTTTGGTAAAGTTTCACCAAGTTCAGCAAATCTTCGGCGTAATTGCGCGCGTAGGTTAGGTTGCCGTAAATGAAGTTGACTGGATTGTTGATTTCATGGGCAACCCCCGCTACTAACTGGCCCAACGAAGACATTTTTTCACTTTGAACTAAATGCGATTGAGCGCGTTGGAGTTCCTGTAGTGTTGTCTGCAATTCCATCGCTTGCTGGCGTAATTGAGTCTCAGAACACTGCAGTTGGACCTCGGTCTGTTTGCGTTTAATACCCAAGGCCATTTCATCGGCAACCAATCCCAAGGTGGCGAAGGCTTTCTCCGATAAAGGGTGACGGGCAAACAGTGCCACAACGCCTACGAGTTGGTTGTCAACAACTAAGGGATAGCCGGCAAAGGCGACCATCCCCTCGCGCTTGGCCCAATCTGGATTGCCGATACGGGGATCATGCTGGACATCATTAGTAAGATGGGCCTTTTTCTCTGCGGCAATCAGGCCGATTTTGAATTTGCCTACAGGGATGCGAGCATAGTTGCCATTGATGTGGGTGTAGAGACCACTACTTGCCTGTAGTTCGAGAACCGCTTCGGCTGTATCAAGGGTCCAGATTCTGGCAAAGGCTGCCTCCATGTGCTCCACGATGATTTCACAACAGCCCCGCAACATAGAGCGAATATCCTCTCCCCGTGTCAAGAGACTGTCGATCGCAGCTCTGAAAGCGGCAATTTTTGCCTGCTGCTTGAGTTTTGCCTCTGCTTGCTTGATCGGTGTGATATCGAAGGTTGTGCCAATGATGCGATGGACCCGACCGAGATGGTCTTTGAGGGGGTTAAAGGTTGTGAGCACCCAGGATTCTTGACCGTTTAGTGTGATGTGTTCTTCTTGGATGATGGATTGTTTATGTTCAATACAGCGCTGACAAATGTCCTGAATGATGGGCCCGCGTTCTGCTCCGAGTGATTCGATAGGGGTGAGCCCGGCAATGCTATCACTCGATCGCCCCGTGGCTTCTTCCGCAGCTCGGTTATGGCCAGAGTAAATGACCTTACCATTAGACATTACATTTAGAGCAAAGATGCGGTGGGCAGTACCGTCGTAAATACTGCGGAGAAACTCCTCTTGAAGTTGCAGTTGGGCTTCTGCAGTTTTGCGCTCACTAATGTCTGTATAGGCTCGAATGGATCCCACAATAGTATCCGTTTCATCGCGAATCGTATTGGCCCGTAGCAGGGTAGGAATGGTCTGCCCCCGATAAGAGCGCATGATGACTTCGCTAGCGTAACGTTGGCCTTTTTGAAGGGTTTTAAATACAATTTGGGCTACTCGAGGGTCGGCATATAGGGCGTCACTACTCTCCCAGTCGGCATCGTATTCCTGAATGTCCTGAACTTCGAAAAGGTCAGCAAAGGCATGGTTGTAATATACGGTTTCAAAGTCTGCATTTGTGATGCACAGAGCATCACTGGAGCTTTCTACCGCTTGCTTAAATAACCTGAGGGAAGCGTCTGCCTGCTTTTTAGCTGTGATGCTCAGGCCAGTGCCGCGGAAGCCAATGACATCCCCATTGTCATCCAAGATTGGGAGACCACTGATCTCTTCCCAAACGATTTGTCTTGTGGCCGTGATCGTGCGATGTTCGGCCCTAAAACTATGCTTGTAGGTAGAGGCTTCCTGTAAAACATTTTCTAAGGATGCTTTATCTTCGGGGTGAACGATGGCCACGAGCGATCGCCCTAACAAGGCCTCAACTGTGTGACCTTTAACCCCTTCAGCTTTTTCAGTAAGAAAGGTATAAATACCGTCACGACTAATTTCCCAGACATATTCTCCAGCGGCCTCAGTTACATCTCGAAATCTTTTTTCACTCTCTTGTAGAGCCGCTTCGGTTTGACGACGATCGGTAATGTCACGGGCCGTGGCATAGAAAATCTGACTTTTACTGTAGGGGGTAACAGACCATGAAAACCATCGATAATCACCATTTTTGCATCGCCAACGATTCTCAAAGGTCTGGAAGAGTTCTCCTCCCACAAGTCGGGCTAACATCTGCGCACTAGTGGCTTGGTCATCCGGATGGATAAACGCTATGAGCGGGTCCGCCTGTAATTCCTCACGGACATAGCCCAGAATTCTTGTGAACGAGGGGTTAACCCGCTTGAGATAGCCGTCGAAGCCAATGATGCACATCATGTCACTGGACAGTCGGAAGAAGCGATCGCGTTCTTCGCGAACTTGCTGCAACTCTGTCACGTCGCGACTGACACCCACAAGTCCCACAATGTTATTGTCAGTATCCCAATAAGGCGTTTTTGAGGTTAAGAATGTCCGAATTTCACCATTAATAGGAATTTGCTGTTCATAGGTTTGGGCCCGTCTATCTTGGAAGAGCTGTTGGTCATGATCTTGAATTTCCTGTGCAGTTTCTAAGGGGTAGAGTTGGGTATCATCCAGACCTAAGAGATCTTCTCGACCATTACCGATTAATTGAATGAGTGATTCATTTGTCAGGAGATATTTACCCTGAGTATCCTTAGCAAAAATGAGGTCTTGGGTGCCATTCAAGACGCTATTCAAAAGGGCATAACTCTCTTGCACTTGCAGTTCTGCTTGCTTGCGCTCTGTGATGTCTTGGAGATACCAAATACGACTGAGGGACAGTCCTTCGGAAGCGGCGATAGGAGCTGAAAAACGATAGAAAATCTTACCGTTCTTTAGATGGATTTCATCCTGGCTTTTTTCTTCAGGATGACTGTAAAGATATTCAATTTTTGCTAAAAACGCTTCAGTATCTTCTACTTGATCAAGGATGTGGCTTAGCAGAGCTTGATCATCCCCTGATGCCAGCAAAGCTTCAGGAATATTCCACATCTCAGAGAATTTTCGATTGATTGATGTAATCTTCTGAGTCTTATCAATCACGATAACGCCAACCGGGACCGCATCCTGCTGTGCTTGGAGGAGCTTTTGCAAGTGCAATTCATTCCTGTGTAGGGTCTCTAAATTCTGTTGGTGGGCGATCGCTCCCCCTAAACTGTCAACCACAATCTGGAGTGTGGTGCGCTCTATATCGGTCCAACTGCGATCGTCGCGACACGCGTCAAAACCAAGGATTCCCCAAAGCTGCTGCTCCACGAACAGAGGCATAATTAACACTGTCTGAATCTGACTGCGTTGTAAAAAAGTTTGCTCAGATTCAGAAAAGGTATTCCGGGAGCCATAAATCGGCTGTTTAGCGGCCAATACTTCTAACCATCGCGTTAAACCATCACGACAGTAGGAGAGACTTTGCCGCCATTCATCAGTGGCAAAGCCATTGCGCGCCCACTCATGTTGCCGCTCCAGGATCCATTCATCGATGGCCAAGTGGAAGCAATGCTTATAAACATATACACGATCGACCCCAGTTGCCTTCCCCAAGCAAGCCAATGCTTGAGGGACTGCTGTTTGAAGCTGTGGAACTGTCAACAGAAGTTTATTGGCTTGAACAATGCCTTGCAAAAGTTGTTCATGGCTTTTAGGGGGTTCTTCTACTCTGCCTAACTCAACAGACGTCATGGGAACAGGGAGGGGATAAGCGAAAATTTAACTCTTGATGCGACAAGTAGACCGTGATTGCCGATTCAGATTGCTTACCCTGAGACTCAGTTTACGAACATTAATGCTATGTGCAAAACATACGAGGTTACTGCTGCCCATGCTAGCAGTTTGTCAGGAGTGAAGGGTAGGGAGGTGACCTTCTACTCCTGAAAAGACGCTTGCTCGAAGATAAAGTCACTGAGGTCTAAGTCAGTGTTGGGTTCACCGGTGTTGGTCAGGTAGCCAGTGTCGATCAAAAAGGCTGATAAGGCTGCGGGAAAATCAGGATAATTGTGGACAACCTCGCCGTCTAGGTTCGTTACGGTCAATCCCCACGAATCTTCCTGATTGTAGTGAACTTGCATGTAATCCCAGCCGGACTGATATTCGTCCATCAATATTTTTTGGGCAACGTACCCTGCTAAGGTGCCATTGATCTCAATTGAGTGACCCGTTCGAGTACGCTCATACATCCCGTAGGCATGCGATCGCTGCATCTCGGGGAACGTGCGCGTGGCATCGACCCAAAAACCATCCTGCAATGACAGAATAATCAGGGGAGGATAGGAACCAGCGTAGCTGCTAAAGGCGTAGAGAAAGCGGTTGTCAACCGTAACAAACTCGCTGTTGCCATCGCCATCAAGATCTTCAAACTGGCCTGCGAATCCGTCTAAGGGATAGGTTTGGTTGCGATGTAGGCGATCGCCTTGCCAAGAGTAGAGGGTCAGTATTGTGCAGCAGTGGGCTCCCCCAGTGTAGGTGCTGACAACGACTTCGGGGATGGTGTCGGCATCCAGATTTTGGAGACTCAAGCTGCCATGCCACCAGGCATCGGTTTGTTCTTGAACCTTCAGTTCATCATTGATGTAGATTTCGTAACTTAGATTTGTTTGCTCGAAGTTGGTGTCGTTCTTCGGGTCGTAGGCGGTCACCACAACACGCACCCCATCCGAGGTGATGGTTTGATTGCGAATAGGATTATTGTCTAGGGAAATTTCGGCTAGAGGGGCTGCGATCGCGCTCGGGACTCCCAGCAGTCCGAGCACGATTGGCATCAATAGGAACGGTTTGACTTGCATATGGATTATTTCTTGAAAGACAACTAAGAATTTGGCATCTGACTCAATTAGGAACCGTCTCGATGCACCTTAAGTTGATAGCCTGATGCCTCTTCTGCATTCTATTAAAGATTTTTGATTTGAGGGCGGACCAAAAAATCTTCTCAATTCTGTCCTGAGGCCGAAACGTAGGGGCAATCTAAGGACATTGTAGCCAGTGTGATTACGCTGGCAGTCGTGTTTTCCTTCATTGTCTAACTGCGTGCATCCAGATGAATTCCTTTCAAGACGTTTTTATTTCCTACGGACGAACGGACAGTAAGCACTTTGCTCAAAAGCTGCATACTTGTCTGGTTGCAGAAGGGCTGGAAGTCTGGTTCGACTTTGAGGATATTCCGCTGGGGGTGGACTATCAAAAACAAATTGACGACGGTATCGAGAAAGCCGATAATTTCCTGTTTATCATTTCCCCCCATGCCATCAACTCACCTTACTGTCGTCTGGAAGTGGAGTTAGCACTGAAACGCAACAAGCGCGTCATTCCTTTGCTTCACGTTGAGGAAATTAGCTACCCAACTTGGCAGCAGCGTCATCCAGGCAAGAGTCTTCATGACTGGCAAACGTACCAAGCCCAAGGCAAGCATTCCAGCTTTCCGAATATGCATCCCGCAATTGGCAAAATCAACTGGGTCTACTGCCGCGAGGAACACGACGACTTTAAACAGTCCTTGGCTGGATTGCTGGACATTTTGACCCGTCATCAGGACTACGTCCAGCAACACACCCGTTTCCTGACCCGAGCCATTGAGTGGCATGCTAACCAGAGGCGATCGCGCTATCTCTTAGAGGCTGAAGAACGACGGCAAGCAGAAGCATGGCTACACACAACCTTCAAAGAAAGTCAGCCGCCTTGTGAACCCACTGTCCTTCACTGTGAATGGATTACGGAAAGCATTAAGCACGCTAACGGTGGCATGACCGAGGTGTTTTTGTCTTATGCCGAAGAGAATAAAGCCTTTACCGAAACAATCCGTCAAATTCTGATTCGTGAAGGCTTGACTGTGTGGACTAACTACACGGACTTAACGACGGGCGAAGCGTTTTTAGACGCTATCAATCGCGGCATTGAAGACGCTGATACCGTAATCTACATTCTGTCACCGGATGCGATCGCCTCAACCTATTGTCAGCAGGAAATCGACTATGCCCTCAGCCTCAACAAGCGCATTATTCCGCTTCTCTTAAGACCCGTCGATTGGGCTGTGCTGCCGCCATCTTTAAGCAGTTTTCAATATGTTCAATACATTGATTTCAGTCATTGGCAGGAGGAGTCGACCGATTTGCAATGGGAGAATCTAGCGGTTAGTCAGCTCCTTAGCGCACTTAAACAAGATGCTAATTACTATCACCGTCACAAACTGGCGCTGAGCCAAGCGTTGAAATGGGAACGCCAGGAGTGTAATCCTAGTTTGCTGCTCCGAGGGAATGCCCTACGGCAGTTCGAAGCCTGGCTCAAGATTGCTAAAGATAGGGCCTATGCTGCCGCCTTATCCGTACAGATTGAGTTCATTGCTGCGAGTCGAGCCCAGCCGACGGATACCGCTTTAGAAGTGTTTATTGCCTATGGGGACGAAGATGTCGAGTTTGCGCATAAGCTGAACAATGCTTTACAGGCCCAAGGTAAAAGCACCTGGTTTGACCAAGAAAGCGTTGACTCGGGGCAAGATTATCGCCAAGGACTGCATAACGGGATTGAGCAAGCGGACAACTTTGTCTTTATTATTTCGCCCGATGCTGTGACCTCAAAGGTCTGTGTCGAGTCGCTTAATTATGCTCAAAGTTTAAGTAAACGCTTGATTCCCGTTTTGCTCCGGGCGGTAGAATCCGCAACGCTTCCGATCGCGATCGCTCCCCTTAAATGTATTGATTTTCAGCGTCACCGGGATGATTTCTATGAACACTACAGCGAACTCGTCCGCACACTCGACAGCGATCGCGACCATGTGCGTGGCCATACGAAGTGGCTCAATCGTTCCCTTGAGTGGGATGCCCAAGGGCGACATCAAGACATCCTACTGCGAGGCAATGAGCTAGCTGTTGCCGAAACCTGGCTGCAAGACGCCTTGGCGAATATGAAGCAGCCCCTGCCCACCGATTTACAGAAAACGTTTTTCCACACCAGCCGCCAAGCTGTTGAGGCTATAGCCCGAGCTGAATCCGAACGCCAAGCTAAGATGCTGCGTCTCCAAGCAGAACGGACTCAAGAAGCCGAAGCCCGCTTAGCAGCAGAAAAACGAGGGGTTCGGATTCAGAAGTTTTTTCTGGGTACCGTGAGTGTTGGTTTTGCCATTACCTGTGGACTGAGCGTTTCCAACTGGATGCAATACCATCAATCTTTGGAAAACGCCCTCGAAGCTACGGCAACGTCAAGTGCGGCTTTGTTTGCCTCTAATCAAAAGCTGCAGGCAGTGGTTGAAGCCGTGCGGGCTAAACGGCAATTGGCCCAGATTCGAGGTCAGCACCCAGAGCTCGAACTCATGGTGGAACGAGTGCTGCAGCAATCCATCTACGGTGTGCAGGCAATCAATCATTTGATCGGGCATGAAGATTGGGTTGTTGCAGTTGGCTTTAGCCCTGATGGTGAATTGTTGGCCAGTGGGAGCAAAGATGGCGTACTCAAAATTTGGCAAGCTGATGGCAAATTACTCCATACACTGGAGGCCCATGACAGTGGTGTCTGGGGCGTTGCCTTTAGCCCTAATAGGCAAAGACTCGTGTCCGGAGGGGCCGATAACAAAGTCCGCTTGTGGAACCTGGACGGTACCTTAGTTCGGACGATGACAGGGCATGAAGCAACGGTTGCGAGTGTGGCCTACAGTCCTGACGGTAGCGTCATTGCTTCTGCCAGTGTGGACAAAACTGTGCGGCTCTGGAGTACAGAAGGCGAGGCGCTGGCTACCTTTAGCGGTTCTGGTGGGTATGTTGTTGCAGTTGCATTTAGTCCCGACAGTGACCTCCTGGCATCAGCCAGTGCGGATGGTTTGGTTACCCTGTGGACATTGACCGGAGAACAAGTTGCGGTTCTCCAAGGCCATGAGGGGCCAGTCTGGAACGTAACCTTTAGCCCGGATGGTCAGACGGTGGCCTCAGTTGGGGCTGATGGCACGATCAAGCTCTGGGATCTGGAGGGCACTCTGTTGCAAACCCTAGAAGGCCATCGGGATGATGTGGAGGGTATTGCCTTTAGCCCGGATGGCCAGTTTATTGTTTCTGGGGGTGCCGATCACACGGTTCGCCTGTGGCGTCGGGATGGCACGCCAATCTCAATTCTCCGTGGACATGACGACTGGGTTTGGTCTGTCAGTGTGAGCCCGGATGGTCAAACGATCGCCTCTGGTGGCGGCGATAACGCGGTTAATCTTTGGCGACTTAATGATTTGTTCCGCGCCTTAGAAGGTCACCCCAATGAAGTTTGGGATGCGACTTTTAGCCCCGATGGTCAGCTGATTGCTGCTGCGGTCGGTGACGGCTCGATCTGGCTCTGGGAAAAAGACGGGAGCCTACGCAATACGATAGCAGCGCATACGAGCGGGATTGAACAAGTTTCCTTTAGCCCCGATGGACAGACGCTAGCTTCGGCAAGTTGGGATACCACGATTAAGCTCTGGGACTTCAGTGGCAATTTGCTGCAAATTCTGGAAGGCCATGAGAACTGGGTTTTGGGGGTGACCTTCAGTCCAGATGGTCAACTCCTGGCATCTAGTAGTGAGGATGGCACTGTGCGGCTGTGGCAGCGAACAGGGGCCGCGATCGCTGTTATGGGTACTGATATGGCTTATGGACCGGCAGATGGCATTACCTTTACTCAGGATGGTCAATATATTGCTGCAGGCTTCGAGGATCAAACGATTCGCATCTGGGATTTAGATGGCAATTTGATTACAGAGCTAGTCGGACATGAAGGATCCGTCTATGGGGTTGCCTTTAGCCCTGGGGACGACCTGATTGCTTCGGCTGGTGCTGATAAGACTATTCGCTTATGGACTCGTGACGGCCAGCTACTGGAGACCCTAGAAGGTCATGAGGACTGGGTTTGGCGTGTTGCCTTTAGTCCCGATGGCCAAATGCTGGCATCGGCAGGCAACGATCGCACCATCCGCCTATGGAACCGTGACGGCCAGCTGTTGAAGACCCTGAGAGGACACAAAGAAGCGGTTGAAGGGATTCAGTTCAGTCCCGATGGTAAAACGCTCGCATCCGCCAGTTGGGATACGCGCGTTATCGTGTGGAACCTGGAGGAAGCCCTCAAAATCAAACCCTTGGAGTATGGCTGTGACTGGATCCGTGACTATCTTGCTCACAGTGCCGAAGTCAAGGAGAGCGATCGCCAACTGTGTGATGGCTGAATCAATCCCAAATCTGCATGGCTACCCCTTGTCATGGGGCATAGGTGATTTCTATTGAGCGACGCGACATATCGTGTCGCTCAATTAGGGGGTGGGTAAATTGGATTGAGAATAAAGACCCAATGCAGCATTCCAGACGACAAAGTAGCTATAGAAAAGACGGGTTTTGTAAAGAAATATTTCACTACATTTCAGATTTCTGCTATTGTGGTTAAAACACATTGCTCGTTATTAAGGGGTATTAATATGCGCTACACCGTTGAGGATGGTGGACGATTAAATAACTTTGCTGTGGAACCCAGAATGTACGAAGCAGAGCCCCCAACGTCTTCCCAGAAGCGTAACTATATCATCTTGGGTGTTTTGGCTACGGCCCTGATTGTAGGTGTTGTTTCAGTTGCCTTTGTGGTTTCCTAAGTCACGGTCAGCCGGTAACATATTGTTCACTGCAAAACAGCCGCAGCTCTAAGCTGCGGCTGTTTTGCATCTGTACCTTTCCAGAAGACTGTGGTTTCTTATGACGCATGCAAAGCTGCTTCTGAACTTCAATGAAAACGCTGACACGATTCGCACCTCGTTGTCAGCCGTGCGCCACATTGGGCCTCACCTCTGGTTGGGATGCGATGAAACCGCTACCCTGGAACGACTTACCTTAAACGGTGATCAGGCAAACGACCACCACCACTTTGAGGTTACGGAATTCTTGGAGCTACCCAACTCCAAGGATGAAGAGATTGATATCGAAGGGATTGCCTATACTGATTACTATCTATGGTTTGTCGGTTCCCATAGTTTGAAGCGTAAGAAGGTGAGTCCGGAAAAAGACTGCAAAGATAACGTTAAGCGGCTACGCAAAATCGAACGTGAGGAAAATCGCTACACCCTCGGACGTATTCCCCTGGTCGATGGTCAGCTGTTCTCGGCTTGTCCCCATCCCGATGACCAGGATTTGCTTCTAACCGCCGCGCAACTAAGGCGGAAGAAAAATGGTAATGAACTCACAGATCGACTGAAAGAAGATCCTCATTTAGGTGACTTCCTCAAAGCTGAGATTCCGGGTAAAGATAATGGCCTCGATATTGAAGGGTTGGCTGTAATTGGCGATCGCTTCCTGTTGGGCTTACGGGGGCCAGTTCTCCGGGGGTGGTCGGTACTCTTAGAGCTAGAGGTAGCCGAGGCCGATTTAGGTGTTCTACGTCTACAGAAACTCGACGACACCAAAGACCGCTATCGCAAGCATTTTCTAGATTTAGGGGGCTTAGGCATTCGGGATCTTTGTGTCTGGAATGACGTACTGCTTATTCTGGCAGGACCTACGATGGAACTCAGCGGCCCTATTCGAGTATTTACCCTGCCGCTTACAGCCCTGACAACGCTAGAGGATACCTTGCTGAAACCCGCTCTTTTGCTAGAGGTGCCCTATGGTGAAGGGTGCGATCGCGCTGAAGGTATCACGGTGCTCGATCCCAATCAACAAGATCTACTGGTTGTGTACGACTCGCCTGCCTCAGAACGCTTGCAGGGAAACCAATCCATATTTGCGGATCTAGTGTCTCTCTAGGAGGCATGTGATTTAAGGTGGGAAACCTTAGCGGGTTGTGGCCGTTACCCATTCTGTAAGACAGGGCTATACATTGCTGGGTAATACCGAATCCGAATGGCTAACCCCCATTATGGGCAATCGGTGATACCTGTAGAGACGCGACCTGTCACGTTTCTCAATTAGGGGGTGGGTAAACCGGATTTAGTATTAAGTGTGTAGATGCGGTAGCGGCTTCTCGCGAGTTTGCAGTAATGGAGTGATGGCGTTTGGAATTTTGAGTTATAGGTTCAATTCAGCACTCAAAACTTAGAACTTATGACTTGCGCCTGAATCCTGAATCCTGAATCTTGTCTTCTGACTTGTAGGTTGATTTTTGGAAGCAGGTAAGCGACGTATCTGAGGCGATGCGAAAATTTGCAGCCTTCTCTACATAGCGCTATTGGTGGCCACGTACCACAATCTACCTTTGCAAGACTAGCAGCGGCACCTATGGGCGCAAGACACGAAAAAGCCAATGGCCATCTTTGTCTGCATGTGCAAGCTCTTGCCTAGCGTGTCAGTGTCTATTTCCAGTTTGCCTGAAGTCAGAACGTGACTTTTAAGATAATCGCTTCTCGGACTCTTCCACGATCGCAATTGTCCACCTTAAGTTGACACCCTCGGAGTATATATGGGGACTGCAAAAGATGATGCCTTTAATCTAATTATGAAGGGGACGCTCTTAAGTTACGGTCCGTTAACCATTTCAAACTTTGCAGAGCAATTTATACGTCAGATTGGGACTTTATTACCGTCTTTCTTTTTTTTCCTATCCTCCTCTCTGATAAGAATCTTCCCTGTTATCGCTGTGCTAGCTTTTATCGGGGGATATATCCTTTTAGTTAAAGGGTGTCTTGCTTACGCGAAATGTAAAGGATACTCGTCCTTTTGGGGGTGGCTAGGATTATTAAATTGGCTGGGACTAATAGTGTTACTGTTCATGCCAAGTCGCAGCAGTAAAATTAGAACCGTACTTTCAGATGGCCAAAATTCATCAGAAAATCCTTTCCGCAGACTCAATATTCCCGAAATTTTGTCGTTGCAGATGGTGGCTCTGCCGACAGTATATTTAGTTGTTATAGGGATGATTTATGTGTTGCAAAACAAAGAGTTTTCTGCGGCGCAGGAAGATGTTAGACTGACGCTGACATTTAGTCTTATCTGGTCTTTCCATTTCATTTATTTGTTATTCAGAATTCTTAGGGAAATAGACGCTGATCTAAAACCAGTCTTTGGCTTTGAAAATAATTTGCATATCAAAGATATTGTGCTTATTGCTTTTGCAGAATATGCCTTTACTTATAGCTTTAATCCGATCACTTTATATGGATTATCCTTTATTTTTCCGGGGTATGTGGAAGATTTTCTGAATGAAAAGTACTTTACAAATCTATCCGAGCTAGGGCTGTGGGCGATTTCGGCCATTTTTTTGGCTCCGATACTTGAGGAATTTCTCTATCGCGGTTTGGTTTTCCAGAAGTGGATGCTCAAATGGGGCCTAAAAAGGGGCATCTTAGCGTCATCTTTACTCTTTGCTATTGTCCATATAAGGTTTGATATCTTGCCTCTAGTGGTTGGGGGTATCTTCCTGGCGGCTCTTTATGTTAGAACGTCCAACCTGCTGGCCCCCATTCTCTGCCATGCCTTGTACAACGCCATTGTTGTGTCTGTACAAGCTATTGCCTTCTTGCAAAAGTCTGTCGTCGAAAGAGACGCATTCATTTCACTGAGCGCTTATCAGGATTCTGTGCAAATGATATTGGGCCGCAATATCTTCCTGTCAATTGTCACGGTGTTTTTGCTGTTGTATCTATTAAAGAGAATCATGCCTCGAAGGACAGTCGATATACCCTATCTCAAGAATCGTGAAACCTGATGGTGTAGTGCTGCTGCTCGGCACTGGTTTCTTAAGGGGTGATGCAATGAAATCCTTGTGTCGTCAAGAGTTCATAGGTTGAGAACACTCGGTTACAGTAGCCTATGGCCATGGCTGGCGTCGTCTTTTTGCCAAGCCCCCAATGGGGACGAACCCAGTTGTGAATCAGGACTGGAAGTGGCCATGAAAATCAAGGGGTCTCAAGGTCAGCGCCGGATTGAGTGGGTGAAAACAGAACACCCG
>JBCBTQ010000003.1:0-75121 GCA_039818605.1 Cyanobacteria bacterium J06639_14 | reverse complement strand
CTTATATCTTTTCAAAACAGCCGAACTACCACGAACCCACAGTACGTCAGGAATTTGCCAAGGCAGTACCTCAACTGAGAACAATTGTGGTCTATTGCTATGACCCTAGGGTTATTGGTAGCCATTCGGATTCGGTATCAGAAGGCTCTAGTGAAGAATCCCGATAATAGTGGGGAGGCAGGGTTGCGAATTCGATTGGCTGAGAGATCTGAACTTCATTGCCTGCAGGCGATTGAGCGGGCCGCAGATAAGTTGTTTCCTACAGGACGTCTCCCGGATCTTACTGATGTGATGCCGCTGGAAGCATTAGGGAAAGCACAAGATAACGGACTTTTATGGGTTGCGGTTTGGGACGGAGCGATCGCGGGGTTTGCTGTTTCGCAATTGTTCGGAGACTTCCTCCATCTCGCTGAAATGGCTGTTCATCCTGACTACGGAAGACGGGGAATCGGCAGCCAATTACTCACAGCTGTAATTCAGCAAGCTGTTGAGCGTAAACGATCAGGCGTCATACTGACTACGTTTCAAGATTTCCCTTGGAATGCACCTTTCTACGAAAAAAGAGGCTTCCGAATTCTGGCCAATTCTGAACTGAATCCAATGTTGCGGAACATCCTTGCTCAGGAAGCAAGTTTTGGGATGAAGAATCGGGTCGCGATGCTTTATTCAACCACATGCAACAAAAGTATGGAGGTGCGTTATGACTAATCCACTCTGCTTAATCACTGGGGTTGGTGATGGTACGGGAGCGGCGATCGCGCGTCGCTTTGCCCAAAGCTCGTGAGCTAGGAACCAAGGGAGTTCATGTGGCTTATGTCACGATTGATGCGGCGATCGCCACACCCTGGTCACGGGATTTACCGGTTCAAGGATTGAACGCAGGGTCATTAAATCAATACGAGCAAATCTCTGAGGATTTCTTTTGTCAGCCTCCTGCTATTGCTGAGCAGGTGTTCCATGTTATACATCAACTGCGATCGGCCTGGTCCTTTGATGTAGAGATTCGTCCCTTTGTCGAAAAGTGGTGAATAAACGATGCATGTTTTGATTCTCACCCTCGGGTCACGGGGCGATGTTCAGCCCTATGTTGCTTTGGGTAAAGGCTTGCAAGCCGCAGGTCATACTGTAACTCTCTGCACCAGTAGTCGATTTGAATCGTTCATCACCGAGCATGGGTTGAGCTACGGCTATATGAGCGATGCGATGCTGCAGCTGATGGATTCGGCGCAGGGGCGGGAAATCATGGAAGACACCACCAATCTGTGGGAAATCATCAAGGCAACTCGCAATTTATCGAAACAAGTCGCACCTTTACAGCGCCAGATACTGCACGATAGCTGGAATGCCGCCCAAGCCGCCAATCCAGATGTGATCCTTTTCCATCCCAAGACCTATGGAGGGCTTCACATTGGTGAAAAGCTAGGTATCCTGGCTATCTTGGCGATTCCTTTACCTATGTTGGTGCCCACCGCAGAATACCCCAACATGGGTTTTCCCAACCTCCCGCTGAAGGGGCTACTGGGGGGATGGTACAGCCAACTGACCTATTGGATTGCCAACAGACTGTTCGCATTTTCAGCCGGTAAACTCATCAAAGATTGGCGCGCAGAGCAGCATCTGCTGCCCCAGCCTAAGTTTGATATTTTACATACCTACACAGGGGAACCGATACCCGTGTTGCATGGTTACAGTCCCCATGTTGCCCCTGAACCTACAGATTGGCCTGACAATGTCATCGCGAGCGGTTACTGGTTTTTAGACCAAAAAACGACGTGGGAGCCACCGGATAAACTACAAGCTTTTCTGAGTGGGGGAGATGCTCCGGTTTACGTTGGATTTGGCAGTATGGCGGGGCGTAATCCGGAGCGATTAACGCAAATTGTGATTGAGGCTTTGCAACAGGCTAAGGTGCGAGGCATCCTAGCCACTGGTTGGGGTGGGTTATCCACAAATGATTTGCCGGAGACAATTTTCCAACTTGAGCAGGCTCCCCATGATTGGCTGTTTCCTCAAATGGCAGCCGTTGTCCATCATGGTGGGGCAGGCACTACGGCGGCAGGATTACGGGCTGGTTGTCCCACAATTGTGTGTCCATTCTTTGGGGACCAGCCGTTTTGGGGATGGCGGGTTTATTCATTGGGGGTGGGTCCTGAACCCATTCCTCAGAAGAAACTCACGGTCGAGAAATTGGCCTCAGCGATTCAAAGGGTAATGAAGGATGTCAGTATTCAGCAAAAGGCCAAAGCCCTGGGCGAAAAGCTACGGCAGGAGGATGGCATTGCCACCGCGATCGCGTTCATTGAAACGGTGAGCCAGGGCTGACAGTCCGCCAAAACTTTTCCCATTCCGTACGATAGTTCCTTTTTTCTGCCTCATCTAAAAAAGTGGCTTCCAAAGTGTTTGTGTTCAGCTGCCATAGCTCTTGCCAACTAAACCCCTGGGCCGCCAGTGTCAGATATTCATGAGTCAAACTGGTCGCAAACATCGCCGGATCATCGGAGTTGAGTGTGCAGTAAAGTCCTGCATCAACCATGTGCCGAATGGGATGAGGGCGATCGCGCTCAACAATGCCCAAGCAGTAGTTACTTTGAGGTGAAACTTCCAGGGGAATTTGATGTTGGCGCAGATGCTCAACTAGTTCTGGATCCTCTAAGCAACGGGTGCCATGGCCAATTCGCTCAACATTCAGAGCCTTAATTGCTCCCCAAATACTGTCTGGCCCAACGGCTTCACCCGCGTGGGCCACAACTCTAAGCCCTTGTCGCCGCGCCTCAGCATAAGCATCGGCAAATGGCTCTGGCGGATGCCCAATTTCCATGCCACCGATGCCCAAGCCGATAAAGATGCCGCGCTCTTTACCGGCCAAAGCTAGCTCTAGAACTCGCTGTTGCGAATCTGGGAGCTGCCGCGCAATATCCGGAATTAACTTGATTTGGCAGGGATACTGGGCTGCCCCGGCGGCCTGTCCAGCAGCGATCGCATCTAAAATTGCCTCAGGCTCAAATGTCTGTGATAAAAACGAAGCACTCAAAAAAGCTTCTGTGTAGAGAATATTTTCCTCAAACTGCCGCTGGTAGAAGCGTTCAATCATCAGCGCATAATCTTCAAGCGTCTTTAGGCACTGGACGGCCATTCGATAGATCTGAATGAAATGCGGAAAATCGCGAAACTCAAAAAGTGCTTGCCAGTCGGCTAAAGACTGCGCTGGTAATTCAACCTGGTTGCGCTGAGCCATCTGATAAAACGTTGCAGCATCTGTTGCACCCTCAATGTGTACATGAATCTCTGCCTTCGGCATGACTCGAAGGCGCTCAGCTAGTTCGGATGGGACCATTGCAACAGCGTCGGTCGGCAACATGGATTAACACCCCACTCAATCATTTCAGTCTTGTTTTCCTGATGCTAGCTTTGGCACCTTAAGGATTAATATCGAATCCGAATGGCTAACCCCCATTACGGGAAATCGGTGATACCTGTAGAGACACGACATGTTGCGTCTCTCAATTAGAGGGTGGTTAGCATAAAGTGTCATCCGGGCGGATTGCGGTGAGCCTAGAGCGTCCAACGCGAGGTTTGTATGCCGTTGACGCAAGCGATTGGTACCACCGCACGAGTTTGAACTCAAAACTTCCCTTCGGACTGTATATTTTGGGGTACCTAAAAGCTCATCACAGGCGTTTGCTTAAGAGTGCCAAGAATGACTAAAGCGAGCCCCTGCTGAGCAGCTTTAACAGTACTCCAGATTGAGTTCTGGACTTCATCAGGGAAGGTTTGGACTGTTGCCAAAGGAACTGCCGCTTGGAAGCTATAGATTGCTTCAGCTAAGGTATATCCCTGACGCAGGCATGTAACAGATCCTCCTTGCTGCTCAGCCATCGTGTCCAAAGCCTGAACAGTCCTCTGCAATAGCACATGACAGGCTGCCGGGCTTTGGCTAGACCATCCCCAGGCAAACTCTGATGCGTCAGTCAGGATTGATTGCGATGTCAGCATTCTCGGCTGGAATTGTTCTGCTTGTCTCAACCAATGGCAGCAGCTGGCGTGGGCAAATTGCAGCAGCATGGGCAACGATAGTTTTAATTGCTTACAAAGGGGACGCTGTGATAAAGCATCCAGCGGCAAAGAATTCTCTGGCTGCTCGTGAGTCTTAAGATGAGTTAGAGACGTCTCATTCCATGCTTTTAGCCAGATTGCAGTTCCGGGATCGAGCAATGTAACTGTAATCCATCCATGAGTATCCGCATTGATATTTAAGTAATGAGCGATCGCGGACTCATCGTTTGCTGCCACTGTGCTCTGACTTGTGAGTAATTCAACCCATTGTTTTGCTAGCGTTGCCGGATCCATTGTTTCAGAGGCGTCTTGTTGCAGCGCAATCGGCGATCGGTAACGCAGCTGCCCCCTACCCCTGAAGAAAGCTACCAGGGGAAAATCAGGAGGCCGACAAAGCCCAAAATCAGAACCTGTTTCTGCTTTGTCAAGGAGTGTTTTTTTTAATACTCTTTTGAGAGCAATGTGCGCTAACGTATCGCTTAAACCTCCGGATGGCATTACCCGATGTCGGTAGAGGTTGGGGTATTTCAGTGTACCTGTGCTCTGGGAGTGTAATTCTCGGAGCGGTAGTATCAGAACTGCTGGAAATAATACGTAAAGTTTGGTTTAGTATGAAGGTGATTTAAAGAGAGCATTGACGAATCCTGCATAAAGACGAATCCTGCATGAATCTGCTTAAGTGCTTTGTTCCCTGAAGATGCTACGTTAGCTCTGACGGTATCGTTAGAGTTGGTATTTATTGCCAATTGAGCTTGAGGCAGTTCCCGTTCAATCAGTTCAGATCAGAATAGTCTCACTCCAACGCACGCATATGTACTCATCATCCTCGGCCAATCAGGCGCGCCCTTTTCTGACCTGGCAGCGTATTTCCGACTGGGCGCAAGAGCACTATCGCTGTCGTACATTTGTCAAAGATGAACGGATTCCCGCCCGTCCCGGTCTACTATACCTGGTGCAACGAGGTGCTGTAAGGCTGACGGGTAACGCTCAGTTAAATGTCGATGTTGCTTCTGACGAGGAGGTTTCCACGACTCCTCTCATGGCTCAAGATGAAGAAGCCTTCCTCGGCTTTGTGGGAGCTGGACAACCCTTTGAAATCGTAGCGCAGTCACCCTTTTCGTTGCAAAGTTCGGCCCATGTTGATCAAACGACAGTCATTTGGCTGTATTGGAATGATTTGGATAACTGGCCCCACTTTCGCCGCGAAGTATTAGAAGCTTTTCGCCATCAGCATCAGCGCAAGCTGCTCTGGCTCAGTACTTTGGGGCAACGGCGGACTATTGACCGCTTGATTGGTTTCTTGACCCTGCTGATCGAAGAATTTGGCGAATCTTGCCCAGAAGGATACTATCTGCCCTTTCCATTAACACACGCTCAGATTGGTAGCGCGATCGGTTCAACCCGCGTCACCATCACTCGTTTAATGGGCAAACTGCGCCAGCAAGGGATTATCCAAACCTATGGCGATGGATTACTTTGCCTCCCCGCAGAAATGACGCTCCGTAAGCAAGCTTGACTTTATCCCACAAGCTCGACTGCATTTAGTGCGATTGAAATGCCTATACAGGAAGGACTACAGGTTATTTCCAGCGAAAATAAGTTGGGTCTTGTAATTGGTTTGATAACGTTCCTCAACTACATATCCCAGATATCTAACGAGTCCTCTGTCTGAATGTCCCATTATCGAATTTTTGATAGGTCAAACGTTCCACATTTTCTGCTACCGCTAACTCATTTTTCTCGGTCAGGCTATAGGATAGAGATCCTACAAAGAAAGGGGGAGTCTGCTCGGTAAACTTCAGATATCTCTCTTTTGGGGATGGGCGTTCCAGGAATAAGGCTGCCATGAAGTTTATAGATTTAGCTGAAGTCACCGTTATGGGTGGAAATGGTGGCGATGGCTTGGTGGCTTTTCGCCGTGAAAAGTATGTTCCTGCAGGGGGTCCTTCGGGTGGCAACGGCGGTAATGGGGGATCGGTTTACCTTATTGCTGATGCTAACCTCCAAACGTTGTTGGATTTTCGCTATGCGCATGTCTTTAAGGCTAGCCATGGTCAGCGAGGTGGCCCTAACAATCGCACAGGGGCCAGTGGCGACGATCGCTACATCGAAGTCCCGTGCGGTACTGTTATCCACGATGCTGATACCGATGAACCTTTAGGCGACCTGGTTACGCCTCAACAAACGCTCTGTGTCGCTAAAGGTGGCAAAGGCGGTTTAGGCAATCGCCATTTTTTGAGCAACCGCAACCGCGCTCCAGAACATGCTCTACCTGGTTTACCTGGTGAAGAACGCCGGATTCGTCTGGAGCTAAAGCTTTTGGCTGAAGTTGGCATCATTGGCTTACCCAATGCTGGAAAATCCACTTTGATTGCAGCACTTTCAGCAGCTCGACCCAAAATCGCGGACTATCCATTTACAACCCTGGTTCCCAACCTGGGCGTTGTTCGTAAACCAACGGGGGATGGCACTGTATTTGCCGATATTCCTGGGCTTATCGAAGGAGCCCATGAGGGATTAGGATTGGGCCACGAGTTTCTGCGACATATTGAACGAACGCGCTTGCTATTGCACCTGGTAGATGCGACGGCAGAGGATCCTATCAGCAATTATCAAACTATCCAACAAGAGCTAGAGGCTTATGGGCATGGGTTGGCCAGTCGTCCTCAGTTATTGGCACTTAACAAGGTCGATGCCCTTTCTGCGGAAGACTGTGAAGCGCTGGTTGAACTGATGGAAGAGGTGAGTCAGTCTAAGATATTCACGATTTCAGCTGTCACCCGACAAAACCTCGACAGCCTCATGCAAGACATTTGGGATGAACTCGAACACCTCGAAGTTGCTGAATCCTCGCTTGATGTTGTGGAGACAACAGGAGATGCGATCGTCGAGGTTCCGATAGAAGCGGGCTAGGTTTGAGCGCAAATGTGATCAGCGCGCAGTGCGATAAAGAATAGGTTGTTTTCCTTTTTTGTTAATGGTTAATCGTTGTTGTTTGAGGTGTTAGGTTTTGGGCTTGACTCCTGGTATTGCTATGCAGAATTCGAAATGTAAAATGCCAAACCATCTCATAGTGGGCCTTTTAAGCATTGGAAATGATGCACATGCTTCTGCCGTTAAGTACTGGTTAAATATTCCAATAAATCATGAACTAACAACGGCGCACTAACAACTCATTGAGCGTTAACTGTAGGGCAGGAAAATTATTAAAGGCTGTGGGATTATTCGGTCCTGGGAAAGTATAAGAAAAAAGCCTCGACCATTGGTCGAGGCTTTCGTGTGCGGTCGTTTCGAGGAAAAACTGTCTTCAGCGAAAACTATCGGTTGTAACGTATGCCACGATAGGTTAACTGAAGGCTCTGTGAACGAGCTTGAGGCTGGCCGGATACAGTCCGAAAGGGAATGCCCCGGTAAATGCCCGATCGCTCAGAAGGCATCAGAGAAGCTGCGGAGGGTTGATAAGTAATGCCGCGGTACTTGAGAGGCATGGGTTGAATCTCCAGATGTGTACTGTGCTGATGTTTGTAAAGTACACACAGAGTGAGAAAAGCCCGAGAATACATCGAGAGGTTTTAGGGAAGTTGCATGGTCACTGTTTGGCCTGTTTGGGCAGCTTGTTTGGCAGCGGCAGCTACCTGTAAGGCATAGAGACTTTCCTGGGGCGTGACGTAAAGAGGTTTACCGTCGTACAGGGCATCGAGGACAGCGGTTGTATCTTTAGCAAAGAGGCCTCGACGTGTCTCAACTGGAATTGGGTGACTTCCTTCAGAGGTGATCAAAGTGCCGATATCGTCTTTAAAGACCAGGGCTCCGCGATCGCCTTCAACTTCCATCAAACGCTGCGATCGCCATGTCTGTGATCCTTTGGCGTATAGAACTTCGGCAATGACACCCGAGCAAAATCGAAGTTGGGCTGTGCATCGACAGTTTTGAAAATATTCAGCCGATGGTTCTACCGATGCGCCATCGTATTGCAGGTTGCAAGCGACTTGATGGACGCCCCCAAATAAATTGGTGAGGCGATGTAAGCGTGATAAAGCTCCCATCAAGGGAAATCCCAATAAGGCGGCGTTATAGGCCCATTTTTGCGGAGCTGGATGCCGTGCCGAAGTTGTACAGTAGCGAACATATGCAGGCGTACCAATTGTCGGCAAATTAGCCTGCATCGCTTGGTGTAAACCTCCCAGTAGTTCAATATGCTCAACATGCAACAGCGATCGCTGATCTTGGGCAAGTTCAATCAATTCAGATGCTTCTGCTACGGAAAGGGCCAGGGGATACTCCACAACAACTGATTTCCCAGCTGTAAGTGCTAAGCGTACGACTTCTGCATGATGACTATTGGCATGACACACAACGATTAAGTCAATGCCATCCTGTTGGGCCAAAGCTTGCCATGATGGGCTCATGGCGATTTCTTGGGCTTGGGCAAAGGCTTCCGTGTTGGCTAAGGTATTGCCAGCTACGGCAACCACCTGGGTCCTGGAATCAGTACGAAATGCTTCAACGCGCCTTTTCGCTGCAAATCCAGTCCCGACAATCCCAACCCGCAGTGATCTGTTGGTTGGCACACGATACTTAGGTCCCACAAATCCATTATCCAATTTTGAATTTGGTCTAAGAGAACTCTAATTCAGAGATAGCACTAGAGCTTCTAAGCTAGCAATAACGCACCCCTAGAATTTAAGAAAACCATTGTTGTTGCTAACATCATCAATAGTCATCATTGATATATAAGTTTTGCCTATCAAAAGATAATTATGGATTAATAAAACTCCAGATGTTGCTTCCCAGAACTGTAGCCTGTGTTGTGATAGAAAGCCTGAAATTGCTCCTATGAAAGGCCTTTGAGCATGGACCCCTAATTATTGATAAGGGGAAAAGTGAAAAAGTGGGGTCTTTGATTACGAATCCAATTCAATCGCAAGTCAGATTTTTTCCCACAGTTTTCAGGTTTTCCCGTAGTATCAATGATGGAGTGAAACCACGTAACCATGGTTCACCTAATTGCGTGATAATGTGTTTGTGGTTTTTTAAACAGCGGTTTTCATTCGTTGGGAGGATTGCGGTATGGCTAGTTACAAAGTAACTCTAGTAAACGAGGCTGAAGGGCTAAATACCACTATTGAGGTGGCTGACGACGAGTACATTCTCGACGCGGCTGAAGAACAGGGGATTGACCTGCCCTACTCTTGTCGTGCGGGTGCTTGTTCTACCTGTGCAGGCAAGATCACGAGTGGTGGTGTGGATCAGTCTGATCAGTCCTTCTTGGATGATGATCAAATCGAAGCTGGGTTCGTTCTCACCTGTGTGGCTTACCCTACTTCTGATTGCACTATCGAAACTCACAAGGAAGAAGACCTGTACTAAGGACTTCTATTGTCTTGATAGCGTCATCTTTGATGGCTTGCAGGGGGCGATCGCTCCCTGCTTTTTCGTGGAACAGCTTATTTGAGATTTGTTAAGTTTTGTAATGTGTTCGATATCCAGGCTGTGCTGAACGTAGGTATCTGTAAGCTCTCACTCATCAGGTACCTGCCATGCGTCTCCGAATGCTGCTGAACTTGCTCAACTCCTCGAGTCTCGAACAATCGCTAATATCGGTGCTGTGTATAACGACATGGGAGATACCTGAGGCCAAGGGCTTTTATCGGTTGCTGGGTGGCTCGGCAATGGCTTGGGGGCTTTTCTATCAGGAACGTGGTGAATTAGCTCAGGCCCAACATAACTTTGAAGCTGCCATTCAGGCCTTTACCAGAATCCAGGATCTTATAAACCTGGGCAGAGCTTTGAATAGTCTCAGTCTTATCTGTTTGCAGCAACAGCAGCCCGCGCGATCGCTTGCCTATAGCCAGGCGGCTGTTGCTATTTTGGAGCCAGGCACTGCTCCGCAAGATTATGCGTTTGCGGTCTATCAACTGGGTGTTAGTCACCTCAGAGAAGGACAACTTGCTCAGGCGGAGTCTTGTTTAGAACGTGCTTTGAGTCTTTATGACCAGTTACAAGCTCCTCTTTTGGAAAGTCAGGTTCTGCTTCGATTAGGAGAACTGTATGCTCAGCAAGAGGTGGTTTTGTTTGCCCTAGCTTGTTACGAAGCAGCTCTAGATAACCTGTTGCTTCATGATGAAAAGGGAGAATGCAAAGCACTACTGATAGATGTCTTGCGCACGCTCGCCATATTTTGCCAGGAAACCGAGCAAGAGGGTTGGGCAAACTTGGCTTACCAGGACGTGCTGAATCATTTCCTTGCCCTTGATAAACAGGCCCAAGCGATTCAAATATTCCGACGCCTGGGAGCGATACATGAATCGCAACAGCGATATCGGCTAGCCCTAGAATGCTATGAATACGCGCTCCGGGTCATGCCGGTAACTTCCTCAATACAGTTTTGAAGACCCAGAAAGATGTTTACTTAGCAGCGCCTTTAGAAACGTGGTAAGTTTTCATGTCTTGGATAATTAGATCTTTGCGAATCAGCAATCGTAAAGCATCTACCACTTCAAGTCGACTAATCTTCAGGCTCGATTCAATTTCGGGAAGACGAGCCCCTTTATTGTGGCTCTGTAAATATCTATAGACGGCTTGTTCAGGGGTTTTTGCCTCAGCGATAGATGCGGCTGAGCGATTAGGACTAGGTTGACTGGAGCTTTGTAAGGTTTGTGGAACAGGTTGCACTTTGGCTGTTGGCCTGTCGTTTTCGAACGAGGGAGAAGGGGCACGGTTCCCTTTCCATTCGGGGACATCACTCCGTACCACTTCTTGTAGGTTTCTCGGAAAAGACTGCTTCTTCTGCTTCGGAGCAACAACAGACTCATGCTGTGAAGATGGAGATTCGCTGTGAGTGCCTTGGCGATGGTCCTGATGCTGACTTTGCACATCAAGGGTTCGGCGGGACTCGGAAATGCCGTTAAGATAGTCAGCTACAGGGCTTTCCGGGTTGTCGGTACCCTCGTCCGGTGTCCATGCTGAGTGGTTTAGCCGGACCATGGGTTGTGGTGGACGTTGGGCCGGGGTGGCGCTTACAAACGTCTGTAACTTAGCCACATAGGGTTGAATTTCCTGTAATTCAAGTTGAATATCGTTGCACCGCGCTGCAACGGCTTCTTGTAACTCAGCCTCAAATTCAGGAAGCTTGGCTGTAGCTCGGCGAACGCTGACTGGACAAACTTGCTGATATCGCCAGGAGTCAGCTCTCACAAACTGCTGCTGGTGTTGATGATGAACCTTGCGCTTGGCTTGCCATGGGTGTTGGAGTGCAGCCACGTCGCCCCCTGGTTTAACTGTGTACTTCGGACGGAAACTTCAGCGAACCTTTACATCCCTACGATATCGGATATCCAGAAATCATGCGAATTGTTTACATTGACTGATATTCTTGCCCTTATTCGCAAGGACGTCTTGGCAAGGACGTTTGCCATCCGTCAGCAATTCTTAGTTATGGGGATAGCTCTTGCCGCCCGCAGTTTCATTCGCAGGCAAGATGGCAACGAAGCCAATCGATACGTAAGAGCAATTGGCTATGACTTTTTCAAAATGAGAATTACTGGCCATTTGTTGAATTACCTTTCAACGCTTTATGTTACTTTGGCCGTCTTCCCTATCGTATACAAAGTGGCTCTTCCGCATTGCCAATAGGAATCTCGGAAGAGCCAGCAGACTTGAGGATATTGACTTGAGTCTTTAAGCCCCAAAAACTCACATTAGATGTAGAAATAACCTTGCTACAGTTATGCGACGTTTTGTGCGGCCGTGTAAGACTGCCGCTGGGGTTGCGATATTATTGATACTCCTTGTTCCTCCTTAGCATAGCGATCGCATTGTTTCAGTTGCTCTAGCAGAGCAAACATATGTCTATCATTAGCTGCTAAGGCAGCTGGAATACAGTTAAAGCGCTTTTCACAGGTTCGGCAAAGCATAGTTCCTCGGATTGAATGAAGAGACATCATCGAGACTGAAGGCTTAATCGTCTACTAACCCTGATGAAATGCCCTCAGAGAAGACTCTGACAGTATTTTCAGTTCTGAAGCGTGAGCTGGAAGCAGATTCAAGAGCTCTGATAGGCGGGGGCATTCTCTGGTTATCTTCAGTTGTTAGACTTCCCATTCTCAATATGGAAGCACCCAGCAACAAAATAATGTTGATGACCCATTACCTACGTCGGGGGAAAACCTGTTGCCTTATTAATGCTGACCAAAAAAACAGTCTATGACCAGCGTTTTAATAAAGAGAACAAAAAGATTCTCGTCAGAGCAAGTTAAGTAATTGCAAAGCTGTATATTTTCTTACGATTACGGTTTTCCGCTTACTCCTTCTTCCTAGATGTGTCAACATATCAGTGTGACAGAGGAGTACGGGCGTAAAAATGCAATTTTATCCTTCGGTAGAGATTGCAACGTAGCAACAAAATCGTTTGCAAAGCTTTACACGGCTTTAAGGTTGAATTGCTCGGTCAACGGTGTGAGTGTCTATGAGCTCAAGTGTTTCTGATGCAGCGGTTTTTAAGTCTAAGTGCATCAGAGTGTTCTGAACCTTGAGTTTTCGGCCTACAGGATGTTTTTCCCAAGTTTTTCGTAATCGTTACCCTGTTGTAGCGCTAAGGAGCGGTGTATGAAGTTGATTACCGCAGCAATGCTGGCAATGGTAATTCCTCTGGTAGTCGTGGATCCTGCTAGGAGTGAGGATCCGGTTCACGTTGAGCAGTTGCTTACAACTAATGCTTGCTATGGCTGTGATTTATCTGGAGCCGATTTGAGTCAGGCTCATTTGATTGGAGCCGATTTGCGGGCTGCCGATTTGCGGGACGCTGACCTGACCGAGGCTAATTTAGAAGGGGCAGATTTGGAAGGAGCCAATCTGTCAAATGCCAATCTAACGAGTGCATTCTTGACTAACGCGAGTTTCCGCGATGCCAATCTGGCTGATGTTAACCTCACCGAGGCCAAGCTCTACTTTGTTGACGTTGCTGGAGCGATACTTGATGACGTTGATCTAACTCGGGCTGAGGTGATGGGAACTTCCATTAGCATCGGTAGCGATTAGTTTTGGGTGTGTTGCTGCAAAAAAGCCTCAACTTCAGCCCGCTGAGGCAACGAAGTTTGGGCACCCGTTTGGGTGACTGAAAGGGCCGCAGTGGCGTTGGCCCAGTTGATTGCTGCGGGCCAGTTTTTGCCTTCGTGGAGAGCGGCGGCCAGCCCACCGTTAAAGGCATCCCCTGCCGCGACAGTGTCAACAGCCTGAACAGGAAATGCTGGTGTGTGAAATGTTGCCTCAGCGGTAGCGCAGAGTACGCCTTGCTCTCCCAGCTTTATTAAGACTATTTCTACCCCCCACTGGCGCAGAACTTTAGCGGCTCTGGTAGCATCCGCTATGGTTGAGACTGGAAACCCCACTAATTGGGCCGCTTCTACCTGGTTGGGGGTCAGGATATGTGTGTAACGGTATAAGGCCTTTGGGATGCTTGCTTGAGCTGGTGCCGGATCAACCATAACCGTTAGCCCAGCCTTGTAAGCTCGTTCTGCAGCAGCCGTCACAATAGGAAGTGGAATTTCGAACTGCATGAGCAGCAGTTGGGCTTGTGTGAACAGATTTTCGAGGTACGCCAAATCGGTGTTGTTAACGTGGCTGTTAGCTCCAGGGACAACCACGATGTGATTATCGCCTGTGGTGGCTACTGCGATCGCCGCTACACCTGTACGGGCTTCGGGGTCACTCTGCACACCCTCGACATTGATGCCTTCAACGGCTAGGCCATGACGCAATTCATGGCCAAAAGGATCGATGCCGACCCTCCCCACCATGAGGGTGGTAACGTTTTGTCGAGCCACGGCAACGGCTTGGTTGGCACCTTTGCCGCCAGGAATCGTATCGAAATGGGTCCCTAGAATCGTTTCTCCTGGAACGGGTAGCCGGGGTGATTGCACCACCAAATCCATATTGAGGCTACCGAACACGAGCACTGACATGAGTGCTAGTCCTCTAATGTTTCTTCGTTTGGCAATTTACCACTCCATTCGGTCGGGGGGCGATCGCTGCTCCAAGCCCACCAAGCAGTTTCACAGTCACCGCAGTGATAAAACTCCTGCCATTTCCGCCGATGGTTTTCGGTGTAAACCGGTGAGCGGCGGTTGATCCATACAGCTTTGGCTTTTGCTGTCGTTGCACCGCAGCGAGGACAACTAAATGCATGGGCATGTACAGCGTGCTCAGCCCAATTAGGCGGCACTGGCGAAAAGGGATTCATAGAACGTTTGGAACAACAGCGCTGTTCCCATTATGGTTCGAGGATCACGAATGCGTATCGAAGTTTAAAGGGCTGTCGCCGTTATTGAGCCCTCACAGTAAAGTTATGGCGGTTCCATAAACTATCAACGCCTGTAAAATCGTGGCGGTAACTGTGGGAGGGGGGAATTAAGGTGTGTTGAACTTACTTTCGCTGGTAGGCATTGTGGGCTTATGCTTCTGGGCCTGGGTGTTTTCCGAGGACAAGCGGCGAATTCCTTGGAAAGTTGTTTTCTGGGGGATTGGCCTTCAGCTTGTGCTAGGGCTACTTATTTTCCGACTACCGGTTACCCGCGAGATTGTTGTTTGGGTGAGTGGTCTCCTCAATGCACTGATCGATGCCTCTGAAGCCGGATCGCGATTCTTGTTTGGTTCCATTCTGGTCCCTGATCTCGGGTCTTTGGGAACGGTCGGCCCTCAGGGGGCCGGTAGGTGGCTTGCGCGCGCCTTAACCCCACCGTTTAGCGCTGTACCGGGCGATCGCTTAGCTGTCGATAACCTCAACTTGGGCTTTATCTTTGCGTTTCGATCGCTGCCCCAAGTTATCTTTTTCGCTGCCATCTTTGGCTTACTCTACAACCTGGGCGTCATTCAGCCAGTTGTGCGCTTGTTTGCCAAGTTCTTCCGTTCGATCATGAACATCAGTGGGGCCGAGTCCCTGGCGGGAGCAGCCAATATTTTTGTGGGCATTGAGTCAGCGGTTGCTATCAAACCCTTCTTGCAGAACATGACCCGGAGCGAGCTGTGCGCCATTCTGGCCTCCTGCTTTGGTTCTATCGCCTCTACGGTTTTGGGTCTCTATGCGGGATATCTCAGGGGAACATTTCCTGCTATTGCTGGGCACTTGATGTCGGCTTCGGTCCTTACTATTCCAGCCGCGTTTGTGATGGCCAAGATTCTGGTGCCAGAAAAAGACGTTCCAGAAACTCTAGGAAAGGTCCCCGAACTGGAAGCTGATGAAGGCACTAAAACACCCATGGATGCTCTGATTTCAGGGGCATTGGATGGGGTTAAGTTGGCTGTCGGCATCGCGGCTTCATTGATTGCCATCTTAGGTTTGGTGGCATTGCTAAATCTGCTGTTTAGCTCTTTAGCTTCATTGCAGAATAGCGATTCCTCGCTGCTTCGGCAGATTGGCAATATATTCAGTGTCATTACCTTAGATAACATCACAGGGGCCTTGTTCTTGCCGCTGACCTTCCTGACAGGCGTTTCCCTGGATTGGAACGAACTGTGGCTTTCTTCAGTTCTGATTGGACAGCGATTGCTAAAGACTGCGATTCCCCCTTACATTGCTTTGGCGAACCTATCGGCAGCAGGGGCGATTAGCGATCGCGCGATGGTCATTATTAGTTATGTATTGTGCGGATTTGCCCATATTCCTTCCGTCGGCATTTTTGTCGGTGGTTTATCGGCACTTGTGCCCTCCCGCAGTAAGGACATTAGTTCTCTAGGCTGGAAAGCACTATGGGCTGGTACGCTGGCTACGCTGATGACCGGGTGTATTGCTGGCGTCTATTTTAGTGAAGGTAGCAATGTATTAGGTCTGTAACGGATGGCATTTTGCCCAGTACGTTTCCAGTTTGTGTTTCTAGGGGCAGTTGCCGCGATCGCCTGTAAGTTCATTGTTCCAGCCACGGCTAGTGCAACTCCTGTTGCCAGAGTTCCGCCACCCAGCCAAATTCCCGATCCCGTTCCTGTCGAAAGCTATGCGGACTTGCCTCGGTTTGAACCTCTCGATCCCTGTTTTATTGCAGTCGATGAAACGCAGCCTTATCACTGTGGCTATGTTGTTGTACCCGCAGACCGCAGCCAATTGGGTGGACAGACCATTCATCTAGGGGTTCTAGTTTTCCCCAGCCGAACGACTCCGAGTGATGCCGATCCCGTTATGTTTGCCCGCGGTGGTCCGGGAGGATCGATCATGGGGTTGGTTGAGTTTGCTCAGTTTTTTCAACCCGAGTGGTTTACCTTCCCCAACCAAACTCGGGATCTCATTTTTTTTGACCAACGTGGAACGGCTTTTGCGCGTCCTCATTTGAATTGTCCTGGATATGGGGATGCGCGCATCCGGTCGGCACAAGGCGCGGCCTCAGTGGAGCAAACGGCTGAGGCGATCGCCGATGCTATCCAAGCTTGTGCTCAATCTTGGGAACAGCAGGGCTGGGATCTCTCTGTCTTTAACAGCCTGGAAATTGCCGCCGATATTGACGATATTCGTGCCGTTTTAGGCTACGAGCAAATCAATTTTTTCGGATCCTCCTACGGTACGATGCTGGGGCAGCACCTGATGTATCGCTACCCCAATAGCCTCCGCAGTGTTACGCTCGATGGCCCCTTTCCGCTCTCTGGCAATTGGGGTCGGAATCAAGCCCATTTGCGGCAGCAGGCGCTAGATCGAGTCTTTGCTGCTTGTGCTGCGAATGAGGGCTGCCAGGCTGCCTATCCCAATTTGTCAGCAAGGGTTGAACAACTTTACAGCACCTTACAACAACGCCCGCTCACGGTAAGTTTATGGCCGCTGTTCCAGAGTCCGGGATTAGACGAGTTGGTGGAAGTGCCTGTGAATGGGGATTTACTGAGTACGGCCCTAATTGATAGTCTCTACACATCTGAAGGGGTGGCCAGATTCCCCTCCGTCATAGACTCGCTTGAACAGGGCAATATTCAGGTCTTGAGCGGTGCCTTTGGCTTGTCCTTACACCCGGATAGCACGCTGGCGTTATTGATGCACTTTACCGTCGTGTGCGCTGAGGATGCCGACTATCGTATTGAAGAAGTCGGGCTAGAGGATGTCGGGGCAATTTCCCGAGGCTATAGCCACCTGGATACATTGCAGTATTTGAGGGTGTGCGATCGCCTTGATCTGGACCTGTTGCCTCCTAGCGTGGATGTTCCGGTCGTTAGTGATATTCCCACGTTGTTACTTTCAGGGCAGTTTGATCCCGCTACACCCCCCAGTTTGCTGAAACAAATTCTGCCTACGCTCAGCAATGCGTACAGCTACACATTTCCCGCGAGTTCTCATGGACAGCTTTGGCCCTATGGATCCTGCGCCGCGATGCTGTTTGACCGTTTTCTACAAAGTCCCTGGTCTGTACCAACAGATGCCTGTGTGGAAGCTGGTAGCTTGGAGTTCTATCTGCCTTGAATCTATTAAAGGGAGAGATTCTGACATGCTTAGGGATCAGGGCGACAGCCATGATGCTGGTGCAATGTTCCTAACGATGAAAAGAAAGGCTGGGTTTTCGGGTGGGGTGCCGTGGGTCGTATCACGACGGGTGGGGGGGACAGGGGGACAGGTGGAGTTTTGACCCACGCTACGCAGGGGGTATTTTCAGGGCGAAAATAACGTTTTCATAGAGGATGTGCCAAAGAGGCGAAGGCTATCTGGTGAGGTTGTTTTATCCAACGGAGGCGATCGCTAAACCTAGATATTGGCTAGGGGCGCACAGCCAAACGCCCCTAACATCAGCGTCAGTGCGCTATCAAGGAATTTCCTTCCGCGACAATGAAATGGTCGTGCGTTTTCAAGAAGAATTGGGGAGATCTACCCTGATAACGAACAACCGAGAACTTAATCTACTTTTGGACCAGTAAGAGTCGTCTGACAATTTACTGCTCTTGCATCAGTCGTAGGTAATTCTGGCGGAGCTGTAGATGATTTTCTCTGATGCGTTCAGAAAGGTGCTTTTCTACCTGACAGAGTTCTTGCCAAAAAGCCACCGAACGCTGTGAGGTGACATATTCGCGCCAGAGCATTTGTAGCATCGCTGCCAGTTCAGGATTCTGGGCTAGCAAATCTTCGTGGAGTTGGTTGAAAGCCGTATGGGCTTCCTGTTGGGTCTTAACGTCTTGAGCCAGCTTAATAGCAGCTTCTAGGGCTTGAGTAGGTGCCGGGGTAACGGTTTTATTCATCAGGGCTTTAAATCTCAACAACAGCAAAAAAACTTGGACTTATCATTATGTCCAGGCAATTCTTATACAATACTTAAGCAGAGTATACAGATTGATAAACTTCTTATCCATGGGCAAAAGCCGTATTCTTTCCGGAATCCAACCCACCGGGAATCTCCATCTGGGGAATTATCTAGGGGCCATTCAGAACTGGGTGACGCTGCAGGAGAAATACGACAGCTTTCTATTTATGGCGGACCTGCACGCCATAACTGTGCCCCATGACCCTACCAAGCTCGCAGCCGATACCTACAATGTCGCAGCTACTTACCTGGCCTGCGGTATTGATCCTGACCAATCCACTGTGTTCGTCCAATCGCACATTTCAGCTCATAGTGAACTGGCCTGGTTATTCAATTGCCTCACACCGCTGAATTGGTTAGAGCGCATGATCCAGTTCAAAGAAAAGGCTGTAAAGCAAGGCGAAAATGTGACGGTGGGACTATTCGATTATCCCGTCTTGCAAGCTGCGGACATTCTGCTATATGAGCCAGATTTGGTTCCCGTGGGGGAAGATCAGAAGCAGCATGTAGAACTTACGCGGGATATTGCTAATCGTCTCAACTTTCAATATGGCAGCGAAGATGCACCTGTTATTAAAGTCCCTGAGCCGCTAATTCAAGCGGCTGGCGCTCGAGTGATGAGCTTGACGGACGGGACCAAAAAAATGTCAAAATCGGACCCTTCTGAGATGAGCCGGATTGATTTGATTGATCCCCCTGAAGCGATTCAGCGTAAGATCAAGCGCTGCAAGACCGATCCTATGAGGGGATTGGTGTTTGACAATCCTGAACGCCCTGAGTGCAACAACTTGCTAACGCTTTATATGTTGCTGTCTGGGCAGACCAAAGAGGCTGTTACGACCGAGTGTGCCGAAATGGGCTGGGGACAGTTTAAGCCCCTGCTGACGGAGACGATGGTGGAAGCCTTGCGACCGATTCAAGCAAAGTTCAAGGCCCTGATGGACGATCGCGCCTATTTGGAAGCTGTCTTGAAGCAAGGCCGTGAAAAAGCCGAGGCGATCGCGCTAGAAACCTTGAGCAAAACCAAAACGGCCTTAGGATACTCGCAACCTCTTTAGACGCAAAGTAGAGACTGAAATCAGTTGTCGCTATGGTCTATTGGTGATAGCTTCCTGTGACCAAGAGGGTTTTGGTGATGTTGCGTTCCCCAAAGGAAAGAATCGCAGGCACGGTTGGCTTCATCGTGGCAGTTGTTTGATATCAGAACGCTCCAAGTAGCGGGCTATACTGTCGAAACTATGTTTTCCCGATCCATCTACTTTCATTGTTTGAATGGTTGCCATCAAGTTCCCTCAGAAACCGCCCCTATCCGAATTTCAAGCAGCTGCTCGTGCGGGTGAGTTTCTTGTCACAGCCGAGGTGATGCCACCGAAGGGGAGTGATCCCAGTCATATGGTGGCGATGGCAGAAATACTTCGAGGACGTGTCCATGCAGTAAATATCACGGATGGTAGTCGGGCCGTGATGCGGATGTCTTCTTTGGCCTCAGCCGCTATTTTGCATCAACAAGGGATTGAGCCGATTTGCCAAATGGCCTGTCGCGATCGCAATCGGATTGCGCTACAAGCGGATCTTTTGGGGGCTCATGCTTTGGGCATTCGCAATATTTTGGCGCTCACAGGAGATCCGGTGAAGGCAGGGGATCATCCGGGTGCTCGTAGCGTGTTTGACCTGGAATCAGTACGTTTGCTGAAGTTAATTCGACAGCTCAATCTGGGCTTTGACCTGCACGATCGCCCCTTGACCAATCAAGCGACTGATTTGTTCGTTGGGGCTGCAGTTGATCCCCAGTGTGGAAGTTGGTCAGGGTTAGAGCGTCGCTTTGCCAAAAAGGTAGAAGCTGGGGCACAGTTTTTTCAAAGCCAACTGATTGCTGACTTTGAACGACTGGACAAATTCATGAGTCAGATTGCAGCTGGGTGCGATCGGCCTGTTTTAGCCGGTATTTTTCTGCTGAAATCAGCTAAGAATGCCCAGTTTATCAATCGCAATGTCCCAGGTGTTCAAATTCCTGACGCCATCATTGAACGGTTGGCCCAAGCGATTGATCCCCTGCAGGAAGGCATTTGCATCGCTGCTGAGCAGGTCAAGGCAGCTCAAGAGCTCTGTCAGGGGGTTCATATGATGGCAATCCGTCGTGAGGATTTGATTCCGCAAATCCTTGATTTGGCTGGTATTAAACCGCTGGCAGCTTGGGGAAGAGCCCAGGGTTCTTAGGTGAATTATCCGGTTCGCGAAGGTTGTCGAAGAACCCTGGGCTCTGAGAATGAAAGATCCCAGGTCTGGGAGTCAGGAATCCGGTTTGCAGAGGTTGTTGCAGAACCCTGGGATCGGGGGAAGGAAAACCTTATTCAGCCTCTATTTTGGGAGACTCGGCATCTGCGGCTACGGTCGCACCATTCATTTCCTGCAAGTTCTTGATCACAGCATCAGCAGAACAGAGGTGTTCAATGACTTGATTAGCTGTAATTAATCGCTTGAGCACGACTTGCCCAATTGGGCGCGACTTTTGCGCTGATGGACGTACCTCCACCATAAGAACAGCTTCTTCAACTTGATAAAGCCATAGTTTTTCGCCATTCTCGATGATGCAGAGGTTCATCTGTTTTAGATGAGGCTTACGTTGCCAACCGACCTCATTCCAAATCCCCCCGAATTCCCATACTCGGCCTGTTGTCCAGCCATCTGAGAGAAAAAAGTATTTCACAAATACACTCCGCTATGCGGCGACTTAGGAGATTATCTAACGATTCGTGAAGAAGCGATCGCACATTTCTGGAGAACCCTGATGTCTTATCGCCTGGATCACCTTGTCCTAACCGTCCAAGACGTTGAACGTACCTGCTTGTTTTACCAACAGAACTTGAATATTCCAACCGTAACCTTCGGCACAAATCGTAAAGCCCTGCAGTTAGGTGCGCAAAAAATCAATCTTCACCCTGCTACCCAACCCTTGCGTCCGCATGCACAACACCCGCTCCCTGGCTCGGCTGATATTTGTCTTATCACCGACACCCCAATCCCTATTTTGATAGCAAGACTCCATACGAAAGGCGTCATGATCCTGGAAGGGCCTGTTCAACGGACAGGGGCTCAAGGCCCGTTGCTCTCTATCTACATTCGTGATCCCGATGGCAATTTAATCGAGTTAGCGAACGAATGCTCTTCCAGAGAGTAGCAATTTTATGGCAATAGAGAGGCCGGTTGCTAAAACTCAAACACAATCTTCAAAGGGATCTATGGATGATTGAAAACCTCTGTTGCGCATGATTAATCCCCCCTAGGCGTCCTGACTAGAGCCTAATTATCATCGATAGTGGCAGTACCCTTGGTCTCTCCAGAATAGACTTCCTATGATGAATCAACAGTCCGGTTACTATCGGTTTCCGACAATTCACGGCGATCGCGTCGTCTTTGTGTGTGAGGATGACCTCTGGAGTGTCCCTGTGAGTGGCGGAGCGGCGATTCGTCTCACGGCCAATCGAGGCGAAGTCAGAACGCCCGCTTTGTCCCCTGATGGCAGCCAGATCGCATTCATTGGTCGCGAAGAAGGCAACGCTGAGGTTTATGTTATGCCGTCTAGCGGCGGCAATGCTAAGCGACTAACCTTCTTAGGGGCCAACACGACGATCGCGGGTTGGAGTCAGGATAGCCAGTCGATTCTGTTTGCCACCAATGCTAGCCAACCGTTCATGCGGTTAGTTGAGCTTTACCGTGTCAGTGTTGAAGGCGGGCTCCCCCAGCGATTACCTTACGGCATGGCCCACACGATTGCCTTTGGCCCCAATGGTAAGGCTGTACTCGGGCGTAATATTGCCGAGCCTGCTTATTGGAAACGGTATCGCGGGGGACGGGTCGGCGTGCTTTGGGTGGATGCGACCGGCAATGGGCAGTTTGCCAAACTGCTGGATATTCAGGGCAATATGGCCTCCCCGATGTGGATTGGCGATCGCATCTACTTTCTTTCGGACCATGAGGGCATTGGTAACCTATATACCTGTACGCCGACAGGGCAAGACCTCCAGCGACTAACCGAGCATTCTCAGTACTATGCCCGCAATGCCACTACCGACGGCCAGCGGATTGTGTACCATGCAGGAGCCAGCTTATATTGCTATGACGTGGCTGCGGGCCATCACGCCGAAATCCCCGTGGCGTTTCACAGTCCTCAGGTTCAGCGTCAGCGCAAGTTTGTGGATACAGGGAAATATCTGGAAGACTATGAACTGCATCCTGAAGGGCACTCTACCCTGATCACCGGACGCGGCCAGAGTTTTTGTTTTGGCAACTGGGAAGGGGCGGTGACGCCTGTTGGGCAGGCCGAGGTCGAGGTGGGGCGCTACCGGCTGACCCGTTGGCTGCCGGACGGCACCCGGTTTGTGACCGTGTGCGATCGCAGCGGTACTGAAGCCCTGGAAATTCTCAGCCCTGATTTTGATGTCGAGCCGATTGTGCTAACGGGCCTTGATTTAGGTCGAGCGATTGACCTCAAGGTCTCGCCCGTTGCTGATCAAGTAGTGCTCTCGAATCACCGCCACGAACTGATTTGGGTCGACCTTGAGAGTCAACACCAGCGTATTCTGGACCACAGCCGTTACGATCGCATATCTGGCTTCAACTGGTCACCCGATGGGCAATGGATGGTCTACGGTTGCAGCGAGACCCAGCACACTTCCTCCATCAAGCTTTGTCGAGTCAGTGATGGTCAAACCTATCAGCTAACACCCTCACGATTTGCTGATTTTGCCCCTACATTTGATCCTCAGGGCAAGTTTATCTATTTTCTGTCAGTACGAGAATTTAACCCTGTGTACGACAGCGTCTATTTTGATCTGAACTTTCCCCAGGCTACTCGCCCCTTCCTGATTTCCCTGCAAAAAGAGACACTCTCACCGTTTATCCCGGTCCCTAGGCCCCTGGCTGACAAAAACGGTAATGGCAAAGACCCCAAACCGGCTGTGAAATCGGCAGCGTCTGCCCCGACAGAAATGCCTTCTGCAGAGGCAACCCCGACTCAAGAAGCTGCGGTCACACCCTTAAAAATTGATTTTGACGGTATTGATCAACGTATTGTTGGTTTTCCGGTCCCAGAGGGGCGCTATCGGCAAATTTGGGGTCTTAAGGACAAGGTGTTGTTTAGTTCGGTTCCGATAAAAGGCAGTTTGGGCCGCAATTGGTCTAGTCCCAAACCTGCGGCTGAAGCCAAGATCGAAATTTACGACTTCACCCATCAAACCCGCGAACTCGTTGCCCAAAACGTCACGAGCTTTAAAGTCGCGAAGGACAATACCACGTTGATTTATCGTGCAGGCGATCGCCTGCGGGTCTGTGCAGCGAAGGCCCAGCCCAAGAAAAGTAATGGCAATGGTAATGGGGATGCCAATAAGCCTAACCGCAAAACGGGCTGGCTTGACCTCAAGCGGATTCGGATTTCTGTCGTGCCCCAGCAGGAATGGCAGCAAATGTTCCGGGAAATCTGGCGGCTGCAGCAAGAACATTTCTGGACGCCCGATTTGTCAGGGGTGGATTGGGAGCGAGTTTACCAGCGGTATCGCCCCTTACTTGATCGTGTCTCCACGCGTTCGGAATTTTCTGATTTGGTATGGGAAACCCAAGGTGAACTCGGCACTTCTCATGCCTACGAAATAGGCGGCGATTACCGGAAGGAACCCCGCTATCACTTGGGATTTTTGGGCGCAGACTTTGCCTACGATGCTGCTGCTGGGACCTATCGGATCACCCACATCGCTCAGGGGGATACCTGGACCAAGGAAGCTTCGCCGCTGCAGCAAATGGGCTTGAATGTGTTGGTGGGCGATCGCCTGCTGGCGGTGGATGGCCAACGTCTGACTGAGCATCGGAGTCCCCATGAATTGTTAGTGCATCAGGCTGATTGTCCTGTGCAGCTTACCGTCGCTGATAGTGAGGGCCAAAATCGGCGTACGGTGACGGTCAAAACGTTAAAGTCCGAGAGCCCACTCCGCTATCGTGAATGGGTGGAGCGGAATTATCAAATCGTTGCTGAGGCGACTGAGGGGCGGGTTGGCTATGTCCACATCCCTGACATGGGACCCGCAGGGTACGCCGAGTTCCATCGCTACTATTTTGCGGAGGTCCATAAACAGGGGCTGGTGGTAGATGTGCGATTTAATCGTGGCGGTCATGTCTCGCAGCTGATTCTGGAAAAGTTGGCTCGACAGCGCATCGGTTACGATGTGCCTCGCTGGGAGCAGCCGGAACCCTACCCTTCGGATGCAATGCTGGGTCCCATGGTTGCCGTTACGAATGAACATGCCGGATCGGACGGCGATATCTTTAGCCACTGCTTTAAGCTGATGAAGATTGGTCCGCTCATTGGCACCCGTACCTGGGGCGGTGTGATTGGCATTTCACCCCGTCATCGCCTGGTCGATTTAAGCATCGTGACCCAGCCTGAATTCTCTTTTTGGTTTGAGGATGTGGGCTGGCAGGTGGAGAACTATGGCACTGACCCCGATATTCAAATTGATATTGCACCCCAAGATTGGGCTCAAGGAAAAGATCCTCAGCTTGACAAGGCGATTCAAGTCATTCTTAAGACACTTGCCCAAAATCCTGTGCAGTTGCCAGAGTTTAGTCATCGTCCGCAGCTAAAGCTACCGTAATGCCTGCCTAGCTTTGCAGTAGCGTTATCCGTTGCCGTAGAGGTGTGATGGAGTGATGCGGGCATGGAATGGGATTGATGAAATCAGGCCGTGCTGCCATTTTCCAGGCGAGACTGTACGTTTTGTATCGGCTCCAGTATGACCCCTTCCCCATCGCGCAATTCAAACGATCGCAGATTCTTGAGATCCTGCTCTAAACTAAGGCCCGGTGTCGCCAACGCGATCGCCCACTGAGCCATATTTAGCTGTAGCCAGTCACCTGGATTCACCACCATCGGTTCACCTCCCATATGGGTCATAATCACCACTTCGTCGGGAGTATCCCCCTCTGGATGAGGCTCTGAACGATAGCCGTAGAAAATGGTGCGCTGGTCATCACTAATGCGGTTAAAGCGATCGCGTCCCGTCAAGTTCTCTCGCAACCAGGAGCGATGCGTCCGAAATTCCCTCAGCTTCAGACCAAAATGACTGATGGAACCGTCCAAGTCTGCCAGATAGCGACCGACATTGCACATATCGTGCCCGTCTTCCATAAAGGCCATGGCAAACGCTTTGAGCTTGGGGACATCCAGGGTGGCTAAAAACTGGGGCAGACTGGGTTCATTCAACTCTTCTAACGTAGGAATCTCGCACTCAATGCCGTCCTCTTCACCCAAGCAGTGGCGACAAATTGCAGCCACAGCCTGTAAGTCGTAATCGGTTTCTACCATGGCATCCCTAAGCGCATAGGCGAAATTCCGTAATTGGTCATAATCCTGGAACCCCAGTGCTTTGAGCTGAGGAAACGCATCGGCATAGGCATACATTGCGGGCTCAATTTCCCAATCCAGGAATCCCACCTCTTCCGAAACGACTTTGACCCCGTAGCGATCGTCCGTATTGCGGAAAAAGCCCCAAGGAGTCCCCACACTGGCATTCAAAAAATCCATCGGTAGCCCAGGGGAAAATCCGTGGACCCATAGCAGCGTTGCCGAGTTGTTGTAGGCCTGGTGCAGAACCTGGGGCAGTGTTTTACCCAAGTTCCAGTTAATTTCTTCATCCAACTCAATTTGATTGCCCCGGCGTACCGTATCGTGGTTGCCGCAGCCAGTAATCCAGTGGTCGCCCTGGAAAATAACCTCACACACCCGTCGCCACTTACGGTCCCAAAACCCTTTCACAGTAGGCGTATTGTGCGCAAAGATCAGCGGCCCCCACTGAAAAGAGCCCGCCTTCATCTCAATCAGTTCACGGTAAGTGGATTTTTCTTCCCAACCTTCCTCAGGCCAGGGACGACCATCTTCAAAAATCGTGAATAGCAGTCGCCGATAGCCGTAAATATCCTGGACAACATCACTCATCGCCAGCAGATAAGCATCATCCTGCTCTACCCGTCCCGATAACGGATTAAAGAAACGAAAATCCTGGCCCCCATCGACACGAATACCATCCGCGCCCGTATTGATTTTGCGCCGCTGCATCTCGATAAGAATGGCCCGCACCTGAGGCAGTTGGTGGTTCAAGTCTTGCCCATACATATTGGGGCCTTTGAAGAACTGCTGCGTGAGCAGTTCCAATCCCTGGTTGTCTGAGTGGCCATAAACCAGGTCATAAATCAGTTGAATAGGACCTTTCGAGAAATTGTGCAGCGTCGCCACGAAGTCAATCACTTCATCAGGGCGCAGGCTCCCCAACACCGCTGGATTCGTGGCCGATGACGCTAGAATCGGCACATCATAGCCCCAGTTTTGGGTATCAGGCTTACGCAGCGTGACTTTTACAATACCCGGATCTTCCACGTCGGTATCTTTCGCGATCGCCTCATCGTCATACGCGATCGATTTACTGACCAGGGTTAGCTTCGGGACGGTGTGAATCGCAAAAAACTCATGCTCCGTGTTGGTATCTTCACGACGATATTCGATCGTGGGCTCCACCGGTAGAAGCTGTACTGCCTCATAGCCAGCGTACACTTCTTCAGCCGGTGTCAATAGTTCCCCTGCCGCCAATTTGTCTGATACGCGCTGAAAGATACGAGTCAAACCCTCTAGGGTGCCTTCGGGTGAAGCTGTTTTGACATGAATTTGCAGAATGTTGGTAGGAGGCGGAATGCGGGGAATATCGGCATCCGGAACTCCTTTCGGAGCCGCCGTTAAGCGCAGATAGCTCAAGTCAGCTCGTCGCCGCTGCACCTGACGCATGTCATAGACTTCGGCAGGGGCAAACACACCGTAGGGAACGGAATACGCTAACGGATCGCGGATTAAATGCACCCGCTCTTCAGCGTCGACATAACGTAGCCAGTAAAAGGATCCAGCCGTATGCCGGTTACCAGCACGAACACCCGATACCACTGCCCATAAAAATTCTCCCTGTTGGGCTACGGGGACTAAGTCGCGTTGGAACTGATTCGTTTGCCTGGGTTCGAGAAAGTTAATCGGTTCCAGGGGGGTGAAAATCTCTAGCTCTAAGGTCCGTTCTGACTGAATCACGTTTGCAGTCAACTCGGGAGTCCAGAACCCAAATTCGGTGAGACCATCGCGTCGGTAGTGAGCCCCGAGACGTTTTGCTAGCCGTTGGCCGCGGCTGAAGTACGTTTCATCCGATGCGGCAACAGAGGCTGCCCAGTTAAGCAGCGTTTGCGTTTCATCTTCGACAAGACCAATATTAGGAATGCGCTTGACTGCCACGATATCTGTATCTCTTGAAGCGTTCTCTCTCTAGTCTGGCAGTCATTGTAGGCATTCGTAACTCCCTAAACTGCCCTTTCTAACAAGTTTGCTAAAAATTGAGAAAAGTTTTTTTTGCGATGTCAAATATTCTGATACTCGCGCCGTAAGTGTCACGTCTAGATGAATTTTATGGAGAAAAGTTAATCCCCTCAAAGGAATCTGTAAGACATCTTGTTGGTAGGGCGCGATCGCCTACAGTATCTAGCTTTCGCTGAAATTTTGGAAGCCGAAATTTTATTCACTGACAGAAATATAAAGATTAAATAAAGGATTCCGACTATACTAAAGGCGCTCCAAGTGCTTATGGGGATCGGAAATACTGTACCGTTCTTGCAAGAAATTGGGTGGAGTCGCTGTGTGTATCCATGACCCTGAAAGGTTTCGCTTCATTTCTGGTAGCCTTGCCCCAACCTTTGGTAAGACCTCCCCTTTGGCATTTGAGCTTAGCCCTGTGTCTGTATCCAGCAACTCACAATCAGGAGGTTCCAGATGAAATCTTCCCTTGTTATCCTTTACCACCGTGAACCCTACGACGAGGTTCTTGTTGATGGCAAAATTATTTATCGCGATAAAAAGAGCCCCAACGGTATTGTCCCTACCCTCAAGACCTTTTTTGCAAACGCCGAGAGTAGTACTTGGATTGCCTGGAAGCAGGTTGCGGACCCCCAACAAGCGGCTTTTGAAGAACGCGTGGTGATGGAAGGGGGCAACGAAAGCTGTGAAGTCCGACGGATTCCCCTCTCGGCAGAACAGGTTAAAGACTTTTATCACATCACGGCCAAAGAGGCATTTTGGCCCATCCTGCACTCATTCCCCGAGCACTTTACTTACGAAAGTTCTGATTGGGAAAACTTTCAACACATTAACCAACTCTTTGCCGATGCTGCGTGTGAAGATGCTGCCGACGATGCGCTGATCTGGATTCATGATTACAACCTCTGGTTGACGCCTTACTACATTCGGCAAAAAATGCCCAATGTAAAGATTGCCTTCTTCCATCACACTCCCTTCCCAGCCGCCGACGTGTTCAATATCTTGCACTGGCGTCAGGCGATCGTTGATAGCTTGCTCTGCTGTGACCTTTGTGGCTTCCATATTCCTCGCTATGTGGAAAATTTTGTGTCAGTTGCCCGCAGCTTGCGAGAAGTCGAAATTGTCGAGCGAGAAGCCGTTCGTCCTGCCTTTACACCGTTCGGTTTGGCCTTAGCAGAACCAGAAATGACTAAGCAGTTGCGCTATCAGGGACGTATTGTCAACCTGGATGCCTTCCCGGTGGGCACTAATCCTGGCTACATTGCTGGGGTGGTCAATTCACCCGATGTTCAGGCCCGCATCCAAGATATCCGCAACGACATTGGTGATAACAAGCTGATTGTCTCTGCTGGCCGGGTGGATTATGTGAAGGGTGCGAAAGAAATGCTGCTCTGTTATGAGCGTCTGTTAGAGCGTCGTCCTGAACTGCAAGGCAAGGTCAACCTGGTGATGACAGCCGTCAAAGCTGCGGCCGGGATGCGAGTCTATAAAGTCGCCCAAAGTCAAATCGAACAGCTTGTGGGCAAAATCAACGGTCGCTTCGCCAAGCTTGACTGGACGCCGATTAAGCTGTTTACCGAACCCGTGCCCTACGTTGATCTGATGGCTGTTTATGGGACGGCTGACATCGCCTGGATTCCGCCCCTGAGAGACGGGCTGAATCTCGTGGCAAAAGAATATATTTCGGCCCACCAAGGAAAAGATGGGGTATTGATTCTCTCTGAATTCACAGGTTCTTCGGTAGAACTTCCCGACGCTATCCTGACCAATCCCTATTCCGATCAACATATGGATGAGTGTATTGACCAAGCTCTGAACATGAGCCCTGAAGAGCAAGCAATGCGCATGCAAAAGCTGTTCACGGCGGTTCAGCAATACGATGTTAAAGAATGGGCCAACCATATGTTCCGTGAAGCTAATGCGAAGGCACTAAATCCGGAACCTGCGCTAGTGTGAGTGCAGTCTGGGAAGGTTAACAGGGTGATGGGGGTAAGGTAGCTTCGTTGGAGGTGTTAGGGATGTTGGAGAGAGAATAGGGAACCGGAAATAGGAAGCCGGACAATCGGGTTTTCATAGTTTTGTTACTTTCTGACTTCCCTACTTCTTCATTCCCTGCATCTCTACCCTTCTACCCATCCACTCCCCTTTCTGACTGTCCGCTATGCTGCAGCGTTCAAGGAATCTTATATGAGAGATCTCCAGGCCATTCAGCGCCGTACATACGACCTGATTGTGATTGGTGGTGGGATTAATGGGGCGGCAACTGCTCGGGATGCTGCCTTGAGGGGACTATCGGTATTGCTTTTAGAGAAAAATGACTTTGCTGGAGGCACGACAAGTTGGTCTTCGCGCTTAGTTCATGGGGGTTTGCGGTATTTAGAATATTTTGAGTTCAATTTAGTGCGCGAGTCCTTGCGCGAGCGGGAGGTTTTGCTCCGTTCAGCGCCGCACTTGGTTAAGCCCATTCAGATGACGATTCCTATTTATGGCATTGGTTCGCGCAGCTATTGGGAAATCCAAGCTGGGATGATCTTGTATGACATTCTTAGCTATGACAAAACTCTGCCGAACCATCGCATGTTAGGGGCCGCCAAGTTGCGACAGCTATTCCGAGTGGTTGATGCAGAGGATGCCAGGGGCGCAGCCCAGTACTACGACGGTCAGGTTGAATATGCTGAACGCCTCTGCCTAGAGATTTTGCTTGATGCGCAGTCAGCTGGGGCCGATGTGCTGAACTATACCACTGTGACCGCGCTACAACGGGAGGGCGATCGCCTTACCGCAATCACGATTCACGATCAGATTGCTCAGCAAGATTTCACCGTTACCCTGCCATCTCATGGTGTTGTGGTAAATACTTCCGGTCCGTGGGTGGATCGGGTCCTTGGTCTAGGCCAGCGGAGTGGCAAGGCTGATCCGGTTGGGCGCGATCGCAAGATGGGAGGGACTAAAGGGAGCCATATTATTGTTGATCGGTTTCCAGGGGCGCTTGATTCGGCCCTCTATGTCGAAGCGAAGTCGGATGGCCGACCTTACTTCATCTTGCCCTGGTGTGGTCAATACCTGATTGGTACCACTGACTTGAAATATACGGGTGATCTCGACCGTGCTAAAGCGGATGATGATGAGGTTGACTACCTCATTGCGGAGACGAATCGGGTCTTGCCGACGGCCCGACTCACCCGTGAGCATGTACGCTTTACCTACTGTGGTGTACGTCCCCTTCCTTACAGCGAAGGCAAAAAGGCTGGCAGCATTACCCGCGCTCATATTCTTTTCGACCATACGCAAGAGGGCGTTGGCAATTTGGTTTCCTTGATTGGCGGTAAGCTCACCACCCATCGCCAAGTAGGTGAAGAAATGACTGATTGGGCCTTTCAAAAAATTGGCAAAGCGGCCCCTCCTTGTCCTACACTCAAACGCCCTCTCCCGGGCTGTATCTGGCCGGATGACGAACGCATCACAGCGGCCTATAACCTCTACCAGACCCGCGTTGGTACTGACACCTTGGATTATCTATTCAGCATCTATGGGGCGCGGGCTATAGCGTTGTTGGCGCTTACCGATGAGACGCCTGACTTAACCCGTCCCTTAGTTGAGGGACGTCCCCATATTCGAGCTGAGGTAGTCTTTGCAGTGCGCCACGAAATGGCCCATACTCTGCTGGATATCACGCGCCGCCGCACGATTCTTGCTATGCAAGAAAACTACGGTTTCGATGTTCTCCCTCCCATTTTGGAAACGTTACAAATGTACTGTGGATGGGATGCTGAAAAATGCCAGCAGCAAACGGCCGCTTACAAACGGTTTATGGAAGAAAACTGTATTCCAGACTATGCTTTGGCAGGCGCTGACGAGGCGCGATCGCTGCAGGCAGCCTAGCCCTCCGTAATGTATTTTGTTAGGACATGGCTTTGCCATGTCCTAACTACGACTTTTATTAACAGAATTTCCGATTCCTCTTACTGTCAACCCCTCAAAAATCCAATTCCGAATTCCGAACTCTGTAGGGCTCCGCCCTTCCCGCAGGGTATTCCGAATTCCGTAGAGCTTTGCTCTTCTCGTAGAGTACTCCGAATTCCTCCCATCTACCCCCTTAGCCTATGACCTCAGCTGCTCCCTCCCCCATCTCTATCGATGCTCAACAGGCACAAGAAGAATCCGCAGAACTCACGATTCTCGGCGCGGGGGCTTGGGGAACTGCCCTTGCCAAGCTCGTTGAGAAAAATGACCACACCGTTTCCCTCTGGTCGCGTCGCACTGGGATGACGATGGCTGAGGCCGTTAAGGATTCCCATGTCATCTTGTCGGCAGTGTCCATGAAAGGGGTTCCCTCAACGGTTGAGCAACTGCAGGCGCTTAACATTTCCCCTGAAACTATCCTGGTGACGGCGACGAAAGGCTTGGATCCTAAAACGACCCGCACGCCCTCACAAATTTTCCAGGATGCGTTTCCTGATAATCCCATTGTGGTTCTGTCGGGGCCGAATCTATCCAAAGAAATTGAGCAAGGACTACCGGCTGCTACCGTGGCAGCCAGCACCCATCCGGATGCTGCTGAAGCGGTTCAGTATCTCTTCTCTTCGGATATTTTCCGCGTTTACAGTAGTCCCGATCCTCTCGGGGCAGAACTGGGGGGGACGCTGAAGAATGTAATTGCGATCGCGGTCGGTGTTTGTGAGGGGCTGAATTTGGGCTCCAATGCGCGATCGGCTCTCATTACTCGGGCTATTCCCGAGGTGATTCGCATCGGCACCCATTTGGGCGGCCAAGCGGAAACGTTCTTTGGACTTTCTGGCCTGGGTGATATGTTGGCTACTTGTACCAGTTCCCTTAGTCGTAACTACCGGGTTGGTTACGGTCTGGCCCAAGGCAAAGCGCTGGAGCAAATTCTGGAAGAGTTGGGCAGTACGGCTGAAGGTGTTAATACCACGAACGTACTGATGAGTATCGCTAATCGTGAGGCCATTCCGGCTCCAATTTCACGGGAAGTTTATCGCTTATTGAATGGCAAAATTACGCCTCAAGAAGCCGTGGAAGCATTGATGGAGCGTGACCTCAAACCAGAAGCTTGCCTCATCACATAAGCCATCAGGGTTCTACTCCAATCGGTTTAACCGCGATCGTCTGGGTGGCAGCGGGTTTTTGGTCGTTGCCTTAATAAGGCGTCTCAAGGAGAAATTGCTACTTTACCTCAGACTGTCCTACCACTTCGTAGTGCACAACTGTGGGCTCAAACTCAAGTAAGAAATCCTGATCTTCTTCATAGTATTTGGCGACGTTTACGTCCTCACCGGTAAAGCCTTGAATGACTTCCATGCTTTCCCAAAGTGAGAGGGTTATAAAGTGCGTAATATCACCTTCTGGTTTCGCCAAAATGTAAACACCGACGTTGCCTGGGACGGATTGATAATCTGGAATTGCGCGGGCGTTTAAGAACTCCCGATAGGCGTTTGCTTTGGTGGTCGATACTCGACCATGCCATAGTCTTGTAATCATGGTTGCTGGTTAAGGAGTATGAATGAGTCTATTCAACTTACCACATCAAACTTTCGGACACTTTACCACCACCATTAATCCTGAAGCCCAAGATATCCGAACAGAATTGAGATTAGATTTTGATTCTATTTCTGTGATTAGCTTCGGAACTTTAGGCGCGTGACCTTCGGGCCAATTTTCTTGAGGTGATAGGTCGTCAATGATGTAAATTCCTCCTGGTTTGAGGATATTGAGTGCTAAATCTAAGTCAATGAATTTACCTGGTAAGGCATCGGCAAAGATGAAGTCAAATCGACTCTTCTGGTTTTCCTGAAGCCATTTTGTGCCGTCTTGACAGATAAAGCTGACGCGTTTGTCAGTACCCAGGAATTTGTTTGCGATCGCCAGCACAGTTGCATCTGTATCGATGCTGATCAGCTTTGATTGACTATCCATACCCTGTAGAATCCACGCTGTGGAAAGTCCTGTTCCAGTACCAATTTCCAGGAAGTCTCCCCCCAGTTTGGAAGCAGCTAAAACCTTCAGGAGTGCGCCTGTCTTCGGCTCAGATGCCATATTGAAACCACTGGCTTGAGTGGCTGCCAAAATTGAATCCATGGCTGCCGGATATTCCTGGATAAAATCATCTTTCATGGCAATACCTTTGCATCAAAGGAAAGGACTGTTCAGTCCAAGCGTTATCAGTTTAATCTGACAGAAGTGTAAGGTCTTTAGTTTATCTTTATTTTAAGAAGCGCTTGTGTCGTTAAGCAATTACCCCCAAAATAAAGCTAAATCTGCCTGATTTATCCCGAAGCTTTGCAACAATGTAGACAATCCTCAGACTCGTCAGAAACTTTTTGTATGAGAGACTCTAGTTGGTTTCATTGTTGGTAAGTAGGTTCGCTAATGCCGCTATCAATATCTGACCTTGTTCCTCAGTTCCCACCGAGATTCGTAGCTTATCTTCTAGTCCAGATTGCTTGAAGTGGCGGACTAAAATATCACGCTTCTTCAAGCCTCGATAAAGCGATTCTGCCTTGCCTTCAAAAGGAGTCGCTAAGACGAAGTTTCCGTGAGATTCAAGGACTGTAAACCCGAGATTCTTTAAGTCTATTGTTAGCTTTTGACGCGATACTTTAACCTTATCAGCACACGTGTTTTTATAAGCTTGATCACGCATGGCAGCTGTGCCTAAAGCAATGGCGATCGCATCAATGTTGTAACTATCTTTAACTTTGAAAAGCCCTGTTAATAGTTTGGGATGGGCCACACCAAAGCCCATCCGTAATCCGGCTAATGAATATCCCTTGGATAAGGTCCGCAATACGATAACGTTCTCAAACTCTTGGACCAAGGGGAGGGCTGAGAATTCAGCGAAATCAACATAAGCTTCATCAATCACCAAAATACCTGATAGACCTTGGGCTAATTCGCGCAAATCCGCTAAAGGAACAATGTGGCCAGAAGGGCTATTGGGAGATGCCACAAAAGTAATGGCACCATTGGCCTCTAGGAGTTGTTTGGTCGGGAGTTGAAAGTTATCGCGATAAGGAATCTCAACTGCTGTGGCAGGTTGTATTGCCGCTAAGACCTGATACAGCACATAGGTTGGCGTTGGATATACAACTGTGCGATCGCAGCCTTCGGCACAGGCACGTACTAAAAGGTTCAGCAAATCATCGCTGCCATTGCCCACAATAATCCAATCATTAGGGACAGCCAGAGCATCGCTAATGGCCCGACAAAATTCTTTGGCAAAAGGATCGGGATAGCGCCTTAAATATTCGCTGTCTAAATCGCGCAACGCCGCCATCACCTGAGGCGACGGAGGATAGGGATTTTCATTGGTATTGAGCTTGATAATTGGGGTTTCAGGTCGCGGTTGTTCTCCAGGAACATAACCCGTCATCGCATCAACAGCCGGACGGAAGTAGCTCATATTTAAATTGCAGGCGCTTGTGATTATGGTGTGTAGACCTGTTTGATCGAGTGACCTTCAGCCTCATGTTCTAATAAGGTCAGCCCCATATTTTAGAATCTTTCCACCCACGGACGTAGCTCTATTTCCCAAGTCCAGGTGCTGGGATGTTGCTGGAGGATATGCAAATAGGTTTGCGCGATCGCATCAGGATCGAGAAAACTGTCCGGCTTGTCTATTGGCTGGGTTTGCCCTGGCGGCAAAATTGCGCCATCAATCACGAAGTGGGCGACATGAATATTTTGGGGAGCCAACTCACGCGCCATACTCTGCACCAATCCCCGCAAAGCAAATTTTCCCATCGCAAAGGGCGCTGATTGGGGATAGCCCTTGATACTGGCTGACGCCCCTGTGAACAAAATCGCACCCTGTCCTTGAGCCAGCATACGCTTGGCTGCTTCCTGACCCACTAAAAAGCCGCCATAGGCTGTGACTTTCAGTGCTTTCTCAACGTCAACAGGGTTAAGTTCTACAAACGGACCGCGAGTACGATAGCTGGGGTTATACACCACAACATCGGGAGTCCCCAACCGTCCATCCACTTCGTCGAATAGTTGTTGGACATCTTCCAGCTCAGACGCATCACATTGAAAAACCTGCGCCTCGATTTCATCGCACAGGGAATTTAGCTTTTCAATATTCCGAGCCGCTAAGCCCACTTTCATGTCAGCTTCGGTAAACAGACGGGCTAAAGATGCACTGAGTCCATCGCCTGCACCTACGATGAGGGCCGTATTCAAATCCATCCGGTTAGGAGTATTCATGAATTACTTAGGGATCTTAGCGGTTTTTTGTTCCTTATTCCCCTATTTGATTTTAGATTGCCGATTTTGGATTTTGGATTGAGCCCTCTATCTTGTTTCCTAATTTCCCTGTTTTCTTTACTTCCTCATCTTTGCTTACAGATGTAAGGTTTTGGGCTTCTTGCTTTTCTATTCTTCTACCTGTTCTACTCTTCCACTGTGTTCTTATTCATGTCAGTTGGTACCTACATGGCTTCACCGACCAAGACAAACGCGGACCAGTTACGCGGATCTGGGAACTGTTGCCTGGTGAGTAACATTGCTTGTCGCAAGGCCTGAGCTTTATTAGACGTTTGCGTCAGTAGCTCATAAAACGCCGCCATTAGAGTGGCTGTGGGGGTATCGGGTACTTGCCATAGGGAAACAATAACGGTGTCTGCGCCTGCTGCGAGAAACGATCGCGTTAGGCCCACAACGCCATCCCCTGTAATGCGACCACGTCCGGTATCGCAGGCACTCAAGATGACCAAATCTGCTTGTAGATCGAGGCGGGCGATTTCTTCTGCAGTCAGCCAACCATCATCTGTAGGGGAAGGCGCTAGCGCGAGAACGCCGGGAGCACTAACCCTGACCACTCGCTCGCGGGCCAGCGATACATCCGCATCCACCCCGCCCACGAATACGTTATCGCCCACAATGACTGCTCCTGGCGTGACGTATACATCCGCATCTTGGGCAGTGAAAGCATTGGGATCTGTCGGCAAACCAAATTCATTGAGCCGTGAATCCAGGTTCAAAAGACCATGCGTAGCCAGGTGAATGATGTTCTGGTCAGGCATTTGCTGAACCACAGCCGTTTCCGTGGCTTGTTCGCGTAGGAGGGCCGAGGTATTCAGCAAATTAGCGATCGCCTGCGCCTCTTGTTCGGCTCCAGGAAGCGGGGATAAGGCTTGGGGCACGGTTCCTAGTTCGGGTGGCAAGGCTGGCATCGTCACCGGATTACCGACAATCAAGCTGTTTGTGGTTGTCCTCTCGGTCTGTTCTACTAAGGCTAAGGTTTGCACTGAGGGAGCCAGGGCGATCGCATGGCGGTCTATTAAGTAGCTATTCTCTGGACTTTGTAAGGCCGCAAAGGGGACTAGCAACAACGGACCTTGGGGAATGAACGTGACCAATGCCTCAGAATTGGAAGGTAGCCACGACTCGATGGGCGTAATCAGCGTTTGATACAGCAACCGCATGGGCAGCGGATTCGACGCTGGCAAGTCATCCGTGATGCGACGTTCGGCTGGGACGATACCAATTCCGCGACTGTTGAGGCCCAAGGCTTCGCGGGTTTGCTGCACCAGAGTTTCTAGGGGCGCAGCCTGAGTTGTCGGAGCACTGCGCAAGGAGGTGTTTCGCCCCAAAGAACTGAGCGGCATGGCTTGAAAATGAATATCCCCTTGGGGCGCGATTACCCAGGTGAAGAGGTCTGTTTCAGTTTCTACTTCATTACCCAGGATGCGTCGCCCGTCGCCTAGCACGGAGTAAACGACCAGGGTGGTGTTTTGCTGTTGCGCGATCGCTTGAATCTGCGGCACGGTTAACGCCTCTGGAAGGCGATCGCGACGTTGCTGCTGCAACAATAATTCAACTAACGCCTGTGCTCGTGACCGTTCGGCCATGGCTAATGCGGGCTCAAATTTTCCTTGGGCAACGAGTGCCCGCTGCATGAGACTGTAGCTATGGGACTGTTGCTCAAACAGGGTAACTTTATCCAAATCGGTAAGGTCATCGGCGGCCCGTAGCTCATCCCAGGTGTTCAATACGCGTGTCAATATCTGCTCTGCTGCGGTGTAATTGCCCAAATAAAAATGGGCTAAGGCCAGATTATTGAGCGCGTTATTATCTACTTGGTCTGCTGTGTCGAGGGATTCTAGTAGCGGTAGGGCTTGAGCATACTGCTCTGTGAGGAGATAGGTGCGGGCCAAGTTGTAGGTGACCAAGAAGCGCATCGTCGGATGCCCCAGATCCGCTCCTTGGATGCGGTTCAAGGCTTCCCGATAATTCCGTTCAGCGTTGGCATAGTCGCGGTTGTAGAACTGTTCGTCTGCTTGCTGAATCAGAACTTCGATCGCATTGGCTTGAGCTAGCTCGACAGAGGCCGAGGCTCTTACAGCCAGAATATGGCTCCCTTGAGAAAGGGTGATAAGAGCGATCGCAACGGCAATGGCAATCCCCCAAAGCTGCAGCCAACGGTGATAGCGTCCCATGCCTTTCCACTCCGGTCGAACTGTTTTAGTTTTCTACTATCACGGTCTGATTCCGGGGGCTGAGTTTGGAGCTTGCGTCAGGTTTATCACTGACCCAGTTCTTCTGCCAACATCTCCTGGTAAATTTGTCCCAGATAGGGCGTTGTCACGTTGTCTTCAATGCCGTAACCTAAGCTCGTCCAGGTTCCCGACAAAAGCTGGAGGACTTCATCTAAACGTCCTTGATGCAATAGGTTAGGGATATCGGTTCCCCATGCTGCATGGTCTGTGAGCCAGCCGTATACCACTTCATCTTGAAAAACTGGCTCAAAACTGTAGTCCGACCACCAGGTATACCAACTAGAAGCATGAGGATGATAATCTTGCGCTTTGCTCGACCAGGTCGTGGTCAAAAATTGGTAGCGCCCGGCCGCTGTCGTACAGTCACCCACATTGGGCCCGGCCAGAATCTCGACACACAAATCTGGGTGTTGGCTCAGGTCGCTAATCCGCAGCCCCCCATAGATTGTATGATAGGGCTCCGCTGTGTTCGATTCAGCGGCTGAAATGGTGCGCATGAGAGCCCTAATGTAGGGGTCGCCGCCTGCCATGGCTAAAGGCGTTGGTTCTGCGGCTCGGTTAACCTGCTGCCAAGGCCGCGATCGCCCAGTGATGAGTGGATTTTCGCTGGAGATCAGCCAGGCGACTCCCAAAAACATCAACGCGGTTAAGAAAACCGGTCCGTGGTCGACCTTGGAAGGTTTTGTCAGACGCTTTTCGGAGACGCGATCGGGGGAAGGCAAAGAAGTCACAGGGGGCTCACATGTAGGGTTCAGGGTTTGGCATCGGGGGAACACAGGTAGGTTGCGCTCATCGTAGCGCAACTCCTCAAAAACGATTCTTTGGTGTGAGTTTGGGACTCAAAAGTTTTTCGTTTTGCATCGTAAAATCAGTACTTAGTGACGCCCCTTGTCCACCAAAAAGTTTCCTGTTTTACCAACTCGATACACGTCTAGGAAGCGTGATTTGATTTTACCTTTTGGGGAACAAACACCCAAAAAAGCAGGTCAATTTAACCGCAAGAGCTCAATTTGGCAGCACACTTAGTTTTACTAAGTGTGCGTTTTTTTTGGGGATTTCTAGCTTGAATACAGTGATAATACGTATTTATTGATACGCCTATTCTAGGGGTAAAGACGTAATTTGTCATTGGCAAGTGGTCGATAGTCGATTGTGGATCAGCGCAAGGAACGGGGTGATACCTACTGTGTCAGCCATCAATCTTTTTGCCCTGATGCCTCACCCGTACATATTGGCGAGGTGGATGCTGAGGGATAGATCGGAGCAGCCGGGGCCGGTTTTAAGCAAGCGGGATTGGGATGACCCTTTAGCATCGACTAAACCTGCCTTTGCAGTGTGCATAAGGATATCTTCACTTCCGAATTCCGAATTCCGAATTCCATCACTGCATCTTTCCAACTCTGTACGAGCAGGTTGTGTAATAAAAATTCGAATTTCTCACTCAGGCCCTTGCTAAACCTGCTCGTCCTCATCCACTCATTTATCCTTCTATCCTTTCACCCGTCACTGTCCTGTACTGGTCCTTGATGGTTACGCTGACCCCCTAGAAGCTGCGTTCCTATTCCCACTCAATGGTTCCAGGGGGCTTGGAGGTGATGTCGTATACGACTCGATTAACCCCTTCCACTTCGTTGACGATGCGATTAGAAATAGTTTCTAGCAGATCGAAAGAGGTCCGGGACCAATCAGCGGTCATGCCATCTTCGCTGGAGACAAACCGGAGAACAATAGGATAGGCATAGGTCCGCTGGTCGCCCATGACGCCAACACTACGTACCGGCAGCAGAACCGCAAATGCTTGCCAAAAGTCGTGGTACATGCCAGCGTCATGGATCTCTCGGCGCACAATGTAATCAGCATCGCGGAGAATATTGAGCTTTTCAGCAGTGACTTCACCCAGGATGCGAATGGCCAAACCTGGGCCAGGAAAAGGATGGCGGCGAATAATTTCTTCGGGTAGCCCCAGCGATCGCCCCAGTTTTCGCACTTCGTCCTTAAAAAGCTTACGAAGGGGTTCGACTAACTTGAACTGTAGATCTTTGGGTAATCCCCCCACGTTGTGATGGCTTTTGATTTTGACTGCGACTCGTTCGCCTGTTTTAGGATCTACATTCGTATCAGCCGATTCAATCACATCAGGATAAAGCGTCCCTTGGGCCAGATAATCAAAGGGGCCAAGGCGCTTGGATTCCTCTTCAAAGACACGAATGAATTCATGGCCGATACGTTTCCGCTTTACTTCGGGATCAGTCACACCTTCAATTTGGGCGAGGAAGCGATCGCGCGCGTTCACATAGCTGACCTCAATATGGAATTCACTATGGAACAGTTCCACCAACCGTTCAGGCTCCCCTTTACGCATAAAGCCCTGGTCAATGAACATGCAGGTGAGGCGGTCGCCGATGGCTCTGTGGAGCAAGAAGGCTAAGGTGGATGAATCAACCCCACCGGACAATGCGAGTAATACGCGGCGATCACCCACTTTGGCCCGCACCTCCCGAATTGACTCCTCCAAGAAGGCTTCTGTTGTCCAGGTGGGTTGACATTCGCAAATGTGATACACAAAGTTGCGAATGAGTGCTTGACCCCCGATCGAATGAACCACTTCGGGATGGAACTGGACGCCATATAGCTTGCGCTGATGATCCGCGATCGCTGCACTGGGTGTATTACTCGTGTGAGCCAAAATCTCAAAACCAGCAGGCATTTGGGTGACCGAGTCACCATGGCTCATCCACATTGTGGAGCCGTCTTCTACATTTGTTAGCAAGTCTGTGGGATCGTCAATGGACAAAGCTGCCTTACCGTATTCACCCCGCTTGGCCTTTTCGACTTGGCCCCCTAACTGTTGCACCATTAGCTGCATGCCGTAGCAAACGCCCAAGATCGGAATACCCAGACTCCAAATGCCCGGATCGCACTGCGGTGCACCGGTGTCATAAACAGAATTAGGACCGCCAGACAAGATAATGCCTTTAGGATTCAACTGCTTCAGCTGTTCGATTGAGGTGCGGTAGGACAGTACCTCAGAATAGACCTCGGTTTCGCGGATTCGGCGGGCAATTAGTTCTGAATATTGCGAGCCAAAATCTAAAATCACCAACATCTGTCGATTAACTTCGTGCAGAGTGGGTAGGTTAGGTGTCGTGGGACTTTGAGTTTGAGAAGTCACAGTAGAGATCCTGTAATTGTTTGGAAATTGCGAAAATTCAACCGCACTAAATTAGTTGGTTGATAACGGTATATCAAAGCAAATCTGAATGGAGAGAAGCGGCTAGAACAACTCGGATGTAATCAGACGTAACGGTAGCCAATTCTGAAGATATGACTGATGACGAATCGGGCGATATGTTAGCAGGGGTTAAAAATTTATTCCTACTAGCTTACCAGAGGGATTGCAGAAATGCCCGCCCCCGATTGCTCACAGCAATCACTTCCCGCTGGCGATCGAAGAGCACAGAGCCAATCGTTACGGTTGGCGTAGTTTGGTCTGTATGTGTCTGTATATAAGCCATTGCGCGGGTATCTATACGCTCTACTAAGGTGTCATAAATACGCTGACTCCAGTTGGTTGCTGGGGGCTGATCGAGCGTCCGCAAATGAGCCAGGCCAGCTTCTACCGTACTGGCATGCAAAAGCTGCTGCACATCAGTCGTTGGAAGTCCTTGAGCCGCTGCGATCGCTGCTAAAATTTCTTGCCGCCCATCCGCTACATGATGATGGGTATGAAAAATACCACCCGCCAGTTTGATCAACTTGCCGTGATAGCCCAATAGCAAAATCGATCGCACACCGGAGAGTGCTGCTTCCACCAACAAAGGCCCCAGCCAGTTTGCCGTTTTAACTCGCTGCTCAGGATTAAGCCCTAATGACACAGCTCGGTCAAGGCCATTTTCACCAATACAGAAGATTAATGCGTCAAACTTCGCGGCCTTTTCCCGGACTGTCTGCCGAAATTCTTCCAACTGCCCTGGTGCACTCAAAGGCGCTGCAATTCCTGAAGTTCCTAGCAAAGACAAGCCATCGACGACCCCGAAAGCAGCGTTGGAGGTTCGCAGCGCCAGCGATCGCCCCTCGGGCAAAATCACTGTTACCCGAATGCAGCGATTTTCTGGCAACAGGGGCTTCAGATTCTCTATTAGCAGTGTTTTGCCATAACGATAAATTGCTGCCTGATTTGCTGCATTTATCTGTCGCCCAATGCCTTCCCCGCCTTCTAGCTGAATGGGCTCAGCTTGTTCCTCTGTGGCCCAAGCCACAACTGCCCACACTGGCGTATGCCGTGTCAGGTCGAGATTGTCGCCAGGGTCGCTACGCGTAATTGCCAAAGCCGATCCATCCGGCAATAGCCCCACTTGCTCTACTGGAATCGTTGCTGTTTCCTCTGGATGAATGAGGTTGAGAGACACCGTCGGCAAAGCCGTGTCAGGCGTCAAAAGATGCCTTAATGCCGCGATCGCACTGGCACAAGCAAATACGGGTAATGTGTATCCAGCCCTTGGTTTTATCGACTTGTCTGTATCCTGCGACATACTTTGACAATTAGAATGTTGCTAAAGTACACAATCGTTGTTCATCGTGCCTATGAACGCTATCGACTACCTTCGCATCAGCCTAATTGACCGCTGTAACTTCCAATGTCAGTACTGTATGCCGGAAGGGGCGGATCTTGTTTATGCGTTGCAACAGGATTGGTTGACCCGTGAGGAGTTGCTAACGCTGTTGAAGAGCGTCTTTATTCCGGTAGGGTTTACCCGTTTTCGGTTGACTGGAGGTGAGCCGCTACTACGGCCTGATGTGGTGGCGATTGTACAGGACATTGCCAACTTACCCCAAACTCAGGATTTAGCATTGACGACCAATGCTTTTTTGCTAGAGAAGAAGGCTCAATCTTTGTGGAATGCTGGGTTACGGCGTATCAACATCAGCCTGGATTCGCTCGATCCTGATACGTTCCAGACCATTATTGGGGGGCGAGGGCGGTCCCGTTGGTATGAAGTGTGGGCTGGCATTCAGGCGGCTCATCGGATTGGGTTTTCGCCTCTGAAGCTAAATGTAGTGGTACTGCCAGGGGTTAACGATAGCGAAGTATTAGACCTGGCAGCCTTGACGATTGACCGTGAGTGGCATGTGCGTTTCATTGAGTTTATGCCCATCGGCAATGGTGATCTGTTTCAAACTCAAGGCTGGATTCCCTCTGAGGAATTGCGGCAGCGTATCCGCGATCGCTGGGGCCTGACCGATGGCACCGTTCGCGGCAATGGTCCAGCGGATGTGTTCCAAATTCCAGGGGCTCAGGGGACGCTAGGATTTATTAGTCAAATGTCGGAATGTTTTTGCGATCGCTGCAATCGCATGCGCCTTTCTGCTGATGGTTGGCTGCGTCCTTGCTTGTTAAATGAAACTGGACAAATCAATGTGCGCGAACTATTACGGAGTGGCGTGCCTTTAACCGAGATTCGCGATCGGGTCGGCAAGCTGGTGTGGGCTAAACCGGACATCAATTTCAAAATGCGAGAATCTGGCACGACAGGAGCCTATAGCCGTACCATGTCCCAAATCGGTGGATAGCTCCCTGAACACAGGATTCCTTGAGAAAATTTCTCGCAATGAATACACCGCCGTTGGCTGGTGTTGAGGACCGAAACCCAGTGCTCTGATCGGTAATTTATTTTTCAGAAATCGATTGAAGCATTTAGGAGGCTGGGCTGCGATCGCGCCAACCGATTTTCTGAAGTATATTTGCAGTACGACTACAGACAGAGCGCCAACTGTAATGACTGATAAAGAGGCTGTAATTGAACTGGTGAAGCGGTTGCCTGACTCTGTATCTTTGCGCCAGATCTTACAAGCGATTGAATTTATTGCCGCCGTGGAGGAAGGTTTGAACGAGCTTGACCAAGGCAAAGGCGTTGCTGTTGACTCTGTTGAGCAAATGATGGAAGCATGGATTATGCCGTAATCCTTTCTCTGAAGGCAGTAGGAGATTTAGAAGCGATTGTTCAATATGTTGGGCTAAGCAATCCAGACGTGATGAGGAAAGTGGGTCTAAGTCTGTTGGCTAGGGCTAAGGAACTCGGCCAGTTTCCCTTCAGAGGTCAGCCAGTCCCAGAATTCTTCAATCGCCCCGATATTCGGCAAAGCATATTGAAACCGTTTCGAATTGTCTACCGAGTTGAAGAAGAAAAGAAGCGTGTTAGCATCATCCGATTCTGGTACTTGTCTCAAGCAAACTTAGAACCTTGAGAGCTTTTCCTAAATCCTGAATGTCGGGGCTCGATGGCTAACTCCCATTATGGGAAATAGGTGATACCTGTAGAGGCGCGACATGTCGCGCCTCTACATTAGAGGGTGGGTAAACCGGATTTAGTCTCAGAAGAACATGGGATTCTGCCTCCTGATCCCTCGCCAAGCCAGAGTTCTCTGGCTTGAACAGTACGCCCGACCTTATTTGTTTAAGCTTTGCTTGAAGTGTGTCGTTGCGCAACGACACCAGCAGCCCCTACCGCAAGCAATCCTAGGACTGACATAGGTTCAGGTACCGATGGCATGTCTGAATCCTCTGGGTCAGCTCGGAAAATACCCACAGAACCATCATCAAAGCTGGCGGTAAAAGCAATTTGCCCCTGATTGTTTAAGCCAGTCTGTTGGGTGAAGCTGAGACCCGTAATGGTTGCACCGAAGAGCATATCGCCGATACCAATCAATCGATCAGCAACCGGATCAGGGCCAGTATAGATACCTGGCGAACCCACATCCAGTCCCGCTGCAAACACAATGTTTCCTTGGTTATTGATTGCCGGTCGCTGGAACGAATTAGAGAATTCGCCACTGTCATCGACGATGAGTACTGCTCCTTCACTATTTTGGGTGAAAATGCCTTGACGGGGGTTTCCCATTTCATCAATAAATAATCGGTCAAATGCCACTGTCCCATCGTCATTTAATGTCGGGCCTTCAACGGTCGCAAAGTCGGTGCCAAATTCGAGCGGGTCAGGAAATGCTATGAGTGGCCCCATGCCATCACTGAAGAAGGCCCCAAGGCCATCAGTGGTTAAATTGGTTACGCTCTCAAGACCCGAAAAAGCCACCTCGCCATTGTTATTGAGGGCAAATCGGAAAATATCAATATTAGGGTCATCCACAATTGTGGTGACAACACCACCTTCAATGACGTAAACCCCTTCGCGATCAATGTCAGAGTTAGCAGCTTTGAAGGCAACTACGCCGGCTTCGTTAATCACTGGGGAATCTAATGGGACAAAACCGCCGATGGTAAACCCAATCTGGCCCAGAGAGCTGCCCTCATTGAGGATAGGGGTAATGACACCGCCGTTGACTGTGTAAATTGCAGTTGTATTGATGTCATGGAACACAGTCGTTCCAGCACTATTAATATCCACAAATGCAATGTTATCGAATCCTTCAGCCGGATCCACCACTGTGGAAATAGCCCCACCATCGCCGACAAAAATGCCGCTTTGCCCCATTGTGTCCCCAACAAAAGCCACTTCTCCTAAGTCATTGATGGCATAGGCTGAGGTATCAATGTCGGTGAATTCAGGGGCGTTGGTGTTGGCAATTTCAACAAAAGTAAATGCCTCGGCACTAGCGCTTGTTAGAAGTGTGAAGCTTGCCGCGATCGCGGTTACTAACGGGATGTTTTTAAGGATAGCCATAGTGATTTAGTCGAGTTTTCTACCGAGCCCACTCCGGAATCCTACTCAACGAATTTATGGAAATCTAAGTGTTTCCTGCGAGAATTCACGGGAACTTTATTTATTTACGCTAATAGGATTTGTCTTTGTTATGCCATCAATTTTTTGAGTTGAGTTGCCTGCAGTCGGCACAATTAAACTCGGTTCTTCTACTCTCTTGGTCAAATACTTGACGCTCGTACCAATCCCTAATTTGATTGCCCCAAGTCAAATTCATCAAATTTGACAACTTCAGAATTAGGATCGCGGGTGTCAAAATAGTAGCTGCTGACGATCCCCGTTCCTGTGTCAAAGATGCTAAAGGCCGTAATCTCATTGCTGGCAATATACGGTAACGGTGTCCCATCTTCTTCATCTAAGAGAGGGCTAATGGTCGGGAAAACTGGATCAAGACCATTGGGGTCACCCTGAGCAGCATAATAAGCCTTCTGGTATTTATCTAAATCTTTTGTGGGTTCTGCAGGCGGCAGCTTACGGCTTCTTTGACGCCAGAAGGCCCCGTAGGAGTTGCCGACATTCGAGGTTTCCAGAAAATGCATTCCCGTTGCTCCCACGAAGCGATTCCAAATGTGAGAGTGGCCATACAAAACCAGATCTACCCCGGCCGTTTCTAATAGGGGGACCAGATCGCGAATGATGTAGTCATTGCGGCGAGGATATTCATAGCGAATGGCTCTAAGGCTGCCATCCTCATTGCGATCATAGATGGGGACCGGATCGGTAAAGGGTGGAACGACGTTATCTCCCAAACTATGCGGTGGATGGTGCAGCATCACGATTTGGTATTTCGCTTGTTGGAAGGATTCGCTATTGAGTTCGTTCTGCAGCCATTGATATTGCAAACTGCCCTGGTTAATTGGTTCGAAAATGTGTTGTCCATGTCCCCAAGCTGCAGGGTTGTTCAGGTCGGCTGTCCGTTCTCGGTAGCGCCCTTGCACATCAGCCCCTATTTGCGGGCGTCGCCAAATATTTGTGACAAATAAGGACACCAGGCGAATATCGCCAAATGTAATTGCATAGTAGCGACTGGTTTCTTCCGATCGCTCTGGGTTAGGTACGACACTCTGAGGCAAGCTGAAAATCTGCTCGTAGGTGTCGGTATTAAAGGAGTGGTCGATGATCCACTGTCGCCGCTGGGCTGGCTCACCACTGGGATTAAAGGCTTCTGGATTGGTTTCGTAGAGTTGGATGGCAGCACTACGGGGAATTGGGTCGTTGAATTGTTTATTCAGAAGATTGACTTCTGAGAAACGTCCCATCACCTCGTGATTACCCACGGCTGGAAACAAGGGGGCTTCTTGGATAAGACGCCCCCCTTTATAGGCAATGGATTGTCCCTCGATACGGTAATTCGCCCGCCCTTGCAGCGCCGGGAAAAAAGCACCTCCGGCAGCATCATCGAACCATTCCGAAGCGCGATCGGGGACATTAACCAGATCGCCCGCCAAAAAAACGGCATCCACCATACCAACGGTTTCTTCTACTTTTTGCAAGTTGGCTGCAGTCATCGGCTTTTGCTGGTGGTCTGAAGTCAGCAAAATCTTGAGCGGTTGCCCTGGAGAGGGTGTCGATGCCAGGGAGAAGGTTTCGCTGGTGAAAATGGTTCCGTCTTCTCGCTGACTTTTGACGTGATATGCAACCCGTTCGCCTGGGGTGAGTCCTGTGACTTCAGCTTCATGTCGCCAAATAGGTCTCAAGGTAGGGACCTCAAGTGTTTGCCCACTCGGCAAATTAGAGTCTTCATCTTCGCGCAAGCGGGTTAATTGACGAGTATCAGCAAATACTTGACGACTGTTGCCGATTTCCAGGGGCTCAGTGGGCCGTGTGCCATAGATAACCGTATGTTCACGTCCCGCAAATTCAGTGAACCAGACCACTCGAACGGAGGTCTCGGTAGGATATTGCAAAAAAGGGTCGGTCAGAAATCCACTTACCATAGTGTTCTCTGGGTTGGCTTCAGAGGGCTGTTGATCGGAAAATCGGAACTCTAGTGCGACGACCAGACCAGCAATGAATGCTAATGCAGTGCCTGAAATCAGCAGGGTCAAGTCTTCCCGTCGTCTCATATCAGTTGCCCTTTTCTGGATGCATGATGAACCATAGCCACCCACAGTGGGAGGTAGAAGCAGTCATTTTTGAGCAAACTTGCAGCCATGTATTTGCTGCTTAACGGCCATTAAAGTGCCTAATTTGCCAAACCTAGGGTAGCCCTAAAGCGGGCCACTGCGAAAATTGTCTTGCGATCGCGATCGCTCCACTTGAGAAATCGCTATGGTAGAACCGTTTGCAGTCGAGGGATTCCGTATCGCCCTCCTAATTTCACAGCGTTTTTAAAGATAACTACTTTGAGTCTCTCCCATTGGCAACCACGTAACTCCAGCAGGGGAACTGCTTATCCTTGGCGGTTGACCCTGCTTGTGGTTGCCTCTGCAACACTGCATGGATTGCTGCTATTTTTGCCCTGGCCCTTCGTTAAAGAAGCGCCAGTCTTAATCGATCCACCGCCATCAGCGCCAGAAGAGAATGCTGTGCTGGATGTGACAATTTTGCCCAGTGACTTCCTATCATCCGCAATTGAAGAAGAGTCTGTGGTTGAAGAAGAACTACCGACAGCAGAAGAACCACCCCCTGACTTTACAGAGCAACCCCCCCCCCCTGAGCCCGAACCGGAACCGGAACCCGAACCGGAGCTAGAACCCGAGTCTGAACCCGAGCCGCAACCCAACCCCGAACCCGATACGAATCCGATTGGGGAACTGCCTGAGGAACCGGGAACAAGTCCTTCAACTGGGCCACCACCGACTGCACCGCCACCAGATCCAGATCCTTTATCGGTCGCTTTGGAAAGTTCTACACACAATGGCTCCACAAGTTTGGACAGTGGCAATGGTGCTGGCTATGGGAAAATTGCTGCATTGATTCAATGGTTCGCAGAGAATGGTCTTAACTATGCTGACTATCCCGAGCCCGATGAAGCAACTCCCCCCATAGCGGTGAACTATCCATTGGACGAATGCAAAGATACTGCACCTGTATCGGGTTATATCATCGTAATAGTTGATGCTGCTGGCGCACCTACAGAAGGTCCCGATGTTTTTGGTTCGACAGGATATGACCCATTGGACAACCAAGCAAAGGCAATAGCCGCAGCCCGTAACTTTCCTGGTGAGGCTGAGAATAAAGTCTATTTGCTTGAAGTGAATGTTGTGGGATATCCCAATGGGTGTCCGTAAGCATACTAGGCAATTTCTTTTCGTGAAGAGTCGTTGCCGGGATAATGTATCCAGGATCTGGCTTCTGAAAGACTTAACCGTGCTTGAGCTAGAAACTGTGGTTCAGGCAAGATGTTTCTTGTTTTGATGCGTCTAAGGGCGATCGCTATCACCTCACTGCCCACCTATATGATTGGCCCGAAAGTTGTCCGATTGTAATGGTACTGTCCAACCACCCTTCCACCCTTCCACCCAACCACCCTTCCACTATCGAATTAGTCCGAAAACTTACGCCGTCGAGTACTAGCCCCTGATGCATCTACAGGTGGGGAATGAACTTGACCCTAACGGTGCTGTCGAACTCACGTCTAGCCACGTAAAGCTTTGAACTCATTTCAATGAGTTTCCCCATCGAATTCATGGCGACCAAAATCCAGTGCTCCTGACTTCTGGCTTCTGGCTTCTGACTCCTGCCTCCTGACTTCTGACTCCTGATTTCGAGATTCTTTCGTTACCGGAATTTCTCGCTTTAAGTTGATAGCTGTTTTACGCATATTTTCTAGGTCTTTATTGCGAGTAAATGGAAATACCTGGATAAACACCGGAAATACTTGCTTGTCACTATAGAAAAACTGTTTTTTTACTGTCTAGATCGTGGAATCACCCACTTCACAGTATTTGATTCAAGAAAATCCGTATAATTTCGAACCCTGTTTTTGAAGCATTTGATGTGAAAAATGGGTTCTCTATATTTGTCGGAATGAATAGGTGTCTTCGGAATTTGCGCGTATTCACTCGTTTTATGTTTTGGGAATATGAAACACTCGGAAAAACTCGAATATTCCTCACTCTGGAAGGAATTTTCCTTTATGCTTTCCGCCGAGAGATCACCTAGGAAGCATGATATTTAGTTTGAGTGAAGTTCTCGGAAAACGCGTATAAATCCGGTCTTTTATTAGCTTTTTATGGTTGAGAATTAAGAAACTAATTCATGCCTGTGTATGAAAGCTTGATCAGTGTGCTCATAACCTTTCAAGGAAATAGATGACAACAGCTTTGCCTGTATTTAAATCACGTTTGGAGAATCAAAGATGGCATCCTCTACTCTGCAAATATTCTACGAAGTTCTAGCCTTGACAAACGAATTTCGTGCTCAGAATGGCATTGCAGCGCTGAGTTTAAATGCTGAACTCACTGATGCAGCGCAGTTTCAAGCTGAACATATGGCGCTGAATGACTACTTTGATCATGCGTCTCCTACTGGGGAATCAACACTCGGAGGGCGCTTACAATCAGTTGAGTATAGTGCTAGTTTGGTTGCCGAAAACATCGCAGTGGTTTATACCTCGGCTGAATCAGTTGTCAATGGTTGGATGGCAAGTAGTACGCATCGAAACAACATCCTGAATCCTGACTTTACCGAGTTGGGAGTAGGGTATTTCTTTCTGGAAGAGGATACCGGTTCAACAAACCACCATGATTATTGGGTTCAGGTGTTTGGCACGGGTGATACCAACTCACAAACCCAAACACTTACCTTGAATACCGATGTCTCAATTCCTGAGACATCCGCTGCAATTAGGCCTGTTAATTTTATTAGTGGTAGTGGCAGCGATGATGTTCTACCCGGTTCAGATGCTTCCGATACCATTTCTGGTGGAGCAGGTGACGATAAACTGAATGGCAAGCAGCAAAATGATTTCATATTTGGTGATGCCGGTGACGATGTGATTGGTGGCGGTAAAGGCAGCGACCAATTATTCGGTGGTACAGGGGCTGACCGAGTTTATGGCAAAGTTGGCAATGATTTGGTGTTTGGCGAAGACGGGGATGACATTTTGGGAGGTGGCCAAGGCGCTGACCAAGTGTTTGGAGAAGCGGGTGATGACGTTGTTCAAGGAAAGGCTGGCCAAGACCTTGTGGTTGGTGGCACTGGCAATGATGTGCTTACAGGCGGCGATGGCAACGATACCTTAATTGGCGTTGATCAAACATTGGGTCGTGGTCGTGGTGAACTGGATGTTTTGATGGGACAAGAACACCGCAATATGTTGGTCCTGGGTGATGAAAATGGGGTGTTTTATGATGACGGTAGCACCGCTAATGATGGATATGAGGACTATGCCCGCATCGTTCAGATGACCTCTAAAGATCAGATTCAACTAGCAGGCTCTCTGGACGATTACACATTCATGGGCGATGTGGCCGTTAATGGTCGAACTGGAACTGGCATCTTCTGGCTGGGGGATGGGTCGACTAATGGTGAGTTTATTGCCCTGGTTCAAGACACCAGTATCGCCGATACACAGGCAACCCTAACGTTTGTCTAGCACGAGCCCCTTTCAAAGGAACCGGGTTTCTTGTCCTGGCAAGCTTTCTTAATTGGATTAGCAGCAGAAACCCGGTTCCTGGTTCATGCGCCTCAGGTTAACGAATCCTAGAAATTTATTCCGTTTTCCCCCTATTTCGAGACCCGTGTTTGCATAATGACTAGAGATTCCATCAGGTGATGATTTCTAGTCGTTTTTGAGCGCGGGTATGGAATTTGTTATTGAAAAAGTTATTGATGCCGTTTTAGAAGCGTCTGGGATTAAAGAAAAAGTCGGTCGTAATCAGCGGGTAATTCGCCTGCTACAACGATTTGGCCTAGATTCCATCGATTCCCTTACATCCTTTGAAGATATCTACGCCTATGCGCTGGTGGAATATGCCTTTGACGCAGATGGTCTGTGTCAACCTGAACCCCTGGTACAGTTCTTCAAAGCGAAAGAAGTCCGCGATCTTTTTCAAGCAGCCTATCGTGACAATGATCCTCGGGGCTGGTTGCGGAAAGGGGAGGCGATCGCTCAGTTCAAGCTGGGTAAGCAGCTATCGGGGCTCGATCCGAAACGTGAACTAGCGACCTTTGCCGCCGTTTTTGTGGGGATTGTAAAACAGACGCGATCGCCCCAAGCAGTCCGTCAGGATCACAAATTCGACAGCCTGCAGCGACAGATCCAACAACTCCAGGCTCAAATCCAGCAGTTGCCCAGTCTGGAGGCGATTAATCAGCAGGTCAGCCAACTGGCAGGGGTAGAAACGTTGGCGCTACCAGCCGCGGCCCAAACCAGTGATGCCGTAGATTTGGCCCATCAACTGGGGGAATGGTTTGAGGTGCTGGACTACGAGCGTGATTCGGACTATGAAGTCTGGACTGCCGATTACTTTGAATGGATTATCAACTTTCCCTTGACCCGGCGCAAATTTGCTCGGATTTTGGTGCGCGGGGTGGCCGGAGAAGTGGGCATGGCGGATCTGCAGGACTTCCATCAGGCCATTGCGAAAACGGGAGCCGACGAGGGCTGGCTGGTGGGCAATCGGCGGGTGAGTAAAGCTGCGCGCACGGCGGTGCAACAAGAGGTACGGTACGAAGACATCACCTGCTATACCTTTGATGAGCTGCTGGATGAGGACGCGGACTTTAGCAAATACCTGGACTGGCTGGCAGCCGATATTCAGGCGCAAGGGGTCGATACGGGATACCTGCCGTTGGGCTGTCGGAAGGATTAAGGATTAAGGATTTAAGGATGAAAACGGGGGAAGGGTGATTGCCTTTTGTTTGCCCTTTTACAATAGCGTTAGAGTCCTTGGGAGGACCATCATGTCTACAGATCAAACTATGGGTAAAATTCTCACCACTTTGACAATCACTAATCGGGCGGACCAAATAACTGCTACCCGAGGTTATATTCCCGACGATCAGGTGCGCTCAATTACTCTCAATGATGTCCTGGTTGATACTGGTGCAACTACACTTTGTTTGCCTCCGGAGGCAATTGCTCAGCTTGGCCTGGAACTTCTTAAAGAAGTTGATGTGGCAACGGCTGCTGGCTTCAATAAAGCTCGTATTTTCCAAGATGCCCGCATTTCTCTCATGGGGCGCGAAGGTACATTCGAGTGCTTGGAACTCCCTGGTGGAAAGAATGCCTTGCTGGGTGTCATTCCTTTGGAAGCGCTTGGGATTGAGTTGGACTTACGCAATCAAAAACTCAAAATATTGCCTGAGGAGTCTGTTGACACATATCTCACAATCCTCTAGCGAATGTGGCTATTTGTGACGATCGCGTGTGTGCTGGAATGGATATCACTGGAGCGGTGGGGCTGACGGCGGGGCAGCGGACGGCGTTGAAGTTGATGGGAGCGGTGGATCGGGGAGTGGATGGGTGGAAGGGTGGAAGGGTGGAAGAGTGGAAGGGTGGAAGGGCGATCGCTGTTGAACATCTAGGTAAAACGGGAGCCTGTAAATTAGTGAGCCTCTATGGATATTCGCTGGCAAACGTATGATGCTAGAGGTAACGCGATTTACATAACTGAAGAACGATGGGAGCACATCATTGATCCCGACAATCATCCGGAAATGGAAGATTTGGAGGAAAACCTGATTGAAGTTATCAGAACCGGTCAACGACAACAAAACCCTTTCAACCCACAGAAGTCCTTTTATCGCAAAAGTTTTGATGGGCTGAGCGATCGCAACAATCAAATTGAAGCGGTTGTCTTGTTTCGATTCAAATCGGATGGTGACAAGATTGTGCCAAACAACTACATTGTGACTGCGTATCCTAAGCGCTAATAACCCATGTCTATGAATCAGCTCAAGGTTAACTATGACGAGGTCAGCGACACCTTGATTGTCACCTTTGAATCTGGGGTGAAAGCGACAGGAATCTCCCTAACTGACCATATCCTGCTGCGCTACGACTTTGAGCAGCATCTTCCCATCGGGTTACATCTGCTGGACTATTCCATCCTGGCTCAGCCAACCAAAATGGGCCTACAGAGCTTTCGTGTAGCCCAGCTCACAGAGCTTTCACAGTCAGAGCAAGACGAAGTTTTCCAAGTTCTTTTGGCTGAACCCATCAATCAATTTTTGAGCCTGTCAGCTTACACCGTTTCGACTTTGGAGAAGATCCCAATTATTTCGGTGAAAGGACTGCCCAACGCGATCGCGGCGGCGTAGCCATCGAATACTCAACAATGTCGCGTGTGTGCTGGAATGGATATCACTGGCGCGGTGGGGTTGACGTCAGGGCAGCGGACGGCCTTGAAGTTGATGGGAGCGGTGGATCGGGGAGTGGATGGGTAGGAGGGTGGAAGGGCGATCGCTTTGTCTCCTGGAACTTTCAGCCATGATTCACCCCCTGCCGCTACTACTACAATGGCAGTAGACTCCTGGGGAGGACCACCATGTCTACAGACCAAGCAATAGGCAAAATTCTCACCACACTTACCATTACCAACCGCATCGATCAGGCTAATGCAGAATCTGGTCTGATTCCAGTCGAGCAAGTTCGCACAGTTACCCTTGAGAATGTTCTGGTTGATACGGGTGCAACCACTCTCTGCTTGCCCACTGAGGCCATTCAAACACTTGGATTGAAGCTTCTGAAAGAGGTCGATGTTGCAACAGCGACGGGCTTCAGTAAAGCTCGTATTTTTCGCGATGCCGATATCCAGCTTTTGGGACGCGAAGGCACGTTTGAATGTTTGGAACTTTCCGGCGGGCGTGATGCCCTACTGGGCGTTATTCCCCTTGAAGCACTTGGCATTGAGCTGGATTTGCGGAATCAAAAACTCAAAGTCTTACCTGAAGAATCGATTGATACGTATCTCACAATTCTCTAGCTGATTAGGGAGTGTCTGGGTTTGGGTTGTTAGGGCAGATCGACCCCAGTCACTTCTCAAACCCAGAAACCCATCTGGGAAACCTTCGAAGAATTTGCGGATCAGCTCCCCATGACCCGCCATCCCAAAATCACTATTGAGCCTGGAAAACGCTAGTAGCAAACCTTGTATTCGGGGGATGCAAATTACTGGACCGGAATAGGGCTGTACGTTAGAAGATCGCAGTATAAAAATCACTGTCTAGATATCTGGATACCTAGACAAACATAGCCAGAATTATCATAATCAGCAGAATGGTACCAAATTTCACCTCATGCTTCAGCCAACCCTGCCGATTTATATCCAAATTGCCAATGATTTAAGGCAAAAGGTTCAACAGGGAATCTACCAAGCAGGTGATAAACTCCCTAGCCAAAAACAGCTAGGGGTGCAATTTGGGGTGAATCGCCACACGATCCGACAAGCGTTTGAAGTCCTTAAGGAAGAGGGGTTACTGCGTATCGATCGGGGGTTAGGTGCGTTCATTGCGGATGCCCCTATTCGTTATCCCATCGGTAAGCGAGTTCGCTACAACCAGTCCTTACAAACGCGGGGATATACCAGTGAATACCGCCTGCTGCAAACTGTTGAGATACCTGCCGACGAAAAGACCGCGCCGCATCTCAATATTGCGATCGGTGATCTCGTTGCGCAAGTCGATCTGCTGGGATTGGCTGATAATCGACCGTTGATTGCCAGTACCTGCTACTTTCCCCTGCAGCGGTTTCCCGACATCTTAGAGCATTTCCAAAAGCCTCCGTCAATTTCTAAACTTATGCGAGAAGTGTATGGCTGTGACCACATTCGCCAGTACACCTATGTCTCGACGCGTACGGTGAGAGCCCAGGATGCCAGGCTGCTGCAGATACCGCTCAATCAGCCGATTCTCCTAGTGCAGGCGATTAATGTTGATCAGGCGGGTCAGGTTATTGAATACACCGTGACTCGGTTTCGAGGCGATGGAGTGGAGCTGATGTTTACTCACTGAGGTGGTGGCAAATACACCCAAAACCCAGCCGCTACTTAGCCGATTCTCATCTGCGATCGCCAGAATAGGTCAGGAAAAGGTTATTTCAATCGTCCATGTCCAATCAGCACCCCCGCCATTCCTCGCGTCGTAAACTGCTACAAAGACTTGGCCTGTTTAGTGGCGCAGCGATGTTGCCAGCGGTTCTACACCCCCGGTTGACATCATCTGCTATCCCTACAAAGCCAGCGCTTTCACCGACAGAATTACCAACACCAACGCCCTTGGCGGCAGCGGGGCTGAATCCCCATCGGGTGGCCCTCATTAGCACCACCGATCGCGCCGCAGGCGTGAGCCATGCCATCGAGCTTTTACAACCGCCGAGCTTTAGTGAGAAACGGGTATTTATTAAGCCCAACTACAATACCGGCGACCCGGCTCCGGCAGCGACCGATCCAGTCGTGCTGGAAACCCTGGTACAGGAAATTCAGGGTGCGGGTGCGAGTCAGATTACCGTCGGCGATCGCTCCGGCATGGCTGAAACCCGCACCGCGATGCAGCAGATGCAGGTGTTCGACTTGGCTGATCGTTATGGCTTTACGCCGCTCGTCTTTGATGAACTTGGACAGGACGGCTGGCAATATTTTTCGGGGGCAGGCACCAGTTGGTCGCAGGGATTTGCGATCGCTCAGCCCGTACTCAATGCGGATGCGATCGTCAGTGCGTGCTGCCTCAAAACGCATCGGTTTGGCGGGCATTTCACCCTATCGCTGAAAAATACCATTGGCATGGTGGCGCGTTGGGTTCCTGGCGATGGCCACGACTACATGCGAGAACTCCATCGTTCGGCCAATCAACGGCTAATGATTGCCGAAGTTAACCAAACCTACCGCCCAGCGTTGATTGTTATTGATGGGGTGGATGCTTTTGTCGGTGGTGGTCCCGAACAAGGCCAGCGAGTGCAGGCCGGAGTGGTCCTGGCCAGTACCGATCGCATTGCGATCGACGCAGTGGGTATTGCTATTTTGCGCCTGCTGGGCACAACTCAGGAGGTTTCCAGCGGGTCTATTTGGAGTCAGACGCAGATCCGTCGCGCCGCTGATCTGGGCCTCGGTGCCATTGGTGCGGATCAGGTCGAGTTTGTGACCGATGATGCTGCTAGTGCCCAGATGGCCGATCAGGTCCGACCTTTCTTAAGCTAAGGGGATTTCTTGCTCTGAAAATACCCCCTGCGTAGCGTGGGTCAAAACCCCAACCGTCCATCAGAACGCCCCACCTGGCGTGATACGACCCACGGCACCCCACCCAAAAAACAGCCTTTTTTCATCCTTAGTTTGTGACCGATGATGCTGCTAGTGCCCAGATGGCCGATCAGGTCCGACCTTTCTTAAGCTAAGGGGATTTCTTGCTCAGAAAATACCCCCTGCGTAGCGTGGGTCAAAACTCCCCCCGTCCACCCGTCCACCCCACCCGTCGTGATACGACCCACGGCACCCCACCCCAAAAACAGCCTTTTTTCATCCTTAAAGAGCATCGTGCCAGCGTCATGGCCGTTGCTCAGAAAATAACCCCTGCGTAGCCTGAGACATATCCTCATCTGTGTAGGCTGCAGCAACGGTTTTCATTAAAGGTTTAATGCAGCCCTAACCGATGAGTGTACTAACTCATCAGGAACTTGATTGTGTTCAATGTACTCATTAATCTCTGTTGGATAATCTCGATAAAAGCTCAGTGCATCGAATACTTGTGCCAGCGTTAGATGAGGCAGGTGGTTCAAAATCTCTTCGGACATGATGCCCAATCGCCATAGGTTCACAATGGCACGGATGGATGTTCGTGTTCCAACAATAATAGGCTCTCCCCCCAAAATTTCAGGGTTGCGCGTGACGTAGCGTGAGGTAGCTTCAGTAAACATATCTAAGGAATAACTCATCCCCGATCAGCAAAGCCGGATAGACTGATATATTCTCCACGTTATCAAACTCAATGACTGAGCAGTTCGGCGATCGCTTGTTTGATAAACGCCTCATCTTCAGGATTTTGATAAGGATTACCCGCACGATGCCCCCAAATAGAAGGGATAACGCGATAGGCAGCGCCGGGAATCATGGCCGCCTCTGCTTCACAATCGGCGGGCGTGAAGTATAAGTCAGTATCAGCAGGCATGACGAGGGTCCGAGCCTTGATGGAACTCAGGGCTTGGGCATAGTCGCCGGTAAATACCGGGGTGTTCCCCACATCGCAGCGCCACCAGGTATCAATCATGGCCAGGAGGTTGTGAGGGTCACGCTTACGGTAGCCTGCTTCCCAACTCCGGACCAGATAGTCTTCTAACGAATCATAGCCAAACTGTCGATAGAGCTGCTCCCGATAATATGGCTGCGAAGCGGCCCAACTGGCATAAATGCGGGCATAGGTGTGGTAGCCGCGATCGGGCACCCCTTCAAAGCGACGACCATTCCAGACGGGGTCGGCGGTCAATGCCGATCGCAAACTCGCCAAAAAGATTTTGTTGTGATCCGTCGTCTTAGCTGTTCCACAAATAGCTGCCAAGCGCTCCACACGGTCAGGATAGTGAGTGCCCCAGTAGTAGCCCTGCTGGGCTCCCATCGACCAACCATAGACCAGCGCTAGGGTCTCTACCCCAAAGACCTCACGCAGCATCTGCTCCTGAGCTCGGATATTGTCGAAGTGGGTAAACCAAAAGCCATCTTCGGCTAGTCCACAGCGGGTATCGTTGCTGGGAGAACTGGAGAGGCCGTTGCCGAACTGATTCGCAATGACAATAAACCAGCGGGTCGGGTCGAGAATCCGCCCAGGCCCAATGAGCCAGTCGATGTCCATATGTTGGGCACCGTAGGACGTCGGGTAGAGGATGACGTTAGCGCGATCGCCCGCTAACTCTCCATAGGTCTGATAGACCAGATTTGCTTCGGGTAAAACGACCCCGCACTGCAGTTCAAAATTTTGCAGCGTAAAGGATTGAGCCGATGAGGTCATAGCGTAGCCTGTCCCAAATTCGCAATGATCGAGCGGTTTACCTGAATGTAACCAGGATCAACATAGGCAAAGTTAGGCGCTAGTTGGGTATGCGCTTCGGGTAGCTGATGAAACGCGATGGAGGGATAGAGGTGATGCTCAGCGTGGAAAGGCATATTCCACATGAGGAAGTTGATCGGCCACAGGGTCAAGGTTGTACGTGTATTGGTGAGGGGATTATCCTCGTGGGTACAGCCCGTATGTTCGGCTAGCAAAATCATGCGCAGTAAGGGCTGCCCCACCGCTAAAGGCAAGACCCAATACAGCAGAAACCAGGGCTGGTGAGCAATCAGAGAGGCAGCAATGGCGATCGCATACACCCCTAGCTGCAACCAGGTCGCCTGCATCACAGTGCCATAGGCCGTTTCCTGAATGTAGGGCATCGCGGCCATGTCACCGGTAGCTACGCGCCAGTGGCCCCTCACCTTGCCCCACCACCAAGGCAAGCCACTTATTTGCCACAGATATGCTCGAAGCGTGGTGGGTTTGGGGTCTTCGAGTTCAGGATCTTTGCCGGGGATTTGGGTGTAGCGATGATGCCATTTGTGATAGCGCCGATAGAAGGCACAGTTGTAAAAAGACAGCACGCCAGCCAGCCAGCCCATACTGTCATTCAGCCAGTTGTTCGCAAAAGCAGTTCGGTGCGCACACTCGTGAACGGCGGCGAACATCGTGGCCAAACTAAAGCCATAAATTACCAGAGCGGGTAGTGCGATCGCCCACTGTTCTCGCTGGGTAGCCCACAGATAACCACTCACGCCAATCACCGCAAGATGGCCCATAAACTGCAGCATGCCCTTTATGTTAGAGCGCTTGTTGAACCGCTTGAGGTCATCGGCAGGCAGTATTTGCCTGGGGTTAGTGACGCTATCTTTTAACGAGGTCATGGCGAATCCCCCTTTGCTTGTGAAAACACGGTTACCTAAACAGAAGATTTTTAACTGAGACAAAATTCTCTCAGTCTTATCAATATGCTGACAACCAGCGATTCTAATAGGTTTAGCCGTGGGGGAAGGTAGCTACGGTTACTAAGACTCCACCGCCAACTGCTCCGGATCAATGCCCCAGTTAACCCAGCGGATGGCAGCTCTAGCTGAGTTTACGTGGGGTGGCACGCGAATAATATGAGGCAGGTATCCAGATTACGCTTACAAGGCTTGCAACTGTTGATTGACAGTTGCGACAGGAAACGACTCTGGGTCAAAGTCACCACCCAGCCAATCCAGCAGCTCTTCGTAATCAGGCGCTTCGGGATCTCCTAGTTGCTCTAGAAGCTCTTCGTAGCCCCACACGCCGCCACAGTCTTCGGGTGGACAGGCTCGTTCGCCCTCAAGGCAATAGGGCACGATTAGTGACTCATCAGCGTCCAAGATAGCTTCTAACGTCAACAGATGGAGCCAACCATCGCCAAAATCGTAAAGGTAAGTGAAACGAGAATCGGGCTTAAATTTAAAGTCCGCCAGCGCCACGGCTGTCGAATCTTGTGTGTTTTCTAGGGGTGGGTCAAAGGGGGGAGCGTAGCGATCGCCGCGAATATCAAATGTATGAAGATGACTATTCTGCCAGCCCATCACCCGTTGCAGCACATGATGTAGATGATCCAATGTGGCTTGCTCACTGACCTGAAATCGCCGCCAAATCGGCGGGTCACTATCGGCCAACCAAACTTGCCAGCGTAAGACCGATATTTTTGCCATGCACCCTATCCCCCATCAGGCTTCCACCTGCTTCAGCGGTTTAACCAAGCTCCTGTATCCAGACTGGAACTCGTACCGTACTCCTCCAGCCAATCCCGTCCGAGTTGAATTGTAATATGTGAATTGAGTACCCCAGTACTTTCAACCCGCACTTCCCCAACCCCCAAGAAACGCTGTAGGGTTTCGGCACTGGATAGATCGCCGCTCTGAGCAACGACACGGGTAATGGGTAATTCTTCGTGCCAATCGGCATCCACATAAACGTTGTAGTAACCACTGTCATACAGCGCTTGAACCAGACTCTCAACTGCGATCGCATCACCGGTGCTGTCTTGAATCGCGATCCGTAAATACTGGGGATCTTCAGAAGCCGTCACCTGGCGCGTGCCATAGCCAAAGTACTCGGCTACCATCGCGTCAATTTCGCGTAAATTGGGTAGCCAGTAACTTAGCTCATAGTCATGGGCACTGCTGAAGTCTCCAGGTAACATCAGCATTTGGACGTTGTAAGCATTGGTTTGGGAAGCAAATCCGGCTAAGGCCAGTAACTCCTCCACACTCAGATTGGTATCCACATGGGACTGGATTACAGAAAGAATTTTGGGTAAGCGGGCGATCGTTTTAGGGTTCAGGGTTTGTTCTACTACTGCCCGCATCATCATTTGCTGGCGCTGAATGCGCCCAATGTCACCGTTGTCGTCATAGCGGAAACGGAGGAACTGCAGTGCCTGATCACCATCAAGATGCTGTTCCCCAGCTTTGAGATTGATGTAGAGGTGTTGGCTGTCGTCCTGATATTTCATGTCGGTGGGGACAGTCACGTTTACCCCTCCTAAGGCATCGATCAGCTTTTCGACCCCTTGGACATTGATGCGTACATAGCGGTCGATCTCGACATTGCCTAACAGTTCATGTACGGATCTAGCGGCTAAGGCGGGACCACCATCGCGGTTGGCTTCGTTGAGTTTGGTCAAACGGCTCCCTACATAGGTGCGTGTATCCCGAGGTAGAGAAAGGACAACCAGTTGATCCGTATGCGGGTTAAACCGAATTAGCAACATGGTGTCAGACAAACCCTCAAAGGAATCTACCAGGGCGTGGTACCCCAGATCTTCAAACTCGGGAGAGGGATCATTGACATCACTGCTAAGTACCTTGACCCCTAGCACCAAAATGTTTACAGGACGAGTTAATCGAGGTAAGCGCAAGCTATCCCCAGCCGTAATGGGTTCATCTTGGTTAAAAGCATTTGCCTCTGCTTCTGTCAGACTGTTTTGAAGCAACGGTGTACTTCCTAAGGAAACCGCTAAAAAAGCTCCACCAACTGCTGATGTAACGGCTACGCCTAAGAGTGCAACGCTGATTCCCAGCCATCTGGGAATCCGAAACCGACGTGCTTTGGGAGGCGGCGATAGGGGATAGTTTTTGCGGGCCGGACGGGAGAACTTCTTGTTAGACACGAACAACCTCAAACCACACGGAACGGTCTTGAATACGGAAACGGATAAACTGTCTAGTTTTTACTTAAACAGCCGGGATGCACACGGTCTCATACGTACGCAGGCATTCTGCTAAAGCAGCATCGAGTTGGCTCAATGAACTCGGCTGATCATGCTAGCAGTGATACCGATTTGACTGGGGCTGGCCGCCCTAAGTAGCAGACATGTTAACAGCTTTCTCAAAATGCAAAGCCTATGATTGCTAGGAACCTCACAATGAGACACGTGTATTGTATTGATGAATTTCAAATTTGCCAGTTTTTTTTACGGTAAGCGATCGCCTAACTTGCTAATTCCAGGCAATCGCACAGTTTTACCTTGCAACAAACGCAACATCAGCCAAAGATTCGTCACAAAATAGCCGGTGGTAGCAAGCAGGCTGGTAATCAATAGACGGGTGGAGGCGACGTCAAGTGCCTGAGAACCTGCCGCCGTCACCCCATACACGGTGACCCAGGCGATCGCGAGGGCGATTGCAGTTTTACTCACGGTCTGTTCCCGGCGGCTACCTTGTTTCCAATAAAGACTCCACAGCGAAGGAAAGAACCCAAAGATCGGCACTAGATAGATGATCAGCTTCAGGGTTTCTAGCTTGGTTTCAGGATCGGAGTGACGCGAGCGCATGGGACAGGACCGTAAAAGAATCGATAGATTGTGGACTAATGTACTTTAGATCCCTGGGTTCTATCAGAACCCAGGGATCTAAAAAACTACTTTCCCAAAATTAACTCCAGGCGTCGCTGGGACTGCTGAAGAGCTATTGTTGGATCAGTCCCCAACAAAGCAGCTTCGATCGCCCGCCCAAAATTCTCCGACAAGTGAGAATAGCCCGGAATCACCGGGCGGGAACGAGCCCAAGCCATTTGTTCTAAAAAGACCTGAAGCAAAGGATTGTCGGCTACAAACTGCTGGTAGGCCTCACTGTTTTGGACTGCCAGATTCACGGGCAAGAATCCCGTTAGCAAAGCCCAATCCTGCTGAAACTCTTCACTCAGGATGTACTCCATAAAGGTGATCGCCGCCTGCCGCTTGGCTGGGGTCGTACGGCATAGAAAGAAGTTTTCGCCACCTAAAACAGCGGCTGGTTCCTTCGCTACGGGTAAAGGAAACACGTCAAAGTCCACCCCCGCTGACTGCATCTGAGCCAAGGTCCAGGGGCCAGTGATTTGCATGGCAACTTTACCTGTGAGGAAATTGTCAATCTCAAATCCTCGCTCTGGGGCCGACAGCATGGCCGAGCCATCTTTGACCAGAGCTTGGGCAAAGGTAAGGGCGGCGATCGCCCCCTGATTGGCTAAATCTGGCTGTGCTTTTTGGTTCAGCCAGCCCCCCGCACTGTAGACAAAGGGGAGCCACACAAACACATTCCACTCCCCCTTGCCCAGGGAAAGGAAAATGCCCTGCTGATCCACACGCCCATCGCCATCAGTATCTTGCGTCAGGACGCGGGCAGCCTGACGTAGGTCTTCCCAAGTTTGTGGCAATTCCGTAATTCCGGCTGCGGCAAACAGGCTGGGGCGGTAGAACACGGCGGTATTGTTAGAGCCAAAGGGAATTGACCAAAGATGGCCTTCAAACGTCATTGTTTCGAGTAGCGCTGGTTCGAGCTGGTCGATGAGGGGCGATCGCGTCAGCCAATCTTCCAAGGGTTCAATGGCTTCTAGCTCTACCAGTTGCCCGGTTAGAGTCGGGTTGTACCAAAGCATGTCAGGCGCTGCGTTGCCTACCACAGCCGTCAAAATTTTGGGGATTTGCTGGTCGGGATGACCGACGTACAAGGATTCCACGTAGATATCAGGATGGCGATCGTTGAAGCGCTGCACCAAGGACTGAAAGACCTCGCGGTTGGGCGGCGGTCCGATTCCTTGCCACAGCGTGAGATGAACGACCCCTCCTGTGTTAGCAGGTGGTTGCAACTGACATCCGCCCAGCGTAAATGCCAAACCAACCAAAATTAGAAGAATCCAGCGCCGAAATGACATAGAAAGTAAACCAATGCAACCTTTTGCGGTATCCTGAACCGGAAACTCAAAAGTTCGCCGTTATTTTGTTTGATCAATCAATCAGTTCACTTCATCGTAAAGCAGCCTGTAGTCAATAACTTTCCTGGAGTATTAACGATAAGAAGAGAATTCCGATACCAGAATACTCTACGCTTTGAGAATGCCAAAGGCGAACGATAAAAGCACTAGGCAACAAGTGGCTTCTCGCAACGTAGACTCATTGAAGTCAGTAACGACCTGACTTCTGGTTTGTGAATCCCTAATCAACTGGGGTTTCTCGACTTAAACGGGTACCCTTTTTCTGTCTTGACTATCTGGCGTGCAGGAGACACCAATTATCATGCAAGAAATCATCACAGTTCTTCAAGATCTGATTACTCGCTTTGGCCTCAATATTATTGCCGCGATCGTCATTTTCGTCGTCGGTCGGTGGGTCGCATCGCTTGTCCGGCAGTTCGTCCGACGGTTGATGAGCAAGGCCGAAGTTGATGTGACTTTAACGTCCTTTGCTTCCATGTTGGCCTACTACGGGGTCATGAGCTTTGTTGTAATTGCTGCGCTTAACCGTTTGGGCATTCAAACTACCTCTGTGATCGCCATATTAGGGGCCGCAGGTTTGGCTGTTGGTCTGGCCCTACAAGGATCATTGGCCAACTTTGCCGCAGGTGTTTTAGTTATCCTCTTTCGTCCCTTCAAAGTGGGTGATTTGATTGAGGGAGCAGGTTCATTGGGGACAGTGCAAGATATTCAACTCTTCACCACAAGCCTAGTAACCCCTGAAAACAAACGCGTTATCATTCCCAATGCCTCTCTAACTGGCGGCAACATCGTTAACTACACTGCCGAGGGCAAGCTTCGGGTCGATACTGTGATCGGGGTTGCCTACGATGCCAGCATTGACCAAGTAAAAGCAGTGATTTCGGAAGTGTTACAGAGCGACTCTCTGGTTCTCCAAGATCCGGCTCCTACCGTTGCTGTAATGGAATTAGCTGATAGCAGCGTCAACTTTGCTGTTCGTCCCTGGACTAAGCCCGAAAACTATTGGGATGTCTACTTCAATACCTACGAAAATGTGAAGAAACGTCTGGATGCTGAAGGTATCTCCATTCCCTTTCCTCAGCGTGATGTTCGTATTTTCCAAAACAACTAGAGTCGATTTTGCCAAGAATCCCCAACAGCGATTTGCTGAGAAAATCCAGCGAATCGCTGTTGTTTTTGGCTGGAATCTGAGTTGTAACTTATCTCCTTCTCCCCGGCTCTAAGGGCTACTCCAGAATCGGGGAGAAGGAGAGATGCAGTTACTTAACTAATCATGTCTGATTTAGAAATCAGAGCTGTGTTCTAAGCGGGAAGCTATAAATCTAGATACGGCTAGGGCATATATTCGATATATCATCTCTAAGAATCAAGTAACTAAAGTTGATTTCATGACTCTTGATATAGGCATAACGTTTATCCGGATAGATTTGCACACATATATCAATTCTTCTTGCTAAGACTACTGCTGGTATAGATTTAATCAGCCTGCAAAGCATCAGATGATTTCAAAAGCAAAAACTGAGCTAGTCAGGGAACAAGTATTGTTCCCTGATCGACTCCTTATCTATATAGGAAAGAAATGCTGAAATGTATATTTGGTGCGACCTGGTGGTCTCCTGATAACGGATCATGATCCACAGAAATCAGCTTGGTATTTCAAAAACTTAGGTTTGTTTTTGTGGCAGTTGCGATTACCCATTTATCGCTTAATAAAGCGAGGGGGACATGCTACGGCTGCCGAGCAAGCCTGTGCATTAGCCACGGAACTTCATCATCAGGTGGGTGATGGTGTAACGGCAGAACTTTTTTACCAAACGCTAGAACCTCTGGGATTTAACGTTACTGTGTTTCCCCATAATCATGATTTGGGCGCGGATGTATTGACGGGCAAGTGTGGCCGATCGCCCGCCAAATATCGGCTTGCTCAAAGGTTATCGGGCATTAACCCAGACACGCCCGAAGCCGCGTTAACGTTGATGTGTGTCGCGACTCGTCAGGGTTTCCCAAATCTTCTCGACTGTTGGCGTCAGAGCACACCGGTGTATCCTGACGCCATCAACTCGCCGCGATCGCGACCTCAGCTAGCCCCGGTTGGGATTTGAATCACCGTGAAGAAGGCACCCTGAGGATCTTGGATAATTGCAAATCGTCCCACACCCTCCAGATCGATAGGGGCCATGTCGATTTGCCCCCCCAAAGTTTTGGCGTGCTCCAGGGTGGCATCACAGTTTTCAACCACAAAGTAGACCACCCAATTAGGGGGCATATCACCCCATTCAGGTTGAATTTCAAGCATGCCAGCATTGGAGCGATCGCGATTCAGAAATTCTGTGTAGTCGCCGCCCATGGCATTCTTGGTCGTTTTGGTTGTCCAACTAAACAGTTCGGTGTAAAACTTCTCAGCCCCTGCAATATCTCGGGTTTGCAACTCATTCCAGCAGAAGGTGCCGGGTTCGTTGGCCAGGTCCGCTCCGATGTGTTCCTTGGGTTGCCATAGGGCAAAGACCGCCCCTGTCGGATCCTGGATGAGACTCATACGACCGGATTCCATCACGTCGCAAGGAGGTTGCATCACCCCTCCTCCCAAAGACTTGGCTTTGGCGGTGCTGGCTTCTACGTCTTCCACAGAGACGTAGCTAAGCCAATGGGGATGAGCTTGCAGTGGCATGGCTGCGGTCATCTGATATAAGGCGCAAACGTTTTTACCGGCTTTTTCCAGCATGGTGTACACCATGCCTTCGCCAGCAGGGACATCGGTGGCGGTCCAGCCAAACAATTCGGTGTAGAACTGCTTGGCTGCGGTGGCATCAGTAGTGGCTAAATCGACCCAGCAAAAGGTGTTGGGGGGATAAGTTTTGAACTCGGCCATTTTTACTACCTCTGGAGAAATACTGAACTCACTTCAACGATTCTGTAAAAGCTCAATTGGGTGTCTAAGCACGCTTAAAGGTGAAGGCGAATAATTTTCACCCAAAAAGAATTTGGGCAATAATCATCCTGAAACAATACTGGTTCTTTTGTACTACATTGTCAAGTGGTAGGACTGCTCAGTTTTAGGGGCCGAGTTTTTGTGCCGATTTCAGTATGTATCCATAACCCAATAAGAACCCTGGTCCCTGGCAACACCCGGATCGCGGCGGTGGACTTGTCATGGTCCAGCGATCGCGGTATCTGTAGGGCATCCAGGCACCGAAACTTGGTCCCTGGGTCCGTGAGTCCACAGTTGAATTACCGTGAACATTACCTTTGCAAGCATTACCCGCATTGTCATCCCGATCGCGATGGTCCTGGGTGGATTCATCTTGGGATTCATTATTGAACGCCAGGGGCTGAAGCGGCTGCAGATGGTGTCCGCCAGGTTGGGATGGGGCGGTGCTGATGTCATCATCAATTCTCTGAAAGGACTGATTCTGCTGTGGTTTGTCCTGGGTGGAGCCTTTGCCGCTATCCTGACTCTGTCTGTCGATACCCAGCTATTCCTGACGATCCAAAAAGGACTGCTAGCTGCCGCGATCGCCTCTGGAACCCTAATTGTTGCCCGTCTTTCCGTCGGTTTCGTTCGCTACTTTACCGAAACCAAAGGCGCTGGTAACCTCACTTCGTTGTTTGAGATGCTCACCCAAATCGTGATTTTCACCTTTGGTGTGCTGATTATCTTGCAATCGCTGGGCATTGCGATTACGCCTCTTCTCACGGCCTTAGGTATTGGGGGAGTCTCCCTCGGTTTAGCCTTCCAGAGCACTCTGACTAATTTTCTCTCCGGCTTAAACCTTGCTACCTCTAATAAGATCAGCATTGGTGACTACATCCAGTTGGATTCGGGGGAAGACGGTTATGTGGTGGATATTGCCTGGCGGCACACTATTCTGCAAGATATCCGCGACAACATGGTGGTGGTGCCCAACACCCGTATTCTCAACAACGTTTTCAAAAACTACGGTCTGCCGGATAAGGAAGCGCTCATCATCATCGAAGTTGGCATCAGCTACACAGCGGACCTGGATCAGGTAGAACAGATTGCCCTGGATATTGCCAATCAGGTCATGAACGAAGTCGAAGGGGGGGTGCCCAACTCAGATCCTTGGATTCGATATAAGGAGTTTGGCTACTTTGCCATTACAATGACGGTCTACCTCCGTATCCGCGAGTATTTTGATCACCTGGTTGTCCGTCACGAGTTCATCAAACGTCTCCACCGCCGCTTTCGGGAAGAACAGATTGACCTTCCCTTCCCCATCAAAAGTGCCTTCATTCCCATGCCTCTAGATAACAATCGGCATAATCGGCCAGCCACTCAAGACTTCCTGTCTGAGTTGCCGTTCCTTCAGGAGGATTGAGCTGCCAAGGTTCTGATACCGCCTAAACGTTTAGTACCTTACCTTGCAGGTTTGGGGGAGCTTGTAGATGATAGCGGTGAAGGAGCGTCGGCAAAATATCGTAGAGCGTTGCCCCTTCAATTACTTGACCATTTTGGGGCGATCGCGGATCGTAAAAAATCATCATGCCAAACGGAGCGTGATTCGCATCATCAGGCCCCGTGTCATTTTCAACGGTGTAGAGGTTGCCAATGCCTACACTCCCAACCGATCGCCACGCCAAATCGTCAAAATAAACAATTAAGTCTGGGGCCCGGCCTCGTACCTTCTGATAAATCTCCTGGGGTTTGAATACCTTCACGGACATGGGCTCACCATCCGGTGTTGTCAGTTGAGCCAGCTTTTCTGCCAGTTCGTTGCGCAGTGCTTCGTAATCGGCCATCGCAACGGTTCCTTGGGGTTCTCGTCCTTTTACATTGAGGAAGATACGCGCGTAATATCCCCCCGCTCCCCAAACTTGGGTTTGCGCCCAGTTCACGGCGACTTTATCTAGAGGTAACGGTTCTGTGGGCGTTTCCTCTAGCGTTAGATAGCCGTTGGCCATCAGCCATTCGTTGATACAAATGCCTCCCATCAGGGGCTGCGCCCCATGATCAGAGACTACCAGCACCGCAGTGTCTTCATCGCAGCGATGCAATAGCTCACCGATGCGGTGATCCACGTGGACATAGTAATCGTGAATGGCGTTGGCGAAAGGGGAATTCGCTTCGTACTGCGGATGAGTCGGATCCATCGGCTTCCAAAAGGCGTGATGGATGCGATCGACGCCCATATCCACCAGCATCAGAAAGTCTGGTTCATCTTGAGCAATGAGTTTCTCTGCCAAGATGAATCTTTGATCACAGAGCTTATAGAGATTTTCTAGAATGCGGGCTTTTTCGTCAGAGCGGAAGTTCGGGACATCCATCATAAAGTCAGGCAACCAAGCCTGGACCTGTTCTGCAAGTTCAGGGGGATGGGTAAACGGAACGTTCGTGCCTGGCGTTAGAAAGCAAGAAACCAGGTTCCCATTCACTGGATACGGTGGCGATGTGCCTGGCACACTCAAGGCTGCAACGTTCCACCCAGCTTGGCCCAAAATGTCCCACAGACGGGGAAACTTCACGGCTCGACCATCGGCAATACCCATGCTGTGATAATCGCGATCGCGCCGGTTGCGAAACCCATAAATACCCAACTCACCAGGATCGCGACCAGTCATCATGCAGCTCCAAGCCGGTACCGTAATGGCTGGAATACTGCTCTCCAGTCGCCCATAACTGCCCCGTGTCATGAGCCGACTCAAGTTGGGCAAGTCCTGCTGCCAGCGTTCAAACACCAGCGAGGGTTCCATGCAGTCTAGACCGATAATCAGCAAACGGGGAGTGGGCATTGCGCGGAACGTTGGAAAGGGACTGTTTCATTGTAGGGAGGAGTCAAAGGGGAGTGGGAGTTAAAGGGGAGTGGGGGAGGATGACGGTAGGGGCGGGTTCAGCTTATGTTTCAGAAAAAAAACGAAATCTTCGCTCAAAACCCGCCCCGGCTATTCCCCACCAACCACCAATGATTAACCATCAGCCATTAACGATTCGCGAACAATCAATAACTGCACGGGCAAGGCATTGGGACCAAAAGACTCATAACGGATATCGTAGCGATTCACCCAATGCCTCGCCCCGGCACCATCAACCAACCACATTAGACTGACTGCTATCGGATAAAAATACTGCTCTGATGCTAGGTAGACATAGGGCCGCAATCAAGCTGGTGCAAAACACAGCCGAAACATAAACGCCTGTGCTGATACTTTGTCCGAGCAACAGACCCAGGCCATTATTGGCAATGCAAAGCCCTTGAAACAGGATTGAACCGATCCAGCCCCACCGTTTCAGAGTCCAGAGGCCGTAAGTCACGACTAGACCCAATATGCTGATGGCCAATCCCAAGACAACCAGCCCCTTAAGATAAATGGACAGTTGCGTCAGATCTTGGGAGAAAACTTGCAGGGCTCCGCTGATGAGCAGAACTAGAAAGACACCTGCTACTAGAGAGAAACTGCTGACGAGGAATTGAGCGATCGCGATGACAATAATGCCAGGTGTTCGTTGCATAGATTTCATTTCCGTAGCAAAAAGATAGGTATAGACAAATACATGCTAGGTTAAGCCATGGTTAAGAAATCTTCGTTTGATTAAGAACTCTATCCCGATTGATTGTTGTCTTTACTAATACGGGCCTAGTGATAAATAAAAGCAAGACAGGTGTGCCATGACAACTCAGAACCCCCATGACAATCAGTTCCTATCACCTCGGAGTCGATACTACGGGCACTTTACGCCTCAAAATCTTGCCTTCAACGCCAATTTACAAGAGTTTTCGATGCGAGTAACGACAATTTGTGGATTGGAAACGGGAGGCAAAATCACGCCCCTAGAAGCTTATCAGCAACTCAGGCAGCTGTGGCACAAGCTGGAAGAAAGTCGAATTGCCCTTGGCATTCCTGAGGATGCAGCTTCGGAAGGGTAATGAACAGGCTTTTGCCATTTGGCTGGCGGGAGTTCTTTGCCGAGACCAGTAGCCGTTAAGTGAAACTGCTTCATGTCGGCAGAGAATATTCCGGGACCGGCAAATTTCCTAAGCTTACAGAGTCTTGCAACCTTACCCTCAACATAAAATTAACGCTGGGTGGTTTTCCTTTGGAATGTGGCTGGATGCCTGAACCGAGGACAGGTATGCGACACTAACAGGACAATTGTGTTTGTGCGTCTACCCTGCAATGCCTCCATTTCTACCCCCCTGGTATCTGCGATCGGGTCTACTCATGACTCTCTATTTTGCCGAAGTTGTTAGCCACCATTGGCAGCGATATACCCCCGATCCTGAACCGTCTTACCAAAGCCATATCTTTACAGGTGCGCATGAGGTACCCATCTATGGCATCGTGGCGATTCCACCTCATGCCAAAGGTACGATTATTGGCACTTACGGTATTACAGGCACCTTAGATGATCAGTGGTTTTTACGCATTCTGGGACGTAAGGCGTTTGCCCAAGGGTATGCGGTTGTCTTGTTTGATTGGCGCGCCCATGGCAAAACAGCCGAGTTATCCTCAACGCTGACCTCAGATGGCTTATACGAAGGCGAAGACTTTGTGCGAATAGCCGGTCAGGCTAAAGCGTTAGGCTGTCCGGCTCCATTCTGGTTTACAGGTTATTCACTAGGGGGGCAGTTGGCGCTGTGGGGTATTAAGACAGCTCAAGCAGCCGATATGCCTAATATTTCAGGGGATGAAATTAATGGCGGGGCCGTGATTTGTCCCAGTGTGGACTCTATCCGATCGCTGCGCTATCTTGTGGCTCATCCGCTGGGACGCTATATCGAAAAAGCGATCGCCCACAAACTGAATCGTCTAGCCTGGAAACTCCATCGCCTTCATCCGGGCGAGTTTGATCCCGCTGCGATCGCACGGGCCGACAGTATCTGGGGTTTCGATCATGAGTTAGTGATCGGTCGCCTCGGCTTCACATCAGTCGAAGACTATTACGCTGCCAGCAGCCCTTTACCCATACTGCCTCATTTGACCAAGTCCACCCTGATTCTCTATGCTGCCGATGATCCAATGTTCGACCCAACCTTGGTGTCAGATTTGTCGATCGCGTGCGCTAGCAATGCTGCAATTGATCTAAAACTTACTGCTCATGGCGGCCATGTAGGGTATATCAGTAGTCAAGAAGGACAAACGATCGCGGGTGACCCTGATCCTTGGTGGGCTTGGAATCGCATTCTGGAGTGGATCGAACTTTAGGATTAAGACATCAGGAGAACAAATATGCACGACTATCAGCCCCCCGTTTCCCTGTTGCTAAGCTACGCCGCCTGTGGATCGGGCCAAGTCCAATCCTGGCCTAACTACAGTGACGAATTTGGCTTCACAGAGGAACATATCCCAGAACTCATTACCCTGATGCAAGATCAGTTCTTGATCGATCTTGACACTGAGGCAACATTTCCAGAATTGGGCGAGACTTTTGATCCGCAATTAGCGGTTTGGGCTCCAATTCACGCGTGGCGGGCGATTGGACAATTAGAAGCAGTAGCATTCCTGGAACCCGCGATCGCCTTCCTTAAGGCATACGAAATCGACTGGGCTTGGGAGGAATTTCCTGAAGTCTTTGAGCTCATTGGTCCTCCTATTGTTGAACCCTTGGGAGCAGCGATTAAAGCAGAAGCTGCCGAAGATGTCGCAGCAACAATCCTGATTAGTGGCATGCAGCATATTGCAGCGAGCTTTCCAGAAATCCGCGATCGCTGCGTAGCCATAATGACAGAGATACTGCAAAACTATACCGAAAACGATACGGAGGTGAATTCCAGCCTAATATTCCATTTAGTTGATTTACAAGCGACCACATCTATCGATGTAATCGAAGCTGCCTATCAGGCTGGCAAAGTCAATACTTTTCATGCCGGAACATGGGCAAACGTACAGATTCAGTTGGGGCTGAAAAAAGAAGCTGACTTTACCCAGGAGGAACTCACCCCCGAAATGCCACCAGCATTGAAACAGATGCACGAAACCCTTGCCAAAATTGAACGTATGCGCAAACCAGATGCTTTCAGCTTGGGTTTACCTGTGGATCCCAGTGCTTTCTCTGCAGCCAAGCCACCGGAATTTCAAGACATGCAGGTAGCGCGATCTGCCACCCAGCACATCACACAAGGCTTCGGGAATACGCAAAAATCCACCACGAAAAACAAAAAGAAGAAAAAACGATAGCTGGGTTTCGTCATTGGTTATTGGTTAATAGTTTGTTATTCGCTATTTCCCCATAGTTGATGATTGATAGTTGATTGCAAATGTGCGTTTTCAGCTACACCAGCCACTAACCACTAAAAAAGGTACTCTAGGCTTGTCTGAATCGAGGAGTGACAATATGGAAACAGCCCAGCAAATGAGTGAGAAGATGCTCCAAGCACTGAGAGCGCAGGTCAATGCTGACTCTGAGCCAACTCCTTCGCGGCCTCGTTGGAGCATTGAAGACAGTGAAGAGCTGTATCGCATTCAAGGCTGGGGAGATCCTTACTTTTCCATCAATGCTGCCGGCCATGTGACTGTTTCACCTAAGGGCGATCGCGGTGGTTCTTTAGACTTGTACGAACTCATCAATTCCCTGCGACGGCGTAATCTGGATCTCCCGATTCTGATTCGCTTTTCCGATATTTTGGAAGATCGTATTGAACGACTGAATGCCTGCTTTGCCAGAGCGATCGCTCGCTACAACTACAACGGCACCTATCGCGGGGTCTTTCCTGTAAAGTGCAATCAGCAACGACATCTCGTAGAAGACCTGGTGCGATTTGGTCGTCCCCACCATTTTGGGTTAGAAGCAGGCTCTAAGCCAGAGTTGTTAATTGCCCTGGCGTCGTTGAATACACCCGACGCTTTGCTGATTTGCAATGGCTACAAAGATCGGGAGTATGTGGAAACCGCCATGCTGAGCCAGCGGCTAGGCCAGACTCCCATCATTGTCTTGGAACAACTGGAAGAGGTGGATCTAGCCATTAAGGCTAGTCAACACCTCAATATTCGCCCCATTCTAGGGGTGCGGGCCAAACTTAGCAGTAAAGGCATTGGTCGCTGGGGAAACACAGCGGGCGATCGCGCTAAATTTGGTTTGGCGGTTCCCGAAATTCTCAGCGCGGTGGAACGCCTCAAGCAGGCCGACATGCTGGACTGTTTACAGTTGTTGCACTTCCACATCGGTTCACAAATCTCTTCTATCAGCGTCATCAAGGATGCTCTGCGGGAGGCCTGTCAAATTTATGTAGAACTGTCAGCTTTGGGTGCTCAGATGGGCTACTTGGATGTTGGCGGCGGCCTGGGGATTGATTACGACGGCTCCAAAACCAATTTCCGTGCCTCGAAAAACTACAGCATCCAAAACTATGCCAATGATGTCGTAGCAGAAGTAAAGGAAGCCTGTGCTGCCCGTAATATACCTGTGCCGACCCTTGTTAGTGAGAGCGGGCGCGCGATCGCCTCGCACCAGTCTGTGTTGGTATTTGATGTGTTGGGCAGTAGTAATGCCCCCGCAAGTGAACCCATTGAGCCGCCCACTGAAGCGGAGCATGCCCTCCTGCGAGAGCTGCACGATACCTTTATCTCCATTGGACTCAAGAATTACCAAGAGGCCTATCACGATGCCGAACAATTTAAAGAAGAGGCTATTAGCCTGTTTAATTTCGGTTACCTGAGCTTGACTGAGCGGGCCAAAGTAGAGCGACTGTATTGGGCCTGCTGTCGCCGTATTCTTGATCTGGTGCGGAACGAAGACTACGTTCCCGATGATCTCGAAGATCTCGAGAAAAACCTTGCTTCTATCTACTACATCAATCTATCAGTCTTCCAGTCTGCTCCTGATACCTGGGCCATTGATCAACTGTTTCCGATCATGCCTATTCATCGACTCAATGAAGAACCGACCTGCCGAGCGACTTTGGCCGATTTAACTTGTGACAGTGATGGCAAAATCAACCAATTTATTGACCTACGAGATGTTAAATCAGTTCTGGAATTGCATCCTCTGGTGAAAGATGAACCTTATCACTTGGGGCTTTTCCTAGGAGGGGCTTACCAGAACTGATTTAACATCTCGTAGGTCAATAAATTGGT
>JBCBTQ010000002.1:0-78599 GCA_039818605.1 Cyanobacteria bacterium J06639_14 | reverse complement strand
AGAAGAAATGGTAAGACGGGCAATCGCACTGGGTGAGTTGTCCCCTGGCTTAGCTGCTGCCATTGACCGTCACTTAACGGGACATCTACCTGATCGGCGAGAAACGCATATTTTGGCAATTCTACAAGACGCGATCGCCAATGGGTTGGTTAAGCAAATCCCAACGGTACCTCCAACTCCAGAAGACTTTAGGTAAGACTACGGTCTCTACCATCAGAGTGAATGAGACCCGGCCAGGTGAGGAATGGGACGCTCAATATAGGCACTGTCAGGCTCAAAATGGCAACCGTAGACAGCACCTCAGGACTAACGTATCAAGCTCATTCCCATATTCTGTGCATTAATCGAGCAGTGGTTTGGTACCCCAGCTGTTTGTAGAGTGAAAGCGCAGCCAAATTGTCTTCAAATACCTGCAAGCTGATTTGGCGATCGCCCCGCGCTTTTGACCACTGGTGCGCATGTTGCATGAGTGCCAAGCCGATACCGCGACGACGATGCTCAGGCAAAACATATAGCAGCAATAGATAGGCATGGTGATCGCCGTTGCGTTGGTCAATCGCAGTGCCTAACCACAAACAGGCAACCGGAGGTATCAGCGTCCTTGGATTGCCTGAATTTGATGCACTCTCAGCGATAACCCACCAAAGCGGTGTTTCCTGTGACAAGTATTGATCAACGGTTCGCAGCAGATGGTCTGTATCTTGACCATTCCCAAGTTCTTGGTAGGTGCGCTGCATAAACCCGATCAGCCGGGCTCGGTCTAAAGTCGAGCCCTGTATGAGCTGGTAGCCATCAATGGGAAAACTCATGCCCTATTTCTACTGCCTAGTGCTGGAACCACCGTGGTTTGGCCGCAACGGATTCGAGCCTCAAGGCTGAGCCTGAGTTGCGCATCAAGACAGATCTGTACGGGTAAAGCCACCCGACAGCACCATGCCGTTAGACCAAGGTAGGTCGAGCGAGACTCCAGCGGTTGCTACGGGTGCCGGAGCCATCATATCGCTGGGCAAAAAGATACGAGCACTGACAGCCAACATGGCGATCGCGAAAATCAGAATAATGAATAGAGGTGCAATGTAGGCGCGAAAGAAAGACATATCAACAATGCTAAATGTAAATTTTTATTGCTCCTATTCTAGCGCCTATTGAACCTGCCTCTGAGTCAATCTTCTGATTCATCTTCAGGATCGCCAATCCCTGGACGGAGAAAAGGGGCCACCCGCTGGCGTTTACTCAGCTTGCGCAACCAAACACCTCCCAAGACTGCAACGACTAATGACAACCAACCTGTCAGTGATTGCAATAGTAAAAAGCCGCCTACAGCAAACATAGCTCCGAAGAGTAGTAATAGCGATGCCAGCACCCGTTGTCCTTCGAGACCCAGATCTTGAGATGGGGCAATGCCAGTGCGAATGCGCTGGCGATACCACCCTGGCCCACCGGGCCGTACCTTGCGATAAAACCGATCTAGAGTTTCGTCTGATTCTGGGTCGGTCGTGTATAGGGCAATCAGCCAAAGCACAGTCGTGATGCCAGCCGTGACTAACAATCTTGGGCCAAATTCGGAGATCGTTAGCAGTGGCACGACGCTGGTGAAAAGCCCAATCAGAAAACCTCCCACCATCGATGCGAGTTCTGCGGCAGCGTTGATGCGCCACCAAAACCACCGCAAAATTAGCACTAAGCCTGGGCCAGTGCCGATGGCGATGACCAAGCGAAATACATCAGTGACATTGGTCGAAAAGAAAGCCGCGATCGCCCCTAATATCGTTACCAAGACCGACGCGATCCGCCCAGCGGTGACCAATTCAACTTGGGTTGCCTCTGGACGAATAAATCGTCCGTATAAATCGTTGGTTAGGTAAGAGGCTCCCCAGTTAATCAGCGTAGATACGGTACTCATAAATGCTGCCACCAGAGAGGCCACCACAATTCCCAGCACAACTGGCGGTAAAAAGTCGAGCATCAACATCGGGTAGCCCAGTTCCCGATCTTCTAGATTGGGATACACCACGAGCGCCACGAGCGCCACCACAATCCACGGCCAGGTGCGAATGACATAGTGCAAAATATTGAAAAACCAGGCAGCTTTTTCAGCTTCACCTTCATCCTTGGCGGCAGCTAGGCGCTGGATGAACTCACCCCCACCGTCGCTGCGTCGGAAAACCCACCACTGTAAAAAAATATAGGCTAAAAAGGTACTTGCGGTGATGCCAGCTGTTTCGCTCCAACGCACCCAGCCCGACGCTCCCCCCACTGAAATAGGGACAAAAGACAGCACATCTTGGTCAGTCATTTGCTGGACTTGCTGCACTAACTCCCCCATACCCCCGACGTGGTTTACCGCTGCGATCGAGACCACTACAGCACCCACCAACGCTAAAAAGAATTGAAAAAAGTCTGTTGCAACAACTCCCCAAAGACCAGAGAACCCGGCATAAACCAGTACCAACACGCTAATGCCAATCACGCTCCAGAGTTTGAGGCCATCACCGGGTTCAATCCCAATACTTTGCCAGAGTTGCAATGCGTCAATCACCTTCACCATGGCCAACATGGCATAGCCAATACCAATGCAGTTAATTGGCACAGCAAATAAAAACGCCTTGACCCCACGCAATATTGCAGCTGTCGGCCCACCATAGCGGAGCTCTGTCAGTTCGGCGTCAGTGACGATTTCTGAGCGTCGCCATAGTCTGGCAAACACATAAATCATCACCACATGGGCTACACCAAAGCTCCACCACTCCCAGTTGCCCGCGATCCCCCGTGTTCCCACAACCCCTGCAATATAGAGGGGGGTATCAATGGAGAAAGTAGTCGCTGCCATACTTGTGCCTGCCAACCACCATGGCAGCGATCGCCCAGAGACAAAAAAATCCACCAAGCTGCTCGACGCCTTGCGAGACAGATATAACCCCAAAATCAGGGTCAGTCCTAGATAGGCCAACACAATGAGCCAGTCGATGGGTTGCATGGGTAGTTGAGCAATGGGTCACAGGTCATCTTCTCACAGGTCGGTAGCCATAACGACTTGACGGCTGTTAGACAGCTACAGCATAATTAGAGACTGTTCATTATTTGCTCGGATCAGGTTGTGTTCAAATGCTTTCTCCCCTTTGGTGTATGCAGAGAGCTACCTGTACGGCATGGAGGGATATTCAAGGATGACTTACGCAATTGTTGAAGTCGGAGGTAAACAACTCTGGGTTGAACCCGGACGTTTTTACGATGTCAACCGCTTGGGCGTTGAGGAAGACGACAGCGTTACCCTAGATAAGGTCTTGCTGATTGAACATGAAGGGGACGTGACCATTGGTCAACCCTTTATATCAGATGCAAGCGTGACGGCAACCGCCATGCGTAACTTGAGAGGGCGTAAGGTGATCGTTTATAAGATGCAGCCCAAGAAAAAAACGCGTAAAAAGCAGGGCCACCGTCAAGAGCTCACTCGAATTATGATTGATACCATCGCTATCAATGGTCAAACGCTTGCGAGTGAATCTAGCACGAGTGCAGCCAGCGAGGTCGCATCAGACCCAGTCGAGCCAGAGGCGGTTGCCACCGTTAGTGCAGAAGTTGTAGACGATTAAAGATTGCTATCGTTTGGGTTGAGCTCAACCCAACTACAACTGTTGATAGTCGTGTAACGTCTTGAGAAAGACAATTGCCATATTAAGTTTAAATTTCGATAGTTAAGCATAGGTAGCAAGAGGGCAAAATGGCTCACAAGAAAGGAACCGGAAGTACACGCAACGGACGCGACTCAAACGCCCAACGATTAGGCGTTAAGCGTTATGGTGGCCAAACTGTGCGAGCAGGTAATATCTTGGTTCGACAACGGGGCACCAAGTTTCATCCTGGGGTCAACGTGGGTCGTGGCGGAGACGATACCTTGTTTGCAACTGCTGATGGCATCGTGACTTTTGAGCGTCGTGGTAAGAGCGGTAAGCGAATTAGCGTGTATCCCGCTGTTGCTAGTTAATCTGTTAGAGGGTTCTTTGCAGCCTCTTTAGGCCGTTGATCGAACTTGCAGATAGAACTTATTAAAAAGTCTCCTGATAGCTGCTATCAGGAGACTTTTGGCTTGAACTTCAGTCAACATGTTTAGACCAGAGCCCCCATCTTTGAATCTTCCGGCACAATAAGAGGTAATTTCTTCACGGCTAAATCTTTGTGCTGCCTCTAGAACAGCTATTCCCTTTTCCCCTTGATGACTTTCAACACCAGGCGATCGCGGCCTTGAACCTGGGTAAATCGGTCGTGGTTTGCGCCCCCACCGGATCAGGTAAGACGCTGATTGGTGAATATGCTATCCATCGCGCCCTAGCTAACCAGCGGCGGGTGTTTTACACTACCCCACTCAAGGCCCTCTCGAATCAAAAATTGCGAGATTTCCGCAACCAGTTTGGGTTTGAGCGCGTGGGCTTGCTGACTGGAGATACCTCCATCAATCGTGATGCGCCAATTCTGGTGATGACCACCGAGATTTTTCGCAACATGCTCTACGGCACCCCCATTGGTGAAGTCGGCACCTCGATGCAAGGGGTTGAAGCGGTTGTCCTCGACGAGTGCCACTATATGAATGATCGACAGCGGGGTACCGTCTGGGAAGAATCAATCATCTACTGTCCTCCCAGTGTGCAGCTCGCTGCGTTATCGGCCACCATCGCCAACAGTGAGCAGCTGACCGACTGGATTGCCAAAGTCCACGGCCCTACCGAGCGCATTTATTCTGACTTCCGCCCGGTGCCGTTGCAGTTTAACTACTGCCACAGCAAAGGTTTGTTTCCCTTGCTCGACGATGCCCAGAAGAAACTCAATCCCCGTTTGAGGCAGCGAAGATTACCACCCCAGGGTCAAAAAGGACGCAAAGGGAAGCTCAGCGTTAGCGTTAATGCTGTCGTGGGTCAGCTCCAAATCAAGGACATGCTACCCGCGATTTACTTTATCTTTAGTCGGCGGCGGTGTGATAAAGCAGTCCAAGACATGGGGGGTATCTCTCTGGTTAGTCCTGAAGAGAGCGATCTGCTGAAGCAAAAGATTGATACTTTTTTAGCCTGGAACCCCGAAGCCGCTAGGGCTGATCAAGTAGAACCGCTTTATCGAGGTATCGCCGCTCACCACGCGGGGATCTTACCGACTTGGAAAAGCTTGGTAGAAGAACTTTTCCAGATGGGTTTGATTAAAGTGGTGTTTGCTACGGAAACCCTAGCCGCGGGGATCAATATGCCCGCCCGTACTACGGTAATTTCTAGCCTGTCGAAACGGACTGACCGGGGTCATCGATTACTCAATGCCTCAGAATTTTTGCAGATGGCGGGGCGGGCTGGACGGCGGGGCATGGATGATCAGGGTTATGTCGTGGTTGTGGAAACGCCCTTTGAAGGGTCTAGTGAAGCCGCATATTTGGCGACTGCTGAAGCTGACCCATTGGTTAGCCAATTTACGCCAAGCTACGGGATGGTACTTAATCTGTTGCAAACCCATACCCTGGATGAAGCCAAAGATCTGATCGAACGCAGTTTTGGACAATATCTGGCCACCCTGCATCTGGCACCACAACAAGATGCGATCGTGGATCTAGTTCACAAAATCGATCGAATTAAGCAGCAACTGGTTGAAGTTGACCCAGCTGTTCTGGCCGACTATGAAAAGCAGCGAGAACGACTCAAAGAAGAAAAGCGCCTGCTCAAGATTTTGCAGCAGCAGGCTGAAGACTCCCGTTCTGGTGACATCGCCATGGCCCTGACCTTTGCTATATCAGGGTCACTGCTAAGCCTCAAAGGCAAAAACGTCCGCGTTGCTGAGCCCCTTCCGGCCATGTTGGTTACCAAGGTACCTGGGGCTGGGCAATTCCCTTACCTGGTGTGCCTCAGCATCAAAAATCGCTGGCTGGTTGCCACAGTGAAAGATGTGGTGCAACTCCACGCTGATTTTCCTCGCATGGCGCAGGTTGATGATCTCGTGCTCCCCCCAGAACTCCCTTTCAAACCAGGACAAAGCCGTAAGGGTAATGACCAAACCCAAGTGATTGTCGACCAAATGCCTGCTGTACCCGATCTAGCGGAGCTGGCGCCAGAGGTGGCAGATCAGCAAGCACAGGTGCAATCAATCACGAATCTGATTGCTAATCACCCAGCCCAGCAGTGGGAAAGCCCTGGCAGCCTGCTCCAGCGCCAAAAGACGTTGCAGCGGATGGAGTCAGAACTGAGCGATCGCCAAGCCAAGCTCAATGCCTTGTCTCAACGGCACTGGCAAGAATTTCTGGCGCTGATGACTATTTTGGAATCCTTCCACTGCTTAGAGGGTAGAGAGAGTACAGAACCTACCCCACTCGGTAAGATGGCCGCTGCGATTCGAGGTGACAATGAATTGTGGTTGGGCTTAGCCCTGGCCTCTGGGGAATTTGACTTACTTGAACCGCCCCAGCTGGCTGCGGCTTGCGCGGCTTTGGTCACCGAAAACGCTCGGCCCGATAGCTGGACGCGCTATCGTCTGTCTGCAGAGGTTGAATTTGCCCTGGCAGGGTTACGTAGTTTGCGACGAGAAATTTTCAAACAGCATCGGCGGCATCAAATTGCAATGCCTGTCTGGCTGGAGTACGAGCTGGTTTCGTTGGTTGAGCAATGGGCATTCCAAGTCGACTGGCCCGAGCTTTGTAGCAACACAAGTCTCGATGAAGGCGATGTGGTGCGAGTGCTACGACGCACGTTAGATTTCTTGTCTCAAATTCCCCACGTGCCCCATCTACCACAGGCGCTGCGTAGTGCGGCGCGGCAAGCCCGTGACCTGATCGATCGCTTCCCGGTCAACGAAAATCTAGATTAAACCTTGGCCACTTCCAGATTTATAGTTTCCCTGTAGGGGCGTAATGCCCTATGCCCCCAATCAAGTTTTCAACTCGGAGGTGGTTTAGGTGTTTGAGACCTTTGAACATCGTCAGATCGACACCCGTGAGACTACGATTCATGCCGTAATTGGGGGGAGTGGGCCGCCACTGCTGTTGCTTCATGGGTATCCGCAAACCTATGTCATGTGGCATCGGGTTGCCCCCTCGTTAGCCCAGCACTTTACGGTAATCTGCACCGATTTACGGGGCTATGGAGATAGTGCCAAGCCGCCCTCGACGCCAGACCATCGTGCCTACAGCAAACGCAAAACGGCTCAAGATCAAGTTGAAGTGATGAATACGCTGGGGTTCACTGAGTTCATGGCTGCAGGACATGATCGTGGTGGGCGTGTCCTGCATCGCTTGCTGCTGGATCATCCTGACCGGGTGACCAAAGCAGCAGTGCTTGATATTGTGCCCACGCGGACAATCTTGAAAACCTTGAATCAAACCCTGGCAACGGCTTATGAACATTGGTTTTTCTTGATTCAACCCGCACCGTTTCCTGAAACCCTTATTGGCCATGACCCAGCCTATTACTTGCGCACAAAACTCGATCGTTGGAGTGCTGACAGCCGTGCGTTTTCAGAAGCTGCGATCGCAGCCTATAACCGCTGTTTTAGCGATCCCGCCACTATTCACGCTACCTGTGAAGATTACCGCGCTGCCGCCTCAATCGATCTTGACCATGACGAAGCCGATATTAGTCAACGCATCCAGTGTCCGTTGCTAGTGCTTTGGGGAAATCAGGGCGTAATGGAACGCAACTATGATGTGCTACAAACCTGGCGCGATCGCGCCTCAAACGTCCAGGGCTTCTCCCTGCCCTGCGGGCACTTTTTACCCGAAGAACAACCGGAAGCCACTGCCCAAGGGTTGCTCCAGTTTTTTCTCAGATAAATTAAATTGCCACTGTGCGCCCGTTGAAGAGACTCATTGCCTTCTCTACACCATCTTTGAGGCTACGTTCAACGGCATCTGCAGAGAGTTCAACCACTTCCTTGATTTGCTCAGCTTCCCCAGGGGCAAAGCGGCCCAAGACATGGGAAACGACGGCACCATCGCGATCGCCTGCTTTTTCAGTGGCTCCGATCCCCAAGCGCAAGCGTGGAAAGTCCTGGGTGCCAATGTGGGCAATGATCGACTTCATGCCATTGTGTCCGCCGGCAGATCCAGCCAAGCGCAACCGTAATTTGCCCACAGGTAAATCCATGTCGTCGTAAACTACCATCACGTCATTGGGTGACAGTTTGTACCAATCCACCACCGCACGCACGGATTGACCAGAACGGTTCATAAAGGTCAAGGGCTTGAGTAAACCGATTTTCTGCCCCGCGACTCTGATCTCGCCATACTTGCCTTTGAATCGTTTGTGTTCAGGCAAAGTCCCCTGCCAGCGATAGGCCAATCGATCTACCACGTCAAATCCCACGTTGTGACGCGTTCGATCATACTGATTGCCAGGATTACCCAACCCCACAATCAGTTTTGGATAGCGTGGTGGCGTTGCCTGGGACGTATCGGTCTGGGTCATGGTTCAGTCCTTGGCTCCATACCCTACTAGCTGCGCTCGCTTGATTAACTGCCGACTAAACGGTTTTGTGACTCAACAGTTTTATGGCTAAGCAGTTTTGTGGCTAAGCAGTTTTAGAGGGTTCTTCGATAGCTGCGTTTTCCTCAGCTGGTTTGTCTGATACCGCCGATGCGTCTGTTTGCTCGGTGTCAGCAGCGGCATCGGTAGCCGCTTCAGGCATTTCAGCAGTTGTTGCTTCGGTTTGGGGTGCTAGCACCTTGTTCTCTGGGGTTTCCAGAGAAGCTTTCATGGGCTGAGCCACAGATTTTTCGATGCGCTCAGCTTCTTTCTTGAATTCGTTCTCAAATTCCTTCGATGCATCTTGGAAGCCCCGAATTGCCTTGCCTAGGCTCCGCCCAATCTCAGGCAACTTCTTCGGGCCAAAGACCAGCAGCGCCACAATAAAGATCAAGGCCATTTCAGGAAGGCCAATACCAAAGACGTTCATGGGGACTTCTCCTGCGATCGCTTACGTAAATTATTGATCTTCTACAGCCTAAAGTACCGCATTAACCTGTGGCACGACACCAAAGATTGCCGCTATAGACAATTGCCATAACAAATGGGCTGAGTCGATATCTGCACAATTGGCGATACCGACTCAGCCCAAAGCATTCAAACTCAGCCCAGACTAGATACCCAGGCTTGTCCAATCCACATCGACACTCTCAAGCAACAAAGAAGAGTTGTAAAGCTGAAGAATAATCAAAAGGAAGACTAAGAACAGAAGCATAAAAACGCCCATGAGTGGCGTGGTGCCCCAACCTGGGGTAACTTTACCGTACTCAGAGTTGAGGGGCCTTAAGAGATTTCCCAACCGAGTCTGTTGTGCCATGGTTAACCTGCCATAAACCACTTTAATATTCTGTAATATTATAGGGTTTAAGGAATCAATTCACTCATAAATCCTATGGAACCTGCAACAGTTCTTATCATTTCCGTCGGTACAGTCTTGCTAGGCGTGACCGGATTCGCCTTGTACACAGCTTTTGGCCCTCCAGCTAAAACCCTAACGGATCCGTTTGAGGAGCATGAAGACTAAACCTGGTCTAAGGTTGAGGATAAAATGGATGCGCAAATCCTTGATTTTATGGTAAGCTTATAGACTCTGTGGTTTGTTCCATGCATGTGTTTGCTGCCTGGTTATGGTCAGTCATGTGTGGAACTCCCAAGGCTCACAATGAGACTAGTGTCTAACGAGTTAAGTCATTACTGCCCAAAGGATTAGTTGCCGGAGATTATGATTAAGCTGAGATTAAAGCGCTACGGAAAGAAGCGGGAAGTGAGCTATCGGATTGTGGCAATGGATAGTCGCGATCGCCGTGATGGTCGTCCTCTTGAAGAGCTTGGCTTTTACAATCCCCGTACGGATGAGACCCGTCTAGAAGTGCCTGCAATTTTGAAGCGTCTCAAAGATGGCGCTCAACCGACTCAAACTGTCAAGCACATTCTGGAGAAAGCGAATGTCTTCGAGCAACTCCGTGCCCAATCCTGACGCATCTTCTACCTTAGAATCTTCCTCTTTGCCCGACTTTGAAGCGCTCGTCCGGTTTTTAGTTGAGCCCTTCTTGGAATCTCGTGAAGCGCTCAGCATCGACTGTGAAAAGCTATCTCACGGGTCTCGTATGTTGATCCGAGTTGCCTTTGAAGGTGAGGATCGTGGGCGTGTTTTTGGTCGTGGCGGCCGTAATATCCAGGCTATTCGCAAGGTTGTTGAGGCGGTAGGCAGCTTATCAGAGATTCAAGTGCGGATGAATGTTTATGGTGAGAATACGGCTCTGGATCGAGATGACGGCGATCGCGATAGAAGGCCACGATCGCCCGCTTCAAAACCTCGCCGTTCCCCCCGCCCGATCCGCCGCTCAAATGGGGATTGATGGCTTTTTCTGATGCTGCTGCCATGGGAAATGCAGTGACCTTGGATCTGCCAAGTGCTGAAAGCGCGATCGCGATCGCAGGTCACAAAGACGAAAATCTTAAGTTGATAGCACAGAAAACTGGGGCTTTGGTCGCGTTGCGGGGCCAAGCCCTTTTGTTTTCTGGCACCGATACTCAGATTCAACGATCTAAACAGCTTGTCAAAGCGTTAGAGCCCCTCTGGAGTCAAGGCCATAATATTACCGCCGCAGATATTATGACCGCGTCTCAAGCTGTTGATACTCAGCGCGTTGAAGACCTGCAAAGTCTTTATGGCGACTCGGTAGCCCGTACCCGACGGGGCGAAACTATTCGCGCTAAAACCTTTCGCCAAAAACAATACATTAGTGCCTTACGCAAATATGATCTTGTTTTTTGTGCTGGCCCTGCTGGGACAGGCAAAACATTCTTGGCGGCGATGGTTGCGGTGCAAGCCTTACTCAATAATGAGTATGAGCGTCTGATTTTGACCCGCCCTGCTGTAGAGGCAGGGGAAAAGCTGGGTTTTCTGCCGGGCGATCTACAACAAAAGGTTAATCCTTACCTCAGACCACTCTACGATGCCCTACATGAACTCTTAGATCCAGAAAAAATTCCTGGGTTAATGGAGCGCGGCATTATCGAGATTGCACCCCTAGCCTATATGCGAGGCCGCACCTTAAATAATGCCTTCGTGATTCTCGATGAAGCTCAAAATACAACCCCAGCCCAAATGAAAATGGTATTGACCCGACTGGGTTTCAAATCTCGTATGGCGGTGACTGGAGATGTCACCCAAACTGATTTGCCCAGCCATCAGCAATCTGGGCTTGGAGCCGCGCAGAAAATTTTGGCCAATGTTGAAGGGATTGCGTTTTGCCAACTGACTAAGGCAGATGTCGTTCGCCATCCTTTAGTGCAGCGCATTGTCGCTGCTTACGAACGTTATGAATAAGCCGTACGTATCAGCCTAATTTGACCCGTTCTAGCGGTATAACCCTTGACTACATTTAGATCTATAGTTTTCGTTAAGCTAAAAGCTCAAGTTTTCAAAGCGGGTGTGGTTTAGGATGGAAAATTCAATCTGGTTAGATGGCGCTTTAGCTGCGATCGCGCTGTTGATTCTCGGCAGTGGACTCGTTCTGTTAATCCAGGGCGTAACTGCCATGAATCGCAAATCTTGAATGAATTGAACATCGTTCAGGCGAGCGTAAAAATTGCCGAAGTCTTGGGGATAAAGTCCTTAAGTTGGAAGCAATTTTGTGCTAACATCAATATCCGTGGATGGGCGGGTCGGTGCCCGAGTGGTTAATGGGGGCGGACTGTAAATCCGCTGGCTATGCCTACGCTGGTTCGAATCCAGCTCGGCCCACCACGTTTTGCCCATGTGGCTCAGTGGTAGAGCACACCCTTGGTAAGGGTGAGGTCATGAGTTCAATTCTCATCATGGGCTTTAAGCTCAAAGCATTGCCTGAAAAAGGTTTCATCCGTTCCAAGCCTTTGTTGGACATGTAGTTTAGGTGAATCTCAATACCCAAAGTTGGGTCATTTTTAGGCACTTTAGCTAGCATTTGGGTATGAAATGGGTATGGAGATCGACTCATGGCGACTACCAACAGATCTGCTAAAGGAACCGTCTCAGTAGAAGTATTTCAGGAACGTTTGCGTTTGAGATGGAGACATGGTGGCGAGCGCTACACTTTATCCATCGGACTCCCTGATTCCAAGGTGAATCGTACCGTTGCTCAGCAAAAAGCTAGTCAGATTCAGCTAGACGTGATTTCTGGGAATTTTGACTCAACTCTCAAGAAATATAAGCCTCGCACTTCAACACAGATTGCCCAAATTGGTGTAGCCACTCTATTTGGAAAGTTTTGTGAATACAAAGCTAAAAGTGTCTCAGATAAGACGATGGAGAAATACAGAGCTACCCTCGGCTACATCACCCGATTTTTTGAGAGTGATTGGGTATCCGAAGTTGACGTTAGCAAAGCTGAGAAATTTGCTGACTGGTTATCCACCCAAGATTTATCTTCTGGCCAGCGCAAGAGACGTATTGAAGAACTAAGAGCTTGTTGGAATTGGGCACTTACGCAAGAGTTTACGGAGAAGAATCCGTGGATAGAATTGCCTGGGCGACTTAAAGTTCCCCCCAAGCAAATGCCTAAACCCTTTAGTAGAGAGGAAGTCCACGCTATTATTCAAGGCTTCAGAGCGGATCGCTACTACTACCGCTACGCCGACTATGTTGAGTTTTTATTTGGTACGGGGTGTCGAACGGGCGAAGCAATTGGGCTTCGCTGGAGACATATATCTGATGACTGCTCTACGGTCTGGATTGGTGAATCTATTAGTCGAGGGGTACATCGGGCCACAAAAACGAATAAAGCAAGGACTATTACTTTGACGTCTCGTCTCCAGACAATGCTGGCAATAAGACGCCAGGACAATCCAGCAGTAGATAGTTTAGTTTTTCCCGCACCAAAAGGGGGAGCTATTGATGACCATAATTTCCGCAACCGAGCTTGGAAAAAGGTTTTAACTAAATTGGATATCGACTATCGCAAACCTTATAACACTCGACACACACTAATATCCCACGCATTAGCTCAGGGAATGAATCCTGTAGAAGTTGCCCAGTTGACCGGACATGATGTCCAAACGCTCTATGAAAATTATGCAGGCAGCGTCAATAGCCGCCCTCGATTGCCCGAGATTTCATAGAATTTGGTTTCGTTTGAGCTACGCACTATAACTTCTGCCCACACCAGACCACTTTCCCCATCAGGCTCAGACTCTTGGGCCTGTCTGCTAAAGCGATAGAAAAGGCTTCATAAGCGGGATGGTCACTCATCAGTTTGAGCCTTCTTTCAGGCATGTATTGAAGTCGCTTGACTAAAATCTGGTCATCTAATTTGAGCAGATAAACGCCGTGCGTGATGGTATTCCAATCACGGTCATGGGTATTCACCAGGATACAAGCACCGACCTTAAGTGTGGGTTCCATGCTGTCGTCGGGAACTTGCGCTATGAGCAGGTTGTCTATGAAATTAGGAAATTCTGTCTGCAGCCAACTTGTCTCAAATGCCAGTGGTTCCTTATAAATATATCTTTCAGTTAGCGTTTCCCCTCTGGAAGCACTTTGACCCACAGCCAACCACTCTACACTGACATTTGCTGTGCGTGCTATAGCAAGCAGAGCTGGGCGAGTTGGTTCACTTTGGCCGTTGAGATACTGGCGTAGGACCGTATCAGAAAACCCGCACTCACGAGCAAACCCTCGAATGCTGTTATCCCCGACGGCCTGTTTGAGACGGTCTGAAAACTTATCTAATTGAGCTTGATCGTTCTGTTCAGCGTCTGCGGAGAGTTCTTCCATAGAGATAAGTAATCCAGTTCGCAAATTATAACTCTTGACATGCAATATATAAATTGCTAGCCTCATCGATATCGTGATGGAGCTTGAATTCTATGCATGTAGAAGACATTAAAGCAGCTCTGCGGAAGCAGGGATGGACTCTTGCCAGCATCGCCGAAGAACTCAACATCGGCCCCTCTGCAGTTTCCCATGCCTTGACGCGGCAGCGATCGCGCCGAATCGAGCAGGTTATTGCCAGCAAACTGGGTCTATCTCCTCACGAGATTTGGCCTACACGATATCGGCGGAGAAAGATGAATCATGGTTCAATTCGTCAGCAAGCAGGAAGCCATTCATTGTCTCAAGCTCAGCGACTCGACCCTGAAACGATATCGCTTGCAGGGACTGCTGGTCGAGGGCATTCATTGGGTGCGGGTCAATAGTCGTTGCACTCGCTACAACTTGGAACTAATTCAAGATTGGCTGCATAATCGCCATGATCCAGCAGCTCATCAGCGAGCCATCGAAATATACCAAGCCAGTTTGCTGAGCAATCAAAGGAAGCCATCGCGAGTCTCTTCAAAGCGACGTTAGGAATATCAAAAAAACAAATTCTTTCCTGAAAACGCATCACTAAATTGAAGGCTCTTCTGAAGAGATGACAGCATCAGAAGAGTGAAAAAATACACCCTAACGATTGAAGTGTCAGGGTGCATCACTTTTGTTTTTTGTCTTTTAAGCTGGGTTAATCAATAATTTGAAGGGGTTTGACAGAACCGCTTCAGAGATCGCCCTGCTAGTAAAACTTGTGTTTTCAACTATAGCAAAGTTGCTGGAAATGTCTACGACATGATGCGACTTTGGTCATGGCTTTACTAAGAATCAGCGACTTAATGTTGATGACCCAGCTTCTGGAATCAGGAGCTGATAATGACACAGTACGTTTACTCGGGGCGAAATCGGCCCTGCCCGATTTGCGATCGCACCAAGGACCCAGATTGCCGCTGGAATGATGAGGTGGTCTTCTGTCACACCCATATCGACCAAGATGCCAGCGTTGAGGGCTACGTCTATCGCGGGGCAACCGCTGATGGTCTCTGGGGCCAGTATTTCTCGACATCGGTTCAGTCAGAGAAGCCCGCTCGTCCCCAGCAGCGGCAGGACTTCTTCTATCCGACTCGGCAGGGACAGCCCCTAGTGAAAGTGACGCGGGTAGATCGCGGGAGCGGCACCAAGTTCTTTGTTCAGTACCACTGGGATGGGCAACGGTGGGTGAAGGGGCTGACGCCAGCGGTTCGGAAGCAGGTGCCGATTTATCGCTATGCGGAAGTGAGGCGAGCGACAGCCACAGGCCAATCCATCTGGATGGTGGAAGGGGAAGGTTGCGCGGATGCGTTGTGGAATATTGGCATTCCGGCAACGACAACCTTGGGTGGTTCCAAGAAGTATCGCAGCTATGGCAACTATGCCCCAGACTTGGAGGAGGCTCGCCTGGTGCTGTGCCCTGATCGCGATCAGGTCGGCATTGCCCACATGGAGGAGATTGCCCAGGATTTTCCGAACGCTCAGTGGTGCTATCCCTATCCTGAGAGCCTGCGTTGGCAAAACCTGCACAAGCATGGCGGCTTCGATATTGCGGATTGGATTGCGGAGGGCGCAACGGCTGAGCAGATTCGAGCGGCGGTGGGAGAACGGCGACAGCTTGGATCGTCTTCCCCGGTAATGGCCAAATCATTGGATTTGCCTGCTTTGAAAGAACAGTTGCGCAGCTATCTGGCCGCAGAGCATTCGGAGCTGGACTTGGCGGCACAGGTTTTGCAATGGCATCGAGAATCGGGGCTAGCCGCTAAAGATATCTGGAGTTTGGTGAAGCCGATTCAGGCCGAGTTGGAACAGGATGAGGAACGAGGCGATCGCACTGCGCAAATCCGGCAGCTATTGAAGATTGGTGATTACCAGCTGCAGTTAGGAGAGTATCTGCATCATGATTTGGCAGAACCGCTGGAGCACATAGCAGCTTGGATCGGGGCAACGCCTGCAGCCATGTTGGTAACGCTGCTACCCGTGGCGGCTTCTCTGCTGCGGGTAGGGACGGAATTGGAAATTGACGCGGGGATGGGGTTTTCTGTACCGCCGATTCTGTTTACGGGATTGGTGGCCCCCTCGGGCAGTAAAAAGAGCCCCCTTCAGCGACAGATATTGGGGCCGCTTACACAATTGCAGGCAGAAGCCGATCAGGACTATGAGTATGCGGTTGCGGAGTATGAGGTGAACCTGCGGGATTGGGAACAGGCGAAGGCAGAAGATAGGGGAATGCGGCCTCGGAAACCGCTGCCTAGGGAGTATCACACTTCCGATGCCACACGGGAAGCGATCGCTCGCATTCAATCTCAACAGCCGGAGCGGGGCATTTTGGTGACGCCAGATGAGTTGGCGGGCTTATTCAAGGGGCAGAACCAGTACCGCAATGGTCGGGGCAATGATAAAGAATCGCTGCTGACAGCCTTTGATGGCTCAGGATTGAAGGTGGATCGGGCTAGCGGGATGCGCATCAGCATTCCTCGCACCAGCCTCAACATTACTGGCACGATTCAGCCGGACATTTTGCGGGAAATGATGGGCGATTTTTCTGACGCGAATGGGCAGTGGGCACGGTTTTTGTGGTGTTTGTTGCCCCTAAAGCCTGCCCCGTTTCCCAAGCAGACGGTGCGCTACGACCTTTCAGAACGGCTCTATGGTCTGTACCGGCAGTTGGAGGACTATCCACCCCAGCGTTATCGGTTGACGACGGAGGCGAAGGCATTGTTTGCAGAGTGGTATGACCAGTTGGATCACCTGCGGGTGACGGAAACGCATCAGGGTTTGCAGGCGGTTTACTCAAAGATGCAGGGCTACACGGGGCGGCTAGCATTGATTCTGCACTGTTTGCAGGGAGCGGTAGACGGGTGTCTACCGGCAGGGCGGATCTCGGCCCAGACGATGGGGGCAGCGATCAAGCTGGCGCGATGGTTTATGGGTCAGGTGAAGCTGCTGTATGCAGAGGGCGACTCGGTAGACGGAGCGCTAGAGGCGGTTTACACGAAGCTGATTCAGCTGTCGCGGGTGCGGGGTTGGCTGCGGGCAAAGGATGTCCGCAATTATGAGCGCAGCTTGCGGAAGGCGAGTGCGGAGGTGATTCGATCTCACTTTCGAGAGTTGGAGGCAATGGGATATGGGGAGACGTCTGGGGTGGGGAATCGGTTGCAGTGGCGAGCCACGGTAGACGCGGTAGACAGATCTGCGGCAACGGTAGACAGGGTGTCTACCGCTGAAAGTATTGACGGTTATGGGTTGTAGGGAAACGGTAGACAAGTAGACACTTTTTACAGACTCTCCAGAGTTAAAACCTGTCTACTTGTCTACCGAAATGCTTGAAAAGCCTATAGGCAAAGGATTTGGGCAGTAGATCAGGTGTCTACCGAGCGTCTACCGCTGTCTACTGTGTCTACTGAAAGCGCCGACCCAAAATACAACCCTTGATGAGTTGCGGCAATTATGGGCTAAAACGCATGGACTAGAATGACGGCATGTTGTCATCCCTTTATTTGCCCAGGTGTTCAGATGGGCTGATAGGCTGACGCCACTATGGACTGATCGAAAATGCCATGATGATTCCGGCTGTCACGCGAGACCTCAGTTTTGCAGCGTTCATTGACGTTGAGGATGGCAATGAACTCAATGAATTTGAGCTGGTCGATGGGAGGCTGGTGCTCATCCCGGAGCCGGATGATTGGCATGAAGAGATTTTAGAGTTCCTCTCATTTATGTTTGAACTGCAGTATCGGCGCATGAAGCTGCGGTACTCGGTGCGAAAGCGGAATGCGTTGATGATTGACAACACTAGGGGCCGACGACCTGATGTGGCGGTGATTGACCGGCCTGCAACGCGACGGGAAGATCGGCAACCGGGGATTCGCAGCGTTCCTCGGATGATTGTGGAGATTGCCTCTGGAAACTGGAGTACGGACCTGGTGGAGAAGCAGGAGGAGTATGAGGCACTGCAGGTGCCGGAGTTCTGGATTGTGGATTACCGAGGGCAGATTCTAGCGAAGTATTGTCAGCGCGGAAAGGGTAAGAAAGTGATTGTGCTGACGCTGGTGGATGGGGTTTATCGGAAGGCGGAATATGTGGAGGGGGAGGCAGTGCCGTGTCTGACGTTTCCGGAGTTGGCGTTAACGGTGGAGCAGATTTTGGCGGCTGAGGACTAGGAAAGTCACTTTAGAATTCACACCGAGCTTTATAAGCCATTAACTTGTCTGACTCAAGAGGAAAGTGATTCAACTGTGTTAAACAAAGCAAACGCATAAGCTTCAGCCGAATTCCTAACCCAGGATTCGGTCACAAAGAATATAAGAAATACTGCCAAAAAAAGTGCAACAGCAATAGATGGCTGAGATAGAAAATCAATTGTTTTATCCACAGTCAATGGCTGATTTACGACAAGATCAGCAAATATCAATAGAATGGAAAATATTATTCCTAATGGTTTTAGGCCAAGTAAATTACGACGAAAACCATAGCTAACATTCTCTTCATGCAAACGTGCGAATCTCTGATTATCTGCCGTCTTACTCCGTAGCCAGTAAACAGCTGAATCATATTGTTTATCTGCTTCTACAGGATCATCAAGCTCTACTAAAGCATCAGGAAGATGTAATCCATCTATTCTTTGATTTAGCCAGCCATGAAGTCTCGACTTTGTGACAGTATCTAGGCGTGTGTCGCGATGCCGCAATATAGCTGTTGTTGGTTTCCCTCCCCATGTTTGAAAAAGCATAGGCTCTAGCTTTTTGCCTCGATCTCGTCCTAGTTGAGCGAGCAGCGTAATAATCGCAAGTCCAATAATACCGGTAGCTACTATAGTTGGAAGTTGATTACTACTTATCAAAGCATGGGCAAACTTTATAAGAAAGGGCAGGCTGATAATAACGACGGGTGCTACTCTTGCCCGGAGGACATAGGCATCTGGTAAATTCATAGCTGTTACTTTCCTTATGACAAGTGTAGTTCCTGCAAAGCTAAACTTGTTTCATCATTGTCACCGTCATATCCCAAACGTGTGAAGATTTCGTCTTGGCCGACAATAGTCATAAGATAAGGCTCGCTGCTACCAGCTAAACATGCTTCTAGATGCCCGAAAACTGCTTCATCATCCTGGCTAGGGTATGCCATTACACCATCAGGATGTGAATGCCATTCACCGAGATATCTGAGCTGACCTACTGTCTTTTTTGCAATGATATCGAGTGTATCTGCCAAGCCAGTTGTACCGCGCTCGAAGAAATGGGGTCGTTTTACACTATCTGCGGGGGCTGGCTGGCTATCGACTACCACGATCATTTGGTGCTCTAGATCCACTAGACCCAGTAATATTCCCCCTGTTTCATTGGGGAGATTTTCTTTTCTTTCCCGTGCTAGATGGTGTATTAACGATAAATTCCAACGAATGCGCCACTGTCCAATCTTGCTAGTAATGCCCGGAGCAACAGGCACAGATATTTTTTTGATCTCGCCTGTATGTAAGTCAGAATGCCAAATTGCCGCAACACCGGTGTCGAATTGCTGATGCTGAATAAGTTGCCGGAGCCCGATACCGGATAGGGTCGCAATTTGATCAGCACTGATGCGTGCCGTCACATCACGACAACCATTTCCATAACGTGTAGGAGCCGTTTCATCATTTAAATGGCCTTGCAGAAAAGCGTTGCTTGCCACACTCCTATAGTATGCACCTTCTAAGTCCCACAAAGTGATTGACCTATCAGCATTTTCTAGAAGAAAGACGATGTCTCGACCACTTGGATTCAAAAATAAAGAAGCTCGCCGTTTGTTTGTAGTGTGTTCACAAATTTGTCTCGCTACTGCCACGGATGCAGACATATCTAGGATCAAATCGGCTGCGTCGAGAGCATGATCAAGTACCTCCTGTCGTTTCCCAGGATTTTTGATATCTAAAACAATAGATTTAGTAACTGGACAACCAGGTACTAGGCAATTGATAAATTCTTTAAGGCTTTCTGCTTTGTGCTCAGCAATAGACCAGTTGCCAAGTACATGACGGACTGCATTGTGTGGCAAAAAGACATCTTTATCAACAACAGTCCACTCTCCAAAACCACAGCGTGCTGCTATTTCTATAATTTTCGAACCAACTGCACCCGCACCAATCGCTACTAGTGATAACCGCTCACCAAATTTATATCCAGATAAGCTCGCTAGAAAGTCTTTTCTAATTTCAGGATTGACATTTACAGCAAGTATTTCAAAAGCTTCTAAACTTTGATACTCTTCATTAGAGTTAAGTAGAATTGCAGGAGCCTCTATCCCATACGCTGAAGCATCAATAAAGGCTCCTAAGGCTTCACCCAATGCGCGAACTTTCTTTTCTCCAACCATGAACCCCCAATATTCAGTTGATTCAACTGGGGAATCTTCTGTCCGTTTTTTGGGCAATTCCAGCAAGATGACTGGAATAGAGTCAAGCAAACCGCTCTCCTGTTGCACTTGACTTATCCAGCTTTTTAGTGCTGATCGAATGTCAAAATCAATGTCCTCTAGGAATAATCTGAGTTCTTCTAAATTAGTCGGTGCATAGTGAACAGCTCGGTGGGTAAGTTCTGGTGTCCTAAAAGCCACAAGTACATGTTGTAATGAAGCTTCCTCAGATATTTGACTTTGTCTGACAAAGTGAAGAGCAATTTCTCCATCTAACTCAGCACTACCAATAGCAACGTATCTATCCTGAGATCTGGCAGCATCAAATGGAATAATGATTTGAACACCACTGCTGATGAGCACTGGTTCTAGCGGTTGATCAGCAGCATGTAATGTTCCGTCGACTGACTGTTCAAGCCACTCTTTCAAACGGGCAAACATCAGATAAGGAGTAAAGCGTGATCTTAGCTCTTCAAAAGGTATGTCCCATAGACAAAGGGACGGTCTACGATCAGCTATCCCAACCATGACATGTAGGGTATCAATCGGAAAGTCTGTCCTCAGAGGTCGAAATATTGGCAGTGTATCTGCATCAACACCAAATAATATTTCGATGATTTCTGTTGGCTGGATGTCAATAAGACGATCCTGATACAACTCGACATCTATCTCCACTACAAGGACATCTAGATGATCAGTCGCACGACATTCGATGAGCCTTATGTAAGGTGTAAAGTTGTGGCTTATATAGTTGACGGCTGACTTTGCGTATGGGGCACGCAATTCTTCTGGAGAAACTATTTCACCAGTAGGCTTTTGTGTGTTCATCCAGCTCTCGGAGGTTTCTGTGTTGAGGTTGCAATAGCAGGAGCCACGAATGATTTTTTATATTTATGGCCACGGCCTGTAATCTCAATGATCATTGGCTTCGGCGCATGAGGAGATGGTTCCTTCATAGTGACTAGAAATTCACCACCGATTTTTGTTGCTGCATCCTCGTAGTAAGCCGCAGCCTGTCTATGTGGAGGCTGTTTTGTATCTTCTGCTGGAATTAGGTCGCTAGTTGAAATGAGTAGTCCATGTCGCTCACCTTGCTCTTCATAGAGCCACTGAATATCTTCAGAGGGAATAGTTTTTCTCTCCCCCTTGTCTTCTGCCAGAGAGAGATAAGAACAGTGATGTGGAATATTATTGATATCCCATTGCAAGCGCTCCTCATTATTGTGAGCCTTAGTAACATGAATAATCCCTTCCAGTATTTCCCATGGACAGTCGGCTGAGAGGATTAGTCGGGTTTTGCGTCCTAGAACGTCGAATGTTGCCTGCATGAAAAGGGCACTGTCGTTGCGCACGATCAATCCTCCGTCTTCAGCTCTCTCAGCGAAGGGAGAGTGAACGAAAAATTCTATACCATCTCTTACAAGAGTAAATTCAGGTGCTATCTCACCAGCATCTGTGATGAGTTGTCGTCGCGCTGAAAGACTTGTGCCGTTATCTATTAGCCAGTCTTCGAGCGCATCAGGGCGTGAAAACACACGGATGCCTTTCCCTTGTTTTAGGCGGTAACGGGCTTCTGAACGAAGAATCCGTCCTTCCTCAGTGATACCTTCCTCCAGGATTGCTGCGGCTGGAACCCATAGCGTGTCAATTTTGATTCGATCGTCACCCTGGTAACACTTGGCGTGCTCTAACTCAAAAAGCGTTGATGCACCTTTATAGTGATCTTTATCTAAATGTGAAATGGCAAGGACATCAACTTTTTGCTGTCTTCCGCTTGCTTGACGAATTTCTTTCTCAAGATCAATATATTTGCTCTCCTGGCTTGGGTCGTAAGTGTTGGCATAGTCAAAAACAATTTTCCGCCCATTATCGAGTCCGATAAGACAGGTGTCGGCATTTCCGGTTGGGTAAAAAGTGACAGTTGGCATGTGCTACTGAAAATTCCTATCGTTTCAGAGAGAGCTATCTTTACAATCCCCAGAGGTTTTGCAGCTATTCAAGCATGAGCACTAGAAATAACGCCTTGATCTACGCTCATGTATCTATTCGAAGTCGAGCTCTAGAGTCCAGTACATTATAACTACTAAGACCAGTACATCGTAACTATTATTTTGAGGGGTAAAGCAAATACAGGACGAGCAAGGGCTTCGGGCCTTTTCCTTATCCTTGTAAGGTTTAACCTGATTACTTATTGCGCCTCAACAGACTAAACACCTCTTCCTGCTCGGGCACGAGCCCAACCCCTGTCATTGGAAAATGCAATTGTAGTGTGCGCTAAATCCTTTCAGTATGCAGGTTTCGCACTTTTTATCCCTTCAACCGCTTCTGCATCGTCTCCAACTTCCTTAAATCCGCCGCCCGCTTCCGCCGTTGATATCGCTCCTTCGCAATACCATTCACCACCTTCATCGCCTTGGGATGTTCCGCGAGATACTGATACGCCGCCTCAAACCATACCTCCTTAGTGATCTTCTCATCCATGCAGAGATGCCGTAGCGCTTTATCAATATCCGCTTCTAAGCGCGTCGTCGTACGCACCAACTGGGGCAGATCCAACCCTTCACCCTGACTCATAGACATGCTGACGTCAACACCCGCCGACTCATCAGAGTCACTGTATCTTGATGTCACAGCTGCATCTGCATCCGGTTGACGAGACTTCACACGGGACGTCTCCTCCAGTCCGTCAGATCGTGGCGGTACGGTCGGGCGCTGCTGTTGCATCAGTCTCTGTAGCGCATCTTCATTCATGGCCTACACCTGCTCCAAGATCTCAATCACCTGCCGCAGCGGCAATTCCAGCTCCCCATACCCCAACTCTGCCAATAACCGCCCCTGCCGAATCGCTTGCTTGTAGCGCTCACTCTCCAAAATCGACGGCAGCACCCGAATCTCTCCTGCCACCTGCCACATGGCAGCTATGGCCTCGCGGCTATCCGTTGCTTGAGATCGGCCAAACCACTTATCGCGAAACGGTAGCACCCCCAGCACCTGTCCCGTAAACGCGCGGATGCGTCGCATCTCCTCCAACAGCTCCAGACTGCGCAGCAGCGAATTGACACCCTTCGTCGAGGCCTCCGCCGGAATCAACACCCAGTCCGATGCTCCCACCACCGATAGACAAATCTGAGTGCGCTGGGGCGGTGAATCGATCAGGCAAACATCAAACAGCTCACTCACGGCCTCTAAGCTGTAGCGCAGCGCCAACGCTCCCATGCCGCTGGTGGCCAGATACTCTTGGGCCTGATGTAGGCCCTCATCGGCAGGCAGCAGATACAAATTCTCGTAAGCCAGGGGATAAATGCCCGCTGCCGTCTCTACCTGTCGCTTCAACACTTCCAGCAACGTCGGGGCATCCGGCTGCACGTCATGGCCTAAATAAAACGTCAGATTTGCCTGCGGATCGGCATCCACCATCAATACCCGCCGTCCCTGCTGCGCCAATAGTCGGCCTAGCAATAGCGAGATCGACGTTTTCCCTTGTCCTCCCGAGAGCGACAAGCAGCTCAAAGTCTTCATGGGCGATCGCTCCCGATAACTAAACCCAGAACTTTCTGAAAGGCTGGGCGTCTTCACCAAACAAGGGAATCTGTCGCCATTAAAGCTATTTAACGCAACAACGTCAATACGTCTTGACGTCAATATATGATAGAGTCTATATGTGCCGTTGTGATGACTCATTACTATGGGCCTTTGAGGACGTATTTAAGTTGAGTATTTGAGACTAAAGAAGAACTTATCCAAGACTCCACGTCGGATATTCTCTGAATTATTTGTGTGATCGATATCACGGAAAATGTCCAGAAATTTTAGTGCTACTTATTTGCGCTTTAGGTGATTGAAAGTATCAATTTATTCTATTCATTTTTCCAGTGATGTATTAGCGTAATAAGAACTCTCGGTATTCTTTCTGAGATGCTCAAGCACTTGATTGAAATCACGCATCGTTACAGGTTTAGTCACGAATTTGAGGATTTTAGCTAGCCTTTTAGGTATCGACGGATGTCCTCAAAAAGAGAGGGCGATTATTTCGATTCCCGGAATTCGTTGTTATAGTGATCAAATCTTTCTAGAAGTTGAGTCACGCCTAGAGCTAATTTTTGAACACGCGAGTCAAGACAGTCTGAACTGATTTAAGGAGACTGAAATGATCAGTCAGCACTCAAAAGTACGCGCAGGAAATCTGGTTTATCGGTTCGATTTTGTAGCCCAAATCACTCATTCTTTTGGTCAACTGCCATGCTCGCTACTGGCTGCGATCATGGTGGGCTGCATGGGTACAAATTTTGTACTTCATGGCCCAGCCGTGCTCTTACTCGTAATTACCGGTAGCTGCTTGGGTCTGATCTGGCAGCAAGAAGTTACGGGTAGAGATGGTGTCCCTGCCAAAGCTGCCAGGTGCCGGATAGTTGGCAGCCAAACGGTTATAGCCATAGGGGTGAGTTTGCTGTCGCTGTTGACTGTACTCGCCTTTCCTGCCCAAGCACAATTCTTTGGCGGGGCTGAAACCTGGATGCAGACCAATTTTGGCGCTGCAACGGGAGAGGCGATTCCGCTAGTCTTCAACGTTCTGCGAGGTCTTTTCCTGCTCTATGTGGGCATCTCTTTGGTGCGCGTTATCAATGGCGCTCGCCAAGATGAGGATTGGCAAACGATCGCCCGCACACCGCTCATTATCATCATCGCCGTCACCGCTGGTGACATCTTGACGACGCTCATCACCGGCTAATTCCGGTTGTTTCATTAATCAGATCGAGGGTGCAACTACCACCTGTTCTTTCAGCCCCCTTGAGCGATTTATGCCTTCTCAATTTCGTCCGGTTAACGCCATTCTGGGAGCCCAACCCCGTTTAGGCCCCATTCCTGCTGACCAGATCATCCCGTGGTTCTGCATTACCGGCGTGTCATACCTGGTAGGTCGCGGGTTCAACCTGAGCTGGATTTCGATTGGCTTCATCGCCGCTTGGGGCATGTCTACCTGGTGGATTCTCACCGGGGGACAAAGCTGGAAGTTCACGGCCAAATTCGTGCCGACTCCCACCTGGAGTCGCGGCTATGCCCGATATCTGAGATTTATCTACCATGAAACAGAAAATCGGCAAACACCGCCTCAAGCTCGGCGGCCAATTCGTCGGCACCCTGACCCCTTTTGAAGATGCCCTCAACTTTGCCGCTATGCTGCGGGTCGAATTGCGGGGGCGACGGATCGGAGCTTATGTGCTCACGAAGGGGCAGAACCGAGAGCATTTGTGCTTCGTCTTTGGCTTTGACTGCAAAGGCATTCACAACACGCTGACCGACGAACAAGTTGAGACCATTTTTAGTCAACTGGAATCGGGGTTGAAGGATCTCCCAGCCGGTGAACGGTTGACGCTTCATCTGGGCTCGTTTTCATCTGATCGAGATCGCCAGCACGACCTGGCTCAATTGACAGATCTGGCCCCCAGCCATGCCCTGAAGTTTTTGCTCACCAGCGATCGCGCCCGCATTCAGCAGCTCACTCAGCAAGGTTTGCGGAAACCCAAGTTTCTCAGGCTCTATGTCACCTACACCGTACAAAGTGGCTCTGAGGGAGCCCAAGACCTGATTGAAAAGCTGATCGGTCGGGGGGAAACGCTGTGGAAGTCGTTTACGGGAGAACTGCAACAGGCTAAGAACCAACGTCTGCAAACGGTCATCACCAAAGCCTTTACCGATGGCTTTCTGCTGTGGGAGCAGGTGCTTTCCAACAAGATGGGACTATCGGTAAAACCCTTGGGTGAAGCAAATTTATGGACATTGCTGTGGCAGAGGTTTAATCAGAGCGAGCCGATTCCGATTCCCCAACTGATTGTTTTGGATGGCCACGGGTTACACGAACAAGTCAACTCTGAAATCCACAGCACGACCCTGCTCACCCGAGCCGGGGTTCCCACGGCGGGCAAATCCTGGGCCAAGGTCAACGGTCAGTATGTGGCTCCCCTCACCTTTTTAGAAAAACCAGGCGGTTGGGTCAGTGAGTTTGCTCAACTGCGTTACCTCTGGGAAGTCCTGTCCAGAGAAACCGTGGCGGATACCGAGATCTTCTGTCAGCTAACCCGCGCCAACGAAACGTTGGTGAAGACTACCGTCCAGCGAATGCTGAAGCAGTCTAATCTGACGGCCACCCTGGCGGAAGAGGGGAATTCCGTGGATGTGGCCGCAGAGCTGAAGATGAAGCGCTCTATTGAAGCTCAGGAAGAACTCTTCGAAGGTGCCATGCCCATCCACAACGCTGTGGTGTTCCTGATTCATCGCCCCAGTCTGGAGCAGTTGGATGAAGCCTGCCGGTATCTGCAAAGCTGCTTTCGCCGTCCCGCTTGGGTGGAGCGAGAGCAAGATTATGCCTGGAAGGTCTGGCTCCAGACGCTGCCGATTGTTTGGGATGCCTTGATGGCCAGCCCCTTTAACCGCAGGCAGCTCTATCTGACGGGAGAAGTACCGGGGCTGATGCCCTTAGTCCTCACCCAGCCCTGTGATACCCAAGGCTTTGAGCTGATTGCGGAAGAAGGCGGCAGCCCCATTCACCTGGATTTATTTACCCAGCACAAGAACCTGGGGCTGTTCGCCACGACCCGCGCCGGGAAATCGGTGCTGGTCTCCGGCATCCTCACTCAGGCTTTGGCCCATCGCTTTCCCGTCGTCGCCTTGGACTTCCCGAAACCTGATGGCTCTTCCACCTTCACGGACTACACCCAGCTGGTCGGTGGAGCCTACTTTGACATCTCCCGTGAGTCCAACAACCTGTTTGAGCTGCCTGACTTGCGACACCTGCCGGGCGACGAGCAGAAAGAGCGACTGCAAGACTTCCAATCGTTCCTCGAATCGGCGCTGCTGACAATGATCGTCGGCTCGGGGGCGAGCGAGTCGGTCATGACCCAGACCATTCGCTCCATCCTAGTGCTGGCGCTCAATGCTTTCTTTGGCGATAGTCAGATTCAGCAGCGCTATCTGGCAGCCATGTCAGGCCGCTTAGGTTCTGACGCTTGGGAGCGAATCCCCACGCTGGCTGATTTCCTCGCGTTCTGCACGCCGGAGCAGCTTGATTTGCAGCAGGTCGGCGGCAACATCGAAGCGGCCTTGAACATGATTGAGCTACGCCTCCGGTTCTGGCTTTCCAGCCGCGTCGGGCGAGCCATTTCAGCCCCCTCTAGTTTCCCAACGGATGCGCAACTGCTGGTCTTTGCGCTGCGTAATTTGGCAAATGAGGAAGATGCAGCGGTGCTGGCGCTTTCAGCCTATGCCGCCGCTTTACGGCGGGCTTTGGAAGCTCCCGCCTCGGTCTTCTTCATCGATGAAGCCCCGATTCTGTTTGAGTTTGACGAAATCGGCGCACTGATTGGTAGGCTCTGCGCCAACGGTGCGAAAGCCGGGATTCGGGTGATTATCTCGGCGCAAGATCCCGATACCGTCCACAAATCACCGGCCAGCGCCAAGATCTTTCAGAATCTGACGACGCGCCTGATTGGTCGGGTTCAACCGACAGCCGTCGATAGTTTTGAGCGCATTCTCAAGTATCCGCCCGCCATCATCAGTCGCAACGCCAGCGACAGCTTCTTTCCCAAACGGGAAGGCATCTACAGCCAGTGGCTCTTGGACAATAACGGCATCTACACCTACTGCCGCTACTATCCCGCCTTTGCCCAGCTGGCGGCAGTCGCGAATAACCCGGATGAGCAAGCCACCCGAGATCTGGTGCTGCGCCATGCCCCCGATGAATTTACCGGCCTCGCTGAATTTGCGCGGCTACTGGTGCAGTCGATTCAATCCGGCGAGCCGCTGTCAGTCATCACGGAGCGCTGGTTTGCTGAACGCAATCCCCATCCCGAAGTCCCGATCGCCCCGTTTAACTCCCTTCATTCTGGAGGTTCCCGATGACCCCGAAACTGCGCTTTGCCTTGATCCCGATTCTGGCCACCACGTTGCTGATTGCTCCGGTCAAACCGGCAGCAGCATCCCAAGTCGATACGACGTTTAACGACATCTTTGGCATCTTTCGCCAAGCCTTCGAGGAGGTGAGAGCCTACGTCGAACAAACCATTACGGGTGTGATGGATGCTCTCCCCGGTGAGCTGGATGGGGTGATCCACAATGCGGTGGGCGATCTGGGCCTGGTTGACCCTAATCTCGTCCGCTCTGACATTGCGACAGAACTGGCCGCCACTTTGACCGGGGACTTGGCCCAGTCCGATACGGTTCAAGCAGCTGCTGAAACCGCGAATGAAATCGACCGCCAGCTCACCCGCGCTCAAGTGGATGCGGTGTTAAGTCAGTCAGGCCAAACTGCGACCCGCGACAAAATCACCTGGATGGAAAACACCATCGGTCAGGTGCAGCAGCACGCGGATTCGGCCCAGGTAGCGGTCTCCACCCAGGATGCCATCAAGGCGATGGCGCAGCAAAATGCTCGGCAGTCAGAAGTCTTGGGCGCGGTGCAGTCGGAACTGTTGCAGTCGCGGCAGGATACGCAGCTGACCAATCTCAACCTGACCAACATTTCGCAAAACCTGGATCAAGAAGCCCGTGCTCGCCGCCTTCAGGAGCTGGGTAGTGCCCTGGACACGCTGCAAATTAGCAGTCAAGCCCGCTTGTTCTAGTCGTCAGTTCGTCATGACGTCAATTTAAATTTCTCTCGCCATGCTTTCACTTTGGTTCTCTCTCCCGATCGCTCAAGTGCCGCGCGACACCGCCGACATCATTGAAGGCGGGCAAATCGCGTCGGAAGCGGTGGCCGAGAGTTGGAATCAGCTGTGGGATAGCGTCCTGCAAGGGGGACTTTATTTTGCCTTAGCGCGAGTCGGCGTCCTCTTTGCCGTGGCGACCCTGCTGTTTTTCCTGACCCAGTGGACCCGGCAAATGGTGGAAGGGGACAGTCAACGGGCCTATGCCGACTTCATCTGGCCGCTGCTGGTGATCATCTTGCTGTCCAACAATGGCGAGCGGCTGGCGGCGATCACCCTGGATATTCGCAACTATATTAACCAGGTCAATCAGGACGTGTTGGCCTACACGGCTGCCGATATTCAACTACAAGAGGCCTATCAAACCGCTGTGTTGGAAGGCTCTGTGGAACAGACCATCATCCAGCGACGCAACCAGTGTTACGAACTCCAAAATCCAGAGGAGCGGGCGAACTGTATTGAACTGGCGGCCATTGAGGCGCGGGAATTCATTGCAGACTACCGCGCTAGAACGGGCAATCCCAATGCGCTGTCTCGGGCCTGGGAAGCGGCGCAAGCCGGAGACAATCCCCTCGATTCCGGTTTACGGTTTGGCGGAGCGCTGATGGGCTCGGGGTTTCAGACCGTGACACGAGGCATTTTGATGGCGTTGCACATCGCGTTTCAGTGGCTGATTGAAGCCTCCATGCTGCTCACAGCAACGCTCGGCCCTCTGGCAGTGGGTGGGTCGTTGCTGCCGGTAGGGGCGAAACCGCTGTTTGCCTGGTTAACCGGCTTCTTTTCCCTCGCCGTGGCCAAGCTCAGTTTCAACATTCTCTCCGGGCTGGTTTCGCTGGCGGTGCTGAATGCCGGGGATGCCCATCCCCTAATTGCCCCTTTCTTTCTAGGGTTGCTCGCTCCCATTTTGTCGCTGGCGTTGGCTTCTGGTGGGGGTATGACAGTGTTTGGAGCCCTGACCAGTGCGGCTGGCGTAATTGCCGGAACTGGCGCGATGGGCGGCATTGCTCGCACTCCCGGTTACTCCGCTCGCCGCCGCGCGTATCGCATGCGCCGCTGATAGTACTCGACAGGAAACCGCTCATGGTGCAGTTAATCGAGAAACGCAACACGAACTATTTGCCCCTGTTTGTTTTGGGCAGTGTGGGACTCCAGCTGGTGATTCTGGTGTTCCTATTTGTTCAAGCCGGTGCCCTCAGCCGCTTGAGTCGTCAAGCCGCTCCCACCCTGGTGCAGATGCAGGATGGTCAGGCCATCCGGGTCGGTGCCATGGAGGCTCAAGACCGTACCCCAGAAACCATTCGGCGTTTTGTCAACGACACGTTGGTGTTGATGTTCAACTGGAGCGGCAGCCTCCCGGCGGCCACTGCCGAAGCGGCTCAACAACCTCAGCCCGATCCAGGACTCCCGGTAGAGATGGAGCGCGGTAAAGGGCAGGTGACCACCGCCAGTTGGCAAGCCAGTTTTGCCTTCTCAGAAGACTTCCGTCAGGACTTTCTCAAGCGGGTCGCCGAATTGACACCGCCAGGCGTTTTCAGCGGTACGACTCAGGTGGTGATGGTGGTCAACCATGTCTCTGAGCCAGTTGTGGTCGGTGAGGGGCGCTGGCAAGTAGATGTCGTCGCGCACCTCTACGTCTTCGATGAAACCAATGCCCTGGGAGAGGCGATTCCCTTTAACCGCGAAGTGTTTGTGGAAGCCGTCACGGCTCCAGCGGTTCCCGAGGGTGAAACGCCTTTGGAGCAGGCCATCTACGGCATTCGTCAGGCCGGGCTACAAATCTATGCCATTCGTGAACTCAATCGCGAGGACTTGCCATGAGTACCCCCGATAATTTTTGGGATGAACAGGAAATGGCGGATCTGGTGGGCTTGCAGCTACCGGACAAAGAGGCTGCTGCTCCAGAAACAGAGTCGGCTTCGCCAGCGACTAACAATGGTCATGTTCCTGACTCTGGACCGCTGTTAGATCCCGAAGACCTGGATGAGTCGGCTGCGGTCGGGACGGATCAGAAAACGGGGCGATCGATCGCCGCTAATCCCTTCACGAAACTGGGCGTGGTGGCGGCGGGAACGGGCTTGGTGATCGGCGTGCTGGCGGTATTCACCAGCGGCATTATGAATCGAGAGAATTCACCGCCAGCACAGGAGGCGCAAGCCGATTTTGCCGAGCCGATGGTGGCAGCAGACGAATCAGCTGCGGCAGACGATCGTGGACAACTGCTGACCGACTTGGCGATGGGACAACAGCAAGCGGAACTGGAAGCTCTGACGCAAGAAGAATCTACCCCTCGACCAGAGCCAGAGCCTGCCGCAACTCAGGAAGCACCACAATTTTCGTCACCGCCGCGACCCGCCCCGCGATCGCCCCAACCGGTCGTGCAGCGTTCAGCCCCAACCTCTCGTCCAACCCTTGCTCCTCGGGTCAGCGCCGCCCAGCCATCGTCAGCAGTAACGGCCCCTGAGCCAGAAGGAGATCCGATGGAGCAGTGGATGGCTTTGTCTCAGATCGGTAGCTATCGCCGAGGGACATCAGCCTCTGACGTGGATGAATCTCCACTCCTTCAACAGACAGACCAATTATCTTTTCCTGACTCAGCGGTGCTAGCCCGCAATACGACCACCTCAACTTGGCCAGCGATCAACCATGCCGAAGAAGCCGCCATTCTGCAGGAACGCCCCCTGCCAACATCATCGGCAGCACTCGTCACAGGCACTCAAGCCGCAGCGGTTTTGGAGACGCCTTTGATCTGGGCAGCGGCGACAGAAACAGAAACGCCTCAGTTCGTAGTGAAACTGACAGAGCCTTTGTTGACTCCTGAGGAAGCAATTGGGTTACCGGTGGAAACGGCATTGGTTGTGCAGGTGGACTCGGTGGATGAGAGTGGTTTGGCTCAACTGGCTGTCGTTTCGCTCATTCGAGACGGCCATGAGGTGGCACTACCCATTGGCGCAATCCAACTGCGAGGACTTGAGGGGACGCCCCTGATTGCCCAAAAGTACGGCGACTCTGGCAGTGACATCGCTCGGATGGATCTGAACATGGCGGCAATGTCTGGGGTCTCTCGGGTCGCTGAGCTGATCAATCGTCCCCAATCTTCCTCCGTGATTAGCAATGCCGGAGGCAGTACCGTCACCCAAGAAACTGGAGACCCTAACATTCTGGCTGGTCTGCTCGAAGGGGCCTTTGGTCAATTGAGTGAACAGATGGCAGAGCGCAACCAAGCCGCCCTGGAGGAAATTCTCAATCGGCCCACCATCTGGTATCTCCCGCCCGGAACGGAGGTCGAAGTGTACATCAATCAAACGGTGACGCTATGAACAGACAGTGCCTTTCCTGGCTATTTATCGGGGCGATCGCTGTCAGCGGCTGGCCCATCCCAACTGCGCAGGCGCAATCTGTGGTGGCAATCTCTGCTGATCGGGCTCAAGGGCTCTTTGGTGTCACGCCAGTTGTCCATCTCTGGACCGGCTATGGCACGAATCTCAGCTTCCTGCCCACGAATGAACACATCGTGCAGGTATGGATCGATGACCCCGCTCGGGTAGCTCTGGACTTTGATGAGCCGCTCTGTCCTGCCGCTGCTGAATCAGACTGTGTTTCCGGCAATCCCTCAGTCATTCACCTGCGGCGAATCCAGGGATTGGACTTTAGGCACTTGCCTAGCGCTAGCGGCACCTTGCTGACCGTCATTACCGAGGCGACAAATGGAGTTCGTCACCTCTACGAATTTCGCATCGAATTTGGCGATGGCGACCCGGACTACCACACCGTTGCCGTCCAGCCATCGTCCCCCATTCATTCGCTGTTGGGTCCAGGTGATGTGCGTCGGGGCTTAGCAATTGCCGCATCCAGAGACCTGATTCGTCCCGAACAGGATTTGTGGCAGCGGCTGCAAACCTTTCTAGACATGACTCAGCAAGGGCTAGAGATGCCGCTGGCGGCGGAACAGGCCGGAGTGTCTCAAGAGCTGATTACTCAACTCGCAGAGTGGGGAGCTAGGGCTCGCGATGATCCGCCGCTGACTTCGACTGACCGTTAGTCCTTCATTCTGGTTAAGGCCATGAACTCATCGATTTTTAGGCGCAGACGCCTCGGGTGGTCTGTGATAGGGCTGCTTGTCTTTGTTTTCGCGATCGCCCTACATCTTTGGCCCCTTGCGCCCGCTCACTCCAGCACTCAGCCGGGTTCGCCCGTCCCGGTCATTCAGGATCAGATGCTGGGCATCAAACCTAACTGGGCGCAAATTACGTTGCGATCGCTCCCCGAGATTTTGGAATCAGGCTCATTTGAAGCCCCGACTGATCTCATTCGGCAGCTGGGTTACGATCCCTCTCGCCTTTGGCAAGCCGAACAGACTGCCGATGAATACCTGCTGCTGGGCGATTTCCAGGACAGCTTTCAACTACAGCGATTTTCGCTGGCCGACATTGGGGCTGTCGTCGGTCTGGATTGGGAAGCGCTCAGGCTCGCCGATTTGGCGCTGGTCGGCTGGCAGACGATCGCGGATTTGGTGCAAGCCATTCCGGATCTCGCCGATCTACCCGTCCCAGCCGTGCCGCCGATCGCCGATCTGCTCCAGGGCCAACTTGAAGTTCCCCAGACGATTGCTGAGGTGGTTCAAAACGAAGTCTGGGCAGAACTCAGCTTGGGGGAAATTAATTTGGAGCAGTACGATTTGAGCGCCATTCCAGGCCTGATCGATGCCCCCCTAGAAACCTTTCAAGACTGGCAGCAATCGGTCATCGACCAGATTCCTGGACTAGCCGATGTGCCCTTTGCCAATTTTCCCAATCCCATTGTGGAGCAGGGTGTAGTTGTGGGGATGGTGGATGTAGTCTTTGGTTCGGCGGAGGGCGATCGGACAAACACCATCAGCGGCAGCTACGTCGAAGGATTCAACGTTCCCTGTCAGATTGATTGCGCCCATTTGGAAATGGCTCAACCGGAATTAGTGGAAGGCACTCAGTGGATTTCCGGCAAGTATCAGCAAGTTCAAGGGGGGCGAGGCACATTAGCTTCGGCTAACGGTGGTTTAGAGCCTACGGGCCGTCACCCCTTTGGCAATGCCTTCAAGGTCGCGGTGCTGGAAACCGATGAGGCTACTGGTACCGCTGAAACGGGACTCTACTTTCGCATGTGTGTCCGCAATGCCTTTGTGGACTTGGGCTGTACGCCTTACTTCATCGGTCCCATTCCCTGGCTGCCTATCCAAGAGGAAGGGATGGTGTTCCTAGGGCAAATCAAGGAAGGTCTTTCAACCACTGATTCTGCTGAAGTAGCTGCGGCGAAAGGAATTGATCCTGAGACCGGCGAGCCTAGCCCCGCTCCAACGCCGGTTGCTAGAACTTCAAGCTCTCCTGGCATTGCTACCGGTGGCTTCATCAATCCGGCACCGGGATATCCCATCACCAGCAGTTTTGGCTATCGCACCCACCCCATTCATGGCGATCGCCGTCTCCACGCCGGGACGGACTTGGGCACGCCCAATGGCACGATCATCCGCGCTGCCGATGGCGGTCAGGTCACCTTCGCGGGCATCAGCGGTTCTCTAACTAGCGGCTACGGCAGGCTCGTCATCATTGACCACGGCAATGGATCGGAGACCTACTACGCCCACCTGCAGGGCTTTTTCGTCCGGCAGGGCGACATCATTGCCCAGGGCGATCCGGTGGGGCGAGCTAATAGCAGCGGCAGCTCGACGGGGCCGCATCTCCACTTTGAGATTCGCCAGAATGGCCAGCCCCAGAATCCCATGAACTATCTCAGTTGAGGGCCAGTGATTATGAGACGAAATCGCACCCTATTGCTCCCACTCCTCGGGATCTTGATCCTGCTGATCAGCCTGATTGCATCGGTCAGTCTGAATCTGGTGCGAGCCTCAGACGACATTCCCGCCACCGTCCAAACTTGCCTGCCGCCATCAACCCAAAGCGCCAAGGTCTGGGGCGTCGTTGACACCGAGACCGGCAATTATCACCTAATTGGCACCATCTGGACGGAGGGTGATGAGGACGTCTATCAGGAGGTCCTGATTTACTTGGCTCCTGAAGAAACCTGCCGATCGCTCTTGCCAGAAGACGATCCGGTGCTCAGCCACTACATTCCCCTCCAACTGGCACGGGAGTTAGCGCTCCAGCGTTACACCCGTGTTCTTCAGGAGCAAGGTGGTCAGGAGACGTATCAACAGCAGCTGACGGACTATCTCACAGGCGCTCCGGAAGGGACCCGCAGCGAATTTCCGCCCGAACACATTTGGGCGCTGGAGCAGTTGGGCATTGAGCTACCGCCCGAGAGCTACGAGGTACTGCCATGAAGACCTTTACAGAACAACCTCCAACGTTGGCCCAGGCTGATTCGGCTACCAATGAGTCTCTTTCCCAACTGGCTTCCTCCCTCCAGTCCCGCAATGGTCTAGTTTTGTTGGGCTGTTTGCTGCTGGTGGGGGGCTTGGCGCTGTGGGGCGATCGTAAGAAAGGCAAGCTGGCCACCAGTCGCTTCGGCAGCGCTAAAGAAAAAGGAGCGGCGCGTAAGCGAGCTGTGAAACAACTGACTGCCCGTCAGCATAATGCCGTGTCGCTCTACATCGGCAAACCCAAGCGCCCCAAAGATGCCCGGTCGATTTACCTGCCGGACCTACAGCGGGGCGTTGCGGTCTGTGGTGGGCCGGGTTCTGGCAAGACTTTCAGTGTCATCGACCCGCTGATCCGGTCTGCGCTGGAGCAGGGATTGCCGGTCGCTTTGTACGACTTCAAATATCCGACTCAGAGTGCTCGCCACGCGGCCTATGCGGCTAAGTTGGGCTACCAGGTCCATGTCTTGGCTCCCGGTTTTCCTGAGTCCGGCGTGTGTAACCCTATCGATTTCCTCCGCAGCGAGTCCGATGCGGAGATGGCCCGGCAGATTGCCACGGTGCTGAACAAGAACTTTCGGCTGATGACCCAGAGCAATGAAGATGGCTTCTTTGCCGCTGCTGGTGATCAGCTTACCGAAGCGCTGTTAATGCTGGCAAAGTCTACCGAGTATCCCGATATCATGACCGCTCAGGCGGTGCTGGGGTTGACGAACTTGGGGAACCGCATCGCCGCAGCCAAGAACATGAACAGTTGGATTCGCGTCTCGTTCAATCAGCTAATTGGGGTGAAAGATGCGGAGAAAACCGCTAGCGGCATCGTCGGCAGTGCCAGCGAAACCTTTACCCGCTTCATGAAGGAAGGTGTCCTGGGCAGCTTCTGTGGTCGCACGTCCATCCCTCTGGAATTAAGCGGGAAGCAACTGCTGATTTTTGGAATGGATCGAGAACGACGGGACGTGGTTGGTCCCTTGGTGGCGACTGTCCTCCATATGATTGTCACTCGCAATGTCGCCAAGCGACGGCAAGACCCGCTAATTGTCGCGATCGACGAGTTGCCGACGCTGTATCTGCCGACCCTGGTGCAGTGGCTGAACGAAAACCGAGAGGATGGACTGTCGGTCATCCTGGGTTTTCAAAATCTGGTGCAGTTAGAGAAAACCTACGGGCGGGAGCTGGCAAGGGCCATCTTGGGAGCCTGTGCGACCAAAGCCATCTTCAATCCCCAGGAATACGAAGCGGCTCGCATGTTCTCTGACTTTCTCGGGGATGAAGAGATCCGCTACAAGCAGAAATCTCGTAATCGCGGGGGCGGCAAATCCAGCACTACGATTTCTGAGCAGGAACGCACTCGCAAGCTGTTTGAACCGAGCCAGTTTCTCCGGCTGCCCCAAGGAAAGTGCGTCCTGATCAATCCGGGCTTTATCTCCAAAGGAGAAGCCGCCATCCCCATTCGGCAGACCATCAAGATTCCGAAGGCGGATCTGCAAGCAACAGCGGCCAGTGAAGCGCTCTGGACCAAGATTCAAGCGCGTCTAATGCAGCGCAGTCCCCAACGAGTCCCTACCACGCAAGACCTGGAGCGACGACGGCAGCTGGTGGAAGCGATGCTGCCGGAACCCCCTGCCCCCGTTAATTCCGCCTATCCTGACCCCGCTGATCTAATCGACAAATACGGCAGTTTGCTTTAGGAGGTGCTTTGTGACATCCCATCTTCAAAATTCCGAACCCATGCTACTTCAAGCCTTGGGAGACAAGCTCCCCGCTGAAACGCTGGCAGCATTGCTGGAACATCCCGAAATCGCGGCTGAGTTACTTCCGGTATTCGATCAGCCCCGATTGGCCGAGGACTATGTGCCTCGCGAAGTCAGCGTCCTGTTTGATGACGTCACTGTCGTGGAATGGCAGGACGGCCAAATGACCTATCAATGCCCGCCCGTTGCCGCTGACTATCAGCCGGAACTGGTCGAGTGGTTGGTGGATGGTGAAACCGCCTATTTCTCCGTACAAGGGCGGGAAGTGATTAACCGTCTGCCAGCTGTCCCGCAACTTAATCTCGAAACCCTAAAAGCAATGGAGGAAAGACCATGCAAGCCGTTGTAAATCCGGGCGAAGCCAAACAAATTGAGCAGGACTATGCCCACACCACCCTCGCCTCTAGCGAAATCGCCGCTGTGACGGCTCAATCCACTGCTGAGGCCGTGCAAGCCTTTATCCAGATGCTGCGCGATCGCCTCCAGGCTGCCCGAAAGCGGGAGAAAGCAGAAGCCCAGACGGATGAACAATGGGACGGATTAGACGAATTGCCACAAGACACTCCGGAACCCATTGAAATCAAACTGGGTCGCGAAATCGTCTACCGGGAAGGCTATGCCGATAAAGACCCCATCGACAAGCTCAGTCTCAACAAGCTGAAGCTGTTGCAAGCGGCGTTGGATGCACCATCACAAACCGAGGGTGCAGTTACCTCAGATGTCAAAGGGACGGTCAATATCAAAGCCGGGGATGAGTTGGTCTATCGCCTTAGCAAAGGGGCTGTAGAGGTGAACCAACTGCACCCTAGCAGTGCCAATCAACAGGAAGATTCAGCTCTAGAGGGTGATCAAAGTCCGATCTCAACAGCAGACATTTCTCCAGAAGTCCTTGAACAGCCTGAAACCAAAGAGCACGAAACGCCTTCTCGTTTACCAGAGTCGGTAGTGCCTTCGTCCATAACGACACCTGAACCTGCCATCCCCGATCAGCAGCCATTGGCGGCTCAACCGCTGAAGCTGCAATCCCCTAACGTCGTTTCCATCCTCGACGTCTTAGATCGCCAGAACCAGCAGGTTGTGGAAACTGCAACCCGGAAATGGATGCAGCAGACCACTCGCGTCATGCGGCGATCGTCCCAGCAGCTGACCGATAAGGTCGTGGCCATTGCCGCCAAGATTCGTAGTCGTCAGGTTGCCTCCACGGCTGTGGACTTACTACAGAAATTTGGCACCGCCTACAGCCCTGGCAGAGGCCTGTATATCGCTGAGAAATATACCCTCAGCGCGAAAGGTCACATGGTTATCCTCACCGATCGCGAAGGGACAGAACTGATGATGTTCCGCAAGACGCGCTGGAGGCTGGACATCCTCAAAAACGAGATGGTTGCGTCTCAGGAAGCGGATTTCCTGAAAGCACGTCAGCAGATTCAAATTCAAGGGCTGGACGGAATTTCTTCGGAACCGCCGATGCGATCGCGGCAGCTTGGCAACCTGGCTCCGGCAGGCGATCGGGGATTGACCCGTGACTTAACGGCCCTAGCCCTGGCCAAAACGGCTCGCAAACTCTTGGATGTCACCGGTAGTCGGCCCAACGTCCAGGGTAAGCGCATCTTTCAGGGCGGCAGTCAGTATCGCATTGAGGAAACACCCCATAGCCTCAAGCTTCAGGCGGCTGAGCGGGGCATCATCCTCAGCATCGACAACGGTAAAATCAAGTCGGAGTTGACGCCCAAGGACATCACCTACTTTCGGTTCATCGACCGAGAACTCAGCCAGGACTTGAAGCTGCACGCTCCTGCGACGGTGACCCCGATCAATCCAAGGCAACGCCATCCGCCCCTGGAACTCGCGGTGGGTGAGTAGGGAATGGGGATGGCGCATCAGCCGGAACTGGTGGAATTCTTTGCCCGTCACTTTGAGGCCGGGGAAAGCTTTGCCACGATCACCCAGGCCCGCAAACACGCGGCTGATGTGTTGAGTGAACCGGTGCTTCCGGGTACGGTGCTGGCTAAGCAAGTGGATGAAGCAGTTGAAGCTGGCGTGGTGAGAAGCGCTCAGGCGATTCTCCAAACTGCAGCGACCACTCACGACACCTATGATCGGCTAGTAGAGTTGCACGATCGCCAACCGGCCCTGAATGTCCGCTCCTCCACCAGCGTTCTGCAACAGGCGTACAGCACCCCCATCCCTATCGCCTTTTTAGCTTCGACTCTGGCGGGAATTAATCCCAATACCACTGTCTATGAACCGACTGCCGGACATAGCGCATTGCTGCTGGGAACGGATCCGGCTAAGGTCACCGTCAATGAACTCAATCCAGATCGCGCGGCTGATCTGCGGGCTCAGGGCTACTCCGTCACTCAGTTCGATGCCAGCGAGTATCAACCCGACCAGCAGCATGATGTCGTCATCGCCAATCCCCCCTTTGGTGCCGTGCGAGATGAACAGGGGCAGCGTCGTAGATTCACCTTGCCAGGTAATCGACGAGGCACAACGCAGATTGATCAGGCGATTGCCTTCCAGGCGCTCAAGGCGATGAAAGAAAATGGCCGCGCGGTACTCATCATGGGCGGCAAGCTGGGAGAGGCGGAGAACCGGCGCTCCGACCTGTACAACACCCTCGAAAGCCGGGGATTCTTCTATCCGCTTTATCAGCAGTACCGCGTCATCCAGCACTTTTCCATTTCGGGTGACCTGTATCGCAAGCAAGGTGCTGGCTTCCCCATCGATGTCATGGTGATTGCCGGACGAGGGCAATCAGAACTCCCCTTACCGGCAGCGGTTGTCCCACCGATTTACAAGTCCTTTGCTGAACTCAAGGAACTGATTCCCGATGAAAGATTACATCACCCATCCCCCCACCTACCAGGACTACGAGACCTACAGCCTGATCTGGAAACCGCAGACAACAGGCGATCAGGGCTTATTCCTGGTACGGGTGCCTCCCAGTTTGACGCACCTGAGCGAAGCGCTCTACGAGCACCTGATGAGTCTGCGGGTGCAGTGGATGATTCGCACCTGGATGAGCGCAACCGGGGAGACCCAGCCAGAGACCGCTCACCGCCTCGCTCAAGCCCTGCAGATTCTCTATTCTCAGCAGATGCCGCCGCTGCTGCATCTCCCCGGCACTCAGGAACTGCGCCCCCGGTTGGAATGGGCCGAAGACTGGAGCGAGACCCTCGTTCATCACAACGAAACCCTGAGAACCCGCTTCGACCTGCAGAACGGCTGGAGCTTCCCGATCCGCGTACAACTCCCGAGCGAGATCCAGGAGGCGTGGCAGGCGGAACACGACGAGGAGATGACCCTGGAAACCTGGCTGAGTTATCTGACCGCCGAGATGAGTTGAGGCCACTGCCTGTGGTTACCCCAGAACCCGCTCCCAAAATTGAGACTCAAGTCCACAACATTCCCTATGTTCCTCGCAGTCAGGGCACGTCACCGAGGACACTGATTCCGGCGAACATGGCCGCCGCTGCTCAGGTCGCCCTGCAGCGGGTAGAGCAAACGCATGGAAACATTGATGAGTTTGTCAGTCAGCGGTTAGGCTATGACTCCAAAGCAGCGATGTGGCAGGTGCTCTACGCCGAGCAGATCGACTCTTTAGCGCTAGCCTTTGACCAACGAGATCGCGGCAAGATTTTCCTCAACGGTGACCAGACGGGCAATGGCAAGGGACGATTTGGGGCCGCTAATCTAATTGATGCGCGGCGGCAGGGGTATATCCCCATCTTTGTCACCCGCCAACCTGACCTGTACAACGCCATGATCAATGACCTGGCGGATATCGGCAAACCAGGGTTCACTCCCTTTCTGACCAATAACAACCTGACCTTACGCCTGGATGACGGTCGCGTCCTCAAAACGGGGAGCGGCAGCGAGCAGGAAACCGAGATGCGTCGCCTGGTGCAGCAAGGGGAGTTGGGACAAGACTACGGAGCCATCTTCACCACCTATAGTCAACTGCAAACCATCAAGAATAAGGAACCCCTGCGTCGCCAGTTCTTTCGTGCCTTGGCCCCCAGAACCATCTTTGTCTTCGATGAATCCCATGAGGCCGGTGGCAGTACCGGACAATCCCCGTCCTGGAAAACCAGCGGGCCGCCTAATCGGTCAGAGTTTGTGCGAGAGCTAATCGACCACTGTGCTGGGGCGGTGTTCATGAGCGCGACCGCGACCAAAGACCCAGCCGTAATGGATCTCTATGCCCGTCGCAGTGATGCCATGCAGGCCGTTTCCAGTCTGGGCAGCCTGGAGCGGAGTCTTCAGGCCGGGGGCATTCCCCTGCAGCAGATGATGGCCACCAAGTTTGTCGCCTCGGGTCAACTGCTGCGCCGGGAGCGGTCTTTTGAAAACATCTCCTTTTTGGCTCAGGTGGTGCCGGTGGATCGGGAAGTAGCGGACGGCATTTCCGCCATCATGCGGTCGGTGGATGCCTTTGACCGGGCCAAAGTGGCGGCCTTGACCGACCTGCGAAAGGACCTAAAGCAACAAGCCAAGCAGTTGGGTCTGGACAATGCCGTGGGACAGGTGGGGGTGCATTCCACCAACTTTACTTCCCTGATGCACAACGCTATCGACCAGGGGTTGCTGTGTCAGAAAGCCGAAGCCACTGTGCAGTCGGCGATTCAAGCTTTGCAAAACGGAGAAAAGCCTCTGATTGCCGTGGCCTCGACAATGGATACTTTTATCGACTGGTACGCCAAAGATAATGGCTTAGAACCAGGGAATGAACTCGACATTTCCTTTGGCGATGTTTTGGGACGCTACCTGGAACGATCGCGCGATGTGGTGCTGAAAGACTTTGAGGGTCTGCAGACTCGCCGCCGCCTGACGGATGAGGAACTCGGGGCGGATGGCGTGGCCGCCTACGATGCCGCCCGAGAGCTGATTGCCGACACCGACCTATCCCAGGTGCCCCTCAGTTCCATTGACTACATCAAATGGCGACTGCACCAGAAAGGCTACACCGTCGATGAAGTCACGGGCCGCAAAAACATTGTGGAGTATGGGGGAGATCGCCCGATGTCCTATGGTCGCCGCTCCAGCCAGGAAACGAAACCTCAGGGCAAGATCGAAGTGGTCAATCGCTTCAATCATGGACAACTGGATGTGGTGATTCTGAACCGTTCTGGTTCCACCGGCATCAGTCTCCATGCGTCCGAGAAGTTTGCCGACCAGCGGCCCCGCCACATGATTGTGGCCCAGGCCGAGCGAGACATTAACCAGGTGATGCAGATGCTGGGACGAGCTAACCGCTTTGGTCAGGTAGTCGAACCGCGCTTCACGCTGCTGATGTCCGATCTGCCTGCGGAGAAGCGGCTGGGAGCTTTGCTGGCCAAAAAGATGGCCTCCCTCAACGCCAATACCACCGCGTCTCGCGATTCGGATCTGTCCGTCACCAACGTGGTGGACTTCATGAATATCTACGGAGAAGCCGTGGTGCAGGAGATTTTGGAGGATGACCCGGAACTGCAAGCGCGACTGGCCTATCCTGCCGAAAATCTTCAGGGCAGTTCCGACATCGAGTTGATTAGCCGAGTAACCGGGCGGATTCCCCTGCTGCCTATCGAAGAGCAGGAGGCCCTCTACAGCCTAATTGAGTCCGAGACCCAAGACCTGATTGCACAGAAGCAGGCGATGGGCGAAAACGTCTTGTCAGCGGAACAGTTGGATCTCGATGCCCGGACGATTGCTCGTATGGAGGTGATTCCCGACGACAGCGGTATTCGCAATGAGTTCACTGGCCCGGTGTACCTCGAAGTGATGGATGCCAAGATTCCGGTGAAGCCCCTGACCCAGTTGCAGGTAATGAATACGGTACGAGAGGTGCTGGGGATGGCAGCCATTAAAGCCGTCGCTGACCACGACTTCGATCAGGTGCAGGCTCTAGCAGCACAAAAGACAGAGGCCACCTTGCAAGATCTCCAGCAGCAGTTGCAGGACTATCGTCGCCGCACGATGCTGACGAAGAAAACTCCGGAGGCCCGAGGCAAATTGAGCGATCGCCTTGCGAGTCAACTCGACCAGATTACCGACATCCTGACCGAGTTTCTCCCTGGCACTCCAGTGCAGCTTGTTTCGGAGCAGAGCCACATCGTCTATGGGGTGGTGGCCAATGTCTGGCAAAGGGGGCGGCAGGGCAGTCCCGCTGCCCCGACTAACTGGCGGCTCCAGGTGCTCACCGACAACCATTCTCGCCAGATCACTTTTCCCCTCTCCAAAGTCAACACCGATAAAGACAATTCCGTGAGTCTCTTGCCCCAGGCGACGAACTGGGACGGCATGGATATTTACGCCGCCTTTGACCACAAGCAAGCCCAGCAGCGACGGGAGGCGCAAATCTTCACCGGCAATCTGCTGCGAGCCTTCGAGAAATATCCACGTGGTCAGTTCCTTAACTATACCGACCATCAAGGGCGCATTCGCCAGGGACTGATGATGCCTGCGGGCTTTGACATTGAGGAGTCCCTGCGGGCCGAACCCGTCGCCTTCCGCGAACCTTATCAGGTGAAGGCGTTTCTGACAGAAGTCACTGGCAACAAGGGGGTGGTGAAGACCCTGGATGAGTCTCTGGTAATTAAGACCCAGGCAGCAGCGCGGCTCGGAGGCAGTCAGACCCACGGATTTGTGTTGCAGACGCCCAAGGCCACCAGCGTGGGCGGGCAGTATTTTCTGGATCAGGACATTCTGGCGGCGGTGGGATCCGACTTTTATTCGGTGAGTGATCGGATGGAGGCGGTGGTGACCGCCGATCGCATCGACCCGGTGCTTGCAGTGGTGATGCAGGAGAAGAAACTTACCCTAGCAGCCTTCGATTTCAAGGATCAGGCGCGAGCTTATTTGGATGAAGCACTGCCGACTTTGGAGCTGGTGGAGACCAACACCTTTGCGGCACAGGGTGACTATGTACCCTATGTACCGGAACCGACACCGCAAACCCGTGAGCAGTTGGAGAGTCTGTTTGTGGAGGTATCCGAGGAGCCTGCACAGGTTAAAGATCAGGATGAATCCGACCAGGACATCAGATCGGCTCAGAAGATAGAAGTAGAGACCACAGCAAACGCTCCGGCTCCCCCACAGCCCCACCTTGAGAATCCCATTCCACAACCGAATTTGTCCCAGAATGCTCAGCGCATTGCTCCCCTGAAGGAACAGACTGGTGGTGCTGAGAAACAAGTGGCCAAGTTTCTGCACACTGCCGGACTGGCTGAAGTGGTCTTGCAGGGCGACGACTTCCACCGACGCATTGAGAACGAGCCCTACATTCCCCTAGTGGTAGAGCGTCACGGCGACCAACTCTACCTCACCCATTACCTGACCCAGAACGGCGACATGTTCATCGACACCGAGATGGTGTTCGGTATTGCTGAGGGCGGCTATCTAACCCTGAGAGAAACCGCTGTGCAGTCCTTCGGGGGAGAGTTTCGCAGTTGTGACCGAGGTTTTGCTCGCCTCTTTGCCCGCAACATCAACCATCAGGGGTTTGCTGAAGCTGCCAGGCCACACGTAGATCAATCTCAGGAGGAAGAGAAGGTTACAGCAGCAGATGGGCCGCCATCAGGTGAGCGAGTTGGGGGTGAGCGGCAGGCGTTCCCCACCGATGTCCAACAATATTTGGCAGTCAAAGACCAGTACCCTGAGGCACTTGTGCTAGTGCAAACAAGCGATCGCCGCTTCTACGAAACCTTCTTTGACGATGCTAAACAGCTAGCCCAAACCCTTGATCTGATTCTCACCAGCCAGACATCTACGGCTCCGGATGCTGAGAGGATACCGGCAGCCGGTTTCCCAGTGAAAAGTTTGGAGAAGTATTTGGAATCGTTGAGGCAGGTCAGTGAGGTGGCGATCGCAGACATCAATGGAGCAATCACCGTTCATGTTCAGCAAGCAGATCAAATCGCAATCGAGGACGCACCCACTCCAACCTTGCAACCAGAGTCCGCCCAGACGACGGCTAAGAGAGAAACCGAAGCGCCTGAGTTTCAAGTACAGAGTCTCTTCGACGCCGATCAGTTCAGTTCTTCCCCTCAAAATGGGCATTGTGATCATTTGGGAAATGAGCCGACTTGGCAGGATTCAACTCAAAATTCAATTCCGACGACACCAACACCCAAAACGGTGAGAGTACCATCTCAGCAACCGTTGCCACAGCCCTCTCTTCAAGATGTTGCCGATGAGGTGCGCGGCATTGGCTTGGAAATAGTGGCCGCGAATCTGGGACTGGAACTCGATCGCTATGACAAGCACAAGTGGCGTGATGGTGACCACATCATCAGTATCAGTGGTCCACTGTTCATGGATTGGTTAGCGGATCAGGGTGGACGGGGCGCGATCGACCTAGTGATGCATGTTCAAGCTGTCGAGTTCAAAGCCGCTGTGGAGTGGCTGTCAGGTCAAGACCTTTCATATCTTCCAAGTCATGTCAGCACGTATCAGCACCTTGAGGAACGAGAGCCAAAATCGCTCGCAATGCCAGCTACCAATGAGCAAAGGTGGGATGCGGTGCGGGAGTACTTGGTGGAGACTCGCAAGCTCCCAGCAACATTGGTGGATCGGCTGCATGAAAAGGGATTGGTCTATGCCGATGATCATCAAAATGCCGTCTTTGTCCGACATGGTCTAAAGAAGAATACCTGGACAAGAGGAGACGTGACCGGGGCCAGTTTGCGGGGCACTTGGGGCGAAGACAATCATTATCACGGACTGGCTCCGGGGTCGGTCAGGAATCAGGGATGGTTCTGGATTGGCACAGGTCACGGCCCAGTCCAGCGAGTCTTCCTCACGGAGTCTCCCATTGATGCGATGTCGTTGGCTGTACTGGATAAAGGAAACCACCCTCAGCCAGGGGTGACCATTTATCTGTCTACAGACGGTTCTGGTGGAGTGCCCATTGACGCACTGAAATCTGTTCTTCAGGAGGGTGGACGAGTATTCGCGGCTTTTGATGCTGATCAAGCGGGGACGCTGATGGCTTGGCGCATCGCAGAGCAGCTACCAGGGGTAGAACGATTGATGCCCAAGCATGGCAAGGACTGGAATGAACGGTTGATATATGCAAAAGACTCTGCGAACACATTCCAACCGATTGCAAATAACGCCGAAATGAACCAGCTTTGGCAGTGGCATTTGACTGCAAAACAGCTCGGAAGACCAGGGGGTTATCTCAGTCGTATCACAGAGGTTGCCCGAGACGTTGTCAGGGGAACACCCTTATCGGATAAAGCCGCAGTTACGATGGCAAAGGATATGGCTTGTCTTTCGCAAGCCAAGGCTAAAGCGGGTCCGGAGTTGTAAAATTTACTTTGAATTTGCTCAGTAATGGTCACAACTGACCTGAGAATCTTTAGGGGTACATTGGGAGAAGTTCTCCGATCTCCTTTCACAACAGGGATACACTCAACCGCTCTCTTAATACATAACTTTAGTCGATCACCCAAAGGCAGGATACATCGTCCTCCATAAGTACATAAAGTCGAAATCGTAACAGAGCTTCCGTTAAGGGATGTCAGAAAATTTGCTTGTAGTCTACTCAAATGGGGTTGCGTGTCATCGATACCGCATATGCAGCCCCCTTGGTTTCTAAAACCGGTATTATTCAGGAAATAAATCGTTTGCGCAGCATCTCATGCATCCGTCCCAAGTCAGTTTTAGAGCCTGGCAGTTCAGCCATGATATCGATCACGAGGGGTAGGCCGAGGCCGAGTGCGTGGAGTACCGTGCGGTTTGCAAAGACTTCTTGGGCAGTGCCCACCAGCACAATTCGTCCCTGGTCCATCACCATGAGCCAATCTGCCCAAGCATAGACAAACTCCAAATCGTGGGTGGCAATGACGATGGTTGTACCCGCCGCGTGAATGCGTTCTAGCGATTGAAAGAGGGTGCGCGTTTGCGCCGGATCAAGGTAGGCCGTCGGTTCGTCCATCAGCAGGAGTTGGGGGCGAAGGACCATCACATCCGCGATCGCCACTCGTTTCTTCTGCCCCAAGCTCAGGTGGTTGATCGAGGTGTCGGCTAATTCCCGCAAATCGAATTCCTGAAGAGCCAGCTGGACGCGGTTCGCGACTTCAGCATCGGGCAAACCCAGATTGCACAAACCATAGGACAAATCTTCCTCGACCGTGGTGGCAACGAGTTGCTGTTCCGGATCTTGAAAGACTAGACCCACCTGCTGACGGAGCGATCGCAACGCCTGCGCACGATAGTTCAAAGGCTGTCCTTGCCAGTAAATCTGCCCGCGATCGGGCCGAAACAACCCATCCGCCAACCGCAGCAGCGTGCTTTTGCCGCAGCCATTGCGACCAATCAGGGCACAGCGGCGACCGGGGGGAATCGTGACCGTCAGGTCTTGAACGGCAGGGTGTTGGCTACAGGGGTAAGTGTAGGTGACCTGTTTAAAGGCAATGGGCATGGGGCGGGTGGAGGGTGGCAGGGTGGATAGGTGGTTGGGTCAATGCCATTTGGGGGAATGGTGTATGACGGTGATGAGGGTTAAGACCATACATCCGGCGATTGCTTCGATGCCGTAGCGCCAACTGGGTTGGTGACGATGGTGATGCCAGACGCGCAATTCGCCAGTGAAGCCGCGCGATTGCAGGCCGAGAGATAGTTCTCGGTAGTTTTCCAGGGTGCGAACCATGAGTTGGCTGACGATAATGCTCAGGCTGCGTAATCGTCTGCGCCAGGTCAGGTAGCCACCCCGCGATCGCTGCGCTGTGGCCAGTTCAGTAGCGGTTGTCGCCAGCATAAAGATGAAGCGGTACATCAGCGCCAGCAGTTCAATCATCAGGCTCGGACACCGCAATTGACGCAACACCCGCAGAATTTCGACGAAGGGCACCGTGAGCAATATGAAGTACAGACAGGAGGTGAGGGCGATCGCGCGCATCAGCACCGCGCTGGCCTGCTGCCATCCTTGACGGCTCAGGTAAATGTAGACCGGGCCAGCCGCCCAGCCGCGCCAGACGTCTGCTTGAAAACTGCCCAGATTTTGCCCCAGTCCAAAGCCCAGGAGCAAGGCTGGAACGCTCATCAGCCAAAAGCTGATGGGTAATAGCAGCAATCGGGCATAGATAGTGGCTGGAATTTGGGCATAGCCGACAATCCAGAGGGATAACCAGAGGGCGATCGCGGCCTGAGCCAGCGGCGGCGCGGCATATCCCAGAATAAACAGCGTTGCCGCAAACCCCAATTTGTGAGTCGGTGGCAGACATCGTAAACGGTTGGTATGGGCCAGGGAATCAATCTGATGGTGCATTCTTCAACCGCATCCAGCGCTGCACCAAGCCCCAATGAACGGCTGCCAGTCCACCGCCCCAGAGGGCATTTCCCAATGAAATTTCTGCCAGCACCGATAGCGTGAACCCGTGGACGCCACCCAAGGCCAAGCCCCCCAGCCAGATCACCAACTCGTACAAGCAAAACCCGAGCAGTAGGGACAGTGTCAACCACAGTCCATGACGGAGTAGGGTGTGGTGAAATGCCGGACGGAGGGAGGCCAGCAACACCGCCAGGATGGCCCCCAGCAGCATGACACCGCCCCAGGCGAAAGTGCTGACTGTGTAGGGATAGCCCCGCACGGTGAATCCCAGGAGCTGATTAACAAACCACATTGTTAGCAGCACCGTCAATGCTCGCCGCCGGGGCAGCGTTGTCCCCGCCAGCACGCCAATGCCCACCAGCGGCACCGTGCAGTAGTACAGGACATTGCTAATGCTGCCCGCTGCGAGCAAACCGTAGTACCAGAGCCGACTGTCATACAGCGATCGGCTGCCCCACTGCCAGGGGGTTTCTAGCATTGTTGAGGGATTCATTGCTCTTTACCCGACTGTTGCCGCTCAGTCCGTCCTCGATAGAGGCCAATGACATAGCCAATAATTCCAGCGCCAATGGCGGCTTGAGAAACGAACAGGAGACTTTCAATTTCGCCACTGGGGGGCTCAAAAACGCCGCCAAACCAGGGTTCGTAATCCGGCTGAATTTCCGTGATAGCCTCCTCGGCCTCGCCATCGGCACCACCATATTCACCGCTGACGAAAATCAGGGGCAGCACCGCCAACGCGATGACCGTAAACACGATCAGCCAGTTGCCTTGTTTTTGTTGAGTTTGCATGGATCTTTTTTGGGGTATGGGGTTTGAGGTATTCGGGTTCGAGGCAACACCAAAAATCTAAAACTTAAACTCCTGCCTTCAAAACTTCCAACGTCTTCAGTTCTTCTGTAGCATAGGATTGCAGCCAGTTCCAGACCAGCACCGTGAGCAGCCCTTCGCTAATGGAGAGAGGCAGTTGGGTGAGGGCGAAGATTCCGGCAAATTTAAGGAAGGCCGCGAGGATGCCACCGCTGGCGGCGGGGAAGGCTAGAGCCAGTTGAATAGAGGTCACTACGTAGGTCACCAGGCTACCTAGGGCAGCGGCCAGGAACACAGCAAAGCGCTGTCTGCTGCTGCTGGCGACCCCGCGATAGATACCGTAGGCAACCCAGGGACCGACGATCGCCATCGAGAACACATTCGCCCCGAGGGTCGTCAAGCCACCGTGGGCCAGCAATACGGCCTGAAAGATCAGCACCAGGCTGCCGAGGACGGTCATTACTTGAGGACCGAAAAGGACTGCGCCTAACCCAGTGCCGGTGGGGTGGGAACAGCTCCCAGTGACGGAGGGGATTTTGAGAGCGGAGAGCACGAAGCTAAAGGCTCCCGCCAGGGCCAGGAGGAGCTTGAGTTCGGGGTTCTCGCGGGTGATTTGGGTGAGAGATCGCAAGCCCCAGATAAAAAATGGTAGGGATACAATCCACCAGAACACCGCCCAACCGACGGGCAGAAAGCCCTCCATAATGTGCATGGCCTGGGCTGGGGCAGCGGCGGCCACAATCAGATAGAGGCTGAGCCCAGCCATCGCAGCCAGGTGTAATCTTCGATGGTTTTGTTGCATGATTAAACTCCTGAAAGCATGAATCCGAAACGGTTGGTCAAATGGCCAGAGGCTCTATTGCGGCTGCAACTTGCTGCCGAATGCTGGCCTGATCGAGACCATGACCGATGAACACCAGACGAGTGTGGCGGGGTTCGTCGGTTTGCCAGGGGCGATCGTAGAAGTGGTCGAACCGCTGGCCAACGCCTTGTAGCACTAGGCGCATAGCTTTGTTGGGCACCGCGACAAAGCCTTTAATCCGATAGATTTCTTGCTGTTGCACCAGGGCTTGTAACCGCTGCACCAGATCTTTGGGATCGAAGGGCTGCTCTAGCTCGATGCAGACGGAGTTGATATCGTCATCGTGCTCGTGCTCTGCTTCGTGGTCGTGATGGCTGGGGCGACTGTCGAGGTTGTCCTCCACAGCGGCGTTGAAGCCGAGCAGCACTTTGGGGTGAACTTCGCCCTGGTGGCAGGGCAAGACTTTGATGCCAGCGGGGGATTGGGACTGCAGCCAGGTTTGCACGCGATCGCGCTCCGCCTCAGCCATCAAATCGGTCTTGGTCAGCAGCACCAGATCGGCGCAGGCGAGCTGATCTTCAAACAGTTCCTCAATCGGCGTTTCGTGCTCCAGACTGTCGTCGGCCTGCCGCTGGGCTTCTAGCGCTTCCAGGTCGCCGACGATGTGCCCCTGGGCCAGCGCATCGCCATCTACCACCGTCACCACCCCATCCACCGTGGCTCCGGTCCGAATCTCGGGCCAGCGAAACGCCTGCACCAATGGCTTGGGTAGCGCCAGTCCCGACGTTTCAATCACAATGCAGTCGATATCGTCGCGCCGCTTCAGCAATTCTTGCATCGTGGGCAAAAACTCTTCCTGGACGGTGCAGCAGAGGCAACCATTGGCCAGTTCCACGATGTTGGTATTGGCGGTGCCGTTCACTGTGTCGTCGTCATCGCAGACCTGACAAGATTTGAGAATGTCGCCATCAATACCCACTTCGCCAAACTCATTAACGAGTACAGCGATGCGGCGTCCCTGGTTGTTTTGCAGCAGGTGCCGCACCAGCGTGGTTTTACCGGAGCCGAGAAAGCCAGTGATGACCGTAACGGGAATTTTATGCATAGTTCTATGGGGGTAGGTGGGTAAGTGGGTGGATGGGGGGTAGGGGCGCACCGCCGTACGCCCCTACGATCGTGGTCGTGCGATCAGGATGAGGGAAGTGGGGGGAGGACGAAGGCGGTGGCTTGGCGGATTTCAGCAGCGCGATCGCCATAGGGCACGCGACCGCTAGCGCTGTCGGTGTATTGCTGGCAAAACTCCGCAACCGTGGCGGCCCCGTTGTCGGGACTGACGTTACTGAGAATGAAGGTCAGCTTACCCGGTGCCGCCAGTGAGACATTGCAGGGTTGTTGACACCCGGCCATACAGCGCAATGGCTCCAGGTGAACCGTCGTTTGCAAATCTCGTTCAGCCAGGGCTTGTTGAAGCTGATTGATCAAATGTTGTCCACCGGCAATGCCATCTCGACTGCGTTCCTGAGCCGAAAACCGACAGAGTGAGCAAACAAATAATGTCGTTGGGGTCATCCAGGCCTCCGATTGAGCGTGGGTAAATCGATTTGAAACAATCGCATGTTCTCAAAAGCGGTTGAATTAAGGTGAAACTCTTCCCAGCCTTGGCAGACAATTTCGTAGCCCTGCGGCGGGGCGATCGGCAGGTTCCGCAGGTAGAGGAACGAGGCGAGATCGCCGGACTCCAGCAGTAAAATGGCGTCGGTTTCGGGATTGTAACCATCGACCGCTTGTAAGATGTGCCCGTTGATGTGGTGATGGTTCAGAATCACCGTGTCGGGGGCAGCTAGCCACGCATTGAGGAAGGGGGCCAGCCGCGATCTAGGCACGTAATGGACCTCAAAACTTTCTCCGGTCATGCCCAGTTTGGGAGCACTGAGGCTGCACACCATCGCTCCTCGCTCCCCGGATAGAAAGCCACACCAGGCGTTGTAGGCCAGGGGCAGCAAATTGGTGGCGACAAAGGCGAATTGCCAGTCAGCGCTAGCTATCATCGTCGCGCCTCCCCCGGTCACTCGATTTCAGCGCGAACTCGTCCCAGCGATTGCAGACTTGGCGATGGCAGTCAGGGGGAGCGATCTCCAGATTTTGCAGCCAGTTGATTTCGATTGATCCGGCTTGGCCGATCGCTGTCAGCATTTCCTGCTCGGGACAGTAAGTCTGCACAGCATTTACCAGGCGATCTCGATCACTGGCCTGCAAGCCATGCGCTTCGAGATAATCGGGCACGGCTACTGCGGTGATGTAGCGAGTCTGGTATTTCACCACATCACCGCTCCAATCCACCGACGTGGCTGCGACCACCTCCACGTCACAGACCACCAGCCCTCGCCCCTGAGTCTGGTAGCCTTGCCACGCGGCATGCCCCAGGGGCAGCAGATTTTCTCGCATAAAGGCCGTCTGCCAGTACCCCGAGCAGCCCTGCCAGACATCAACGGGAAGTCGCATGAATGTCCTCCCGCACTTGCTGCGCTGCGGCCACCATGGCTTTGAGGGAGGGCACCACTTCTTCCCATCGGCGAGTCTTGAGGCCACAGTCGGGGTTGACCCAGATTTGCTGGGTGGGGAGGTTAGCGAGCCCAGCCTGCAGCTGCTGCACCAGCTGTTCCTGAGTGGGCACCACCGGACTGTGGATGTCATACACCCCATTGCCAATCTGGTGAGAATAGCCCCCCTCGGTTACCTCCTGCAGGGTGCGGTTGCCGCTGCGGCTGTTTTCGATGGAAATCACGTCGGCATCCAGGCGCTCGATATCCTGAATGATGTCGCCGAACTCGCAGTAGCACATGTGGGTGTGAATTTGCGTTTGGGGCTGGGCCACCGCCGTCGCCAACCGAAAGGCATCTACCGCCCAGGAAAGGTAGTCGCTCCAGCGTTCCACCTTCAGGGGTAACCCCTCCCGCAGGGCCGGTTCATCTACCTGAATAATCTGTGCGCCAGCGGCTTCCAGGGCGGCGATTTCCTGCCGCAGGGCCAGGGCAATTTGGAATGCCTGGTCACGACGGGAAATGTCGGCGCGGGGGAAAGACCAGTTGAGAATCGTAATCGGAGCGGTGACCATGCCTTTCACCGGCTTGTCCGTCAGGGATTGCGCCACCTGGAACTCCCGAACCGTCATCGGTTGGGGGCGCGACACATCGCCGTAGATGATGGGCGGACGCACACAGCGGCTACCGTAACTCTGTACCCAGCCGTGGACGGTAAAGGCGAAACCCTCCAGTTGCTGGCCGAAGTATTCCACCATGTCGGTGCGCTCAAACTCCCCATGCACCAGCACATCCAGGCCGATATCTTCCTGCAGTTTGATGCACTCGGCGATGTGGGCGTCAATCTGCTGCTGATACTCGGTTTGGGAAATATCGCCTTTTTTGTACTTCACCCGCAACTGCCGCACGTCCCTGGTTTGGGGGAAGGAGCCGATGGTGGTGGTGGGCAGGGGCGGCAGCTTCACCTGCTGGTCAATTCGCCGGGAGTAGGAGAGCGATCGCTCAAAATCCTGCACCGTCAGCTTCTCCAATGCCTGCCGCACTTCCGGATGGGGCGGATTGAATTGCTCAAACGCTTGCCATTGCTCTGTCATCCGAGTTTGCTGAGCAGTCGTGTCTTCCCCGTTCAGCGTCCGTGCCAGGAAGACCACTTCCTCCAGCTTTTGCTCGGCAAAGCTGAGGACGTTACGCAGGGCTTCGGGCAACTGGGTTTCCAGCATTGCATCGTGGGGCACGAATTGCAGCGAGGCGGAGGGCTGCACCCGCAGGTTGGGGACAATTTTCTTAAGTTCGTTCAGTGTCGCCTGAACCGCTTCAGGGCGAATCTTCCAGACATTGCGACCATCCACAACGCCCGCCCCCAGGGTTTTATCTGCCGGGAAGCCGTGCGCTTTCACGAGCTCTAGATTCCTGCCCCGCGTAAAGTCCAGGCTGATGCCTGCTACAGGCAGTCGCGTCACCCAGCCATAGGTGTCACCCAGGTCGTCAAAGTAGGTCACCAGTTGAATCGGCACACCCACGCCCGCCAGGGCTGAGTAAGTTTTTTCTACCTGAGATTGCAGACTGCTGGCGCTGCTCGTCACCAGAATCGGGTCGTGCAGCTGTACCTCTTTCACGTTCAAGGCTTTGAGCTGTTGCAATAGCTCGACATACAGCGGCAGCAGCTTCGCCAGATCGGCATCCAGGTCGCCCGTTTGCCGACTCAGACTCAGCAGTGTTACGGGACTGAGGATGACTGGGGTGGCTCGATCGCCCAGCAGAGACTGCGATCTCGTCACCGTCTCCAGAAAGTCTCCAAAGTCAGCCTGCGGAGCCGCATCCGCGTCAATTTCGGGCACCAGATAGTGGTAGTTGGTGTCGAACCATTTGGTCATCTCCAGCGCCGGGATGCCGTCTTTGCCACGAGCCATCGCAAAGTAGCAATCCAGTCCGGTCAGGTCCTGAAATCGGGGCGGAATCAGCCCCAGGCGAACGGCCCAATCCAGCACCTGGTCGTAGAGGGTCTGGTCGCCTACACCGATATGGTCGATACCAGCGGCCAGTTGGGTCTTCCAGCCGTGGGCTTCAATGTCGCGCACGGTAGACAGCATCGTGTCGGCATCGGCATTGCCGCTCCAGTAGGCTTCCAGTGCTTTTTTATCTTCCCGACGTTTGCCCATGCGGGCATAGCCGGAGGTCATAGTTTGAATCGTCATAAATGTGTCGTCCTGAAATGATGAGTTGTGTTCTGAAGGCAGAAGGCTGCTGGCTTGGGAAAGTGACTCATCAGCACAGCAAAATGCCGCGCCGGATGAGGCTTCAGCAACCAAGTAGGCGTGCGATCGCTCACCAGAGCTGGGGAATACCGGACATTACAGCGCCGTCACAAAACGGCACCGCTAGCGGCAATCTGGGGCACGCGATGGCAATTAATGATTCGGTAGTAACGCCTGAGTCACCGCCGCCCTCAATCATTGGAGCTGCGTGGGGAGACTCCTAAAACGACACCTTCGCGATCGATAAAAAGCAAAAACAGTCATCATCCGTACCTCGCAGATGTTGAAGAACATGAACAGTCATCGGCGGGCATTCTGACTTACTCAATTTTGGATTACCGATTTTAGATTTGCGATTGAGTTGCGCTCGAATCTAAAATCCAAAATCTAAACCCCAAAATCGGCTTACAGCTGCGGGACAGCGGCAGATTTGCACTGCACTTTCCCCATTTCCTCCAGAGGCTGCTCCCCTCTGGAACCGATGTAGTTTGGAATCTAGCATGACTTGAGGGGAATTGAGCCAGAAAATTAACGCAAGGCAATGAAGCGCGATCAACTAAGTTTTGACTCAATAGGGGCAATAGATTTCCGCGATGGCAGCCATACTGCTTCGGCAAAAGTCCTCACACCCAACCACCTGCGGATGGAGTTGGCTGACAGGAAAGGGATCCAGCTCTCAGAACCATAAAGCTTTGAACGATGCCGGACGCCTCCAATTAGAGATGAGTATTTGTACTTATTGAAATATTTATGGTGCTGTCATAACGTTACGGATACTATCTGTAGCGGTGCGGGCGGTAGCTTGGGGAGCGTCACCGGATCGCGGCAGCAGATTGAGGCTGGGCAGGCTCTCCAGTTGGTCGGGCTGATTTGGTATGTCGCACGACCCGCTCGTTTATGAACCAGGGGTCGGCCTGAGGGCTGCCTGGGCATTCAATCAATTTTTTATCACCTGGGAAAGCGTCACGGAGAGCCGTGATCTTCCAGGAACGTTTATCGCTGAGGGGAGATCGCTGCCCTTCCTGCTCGTTGCTGTTTCTTTCTGCAATAACTATGCCACTCTCTTCTCAATCTCGCCCTGTAGCGAGGGCTGCTGCCGAAACCGCCTCTATTCAAGTCATTCGCCGGGATGGGTCTGCGGCTCCCCTGAATATCGGGAAAATTCGCACCGTGGTGGACTGGGCCTGCCGCGATCTGGCCGCAAACGCCATCGAACTGGAGGCCAGTCTGAAGACTCGCCTGCGCCCCGGCATTACCACCCGCGAAATCCAGGAAAATTTGATCAGCTGTGCCCTGGAACTATGCAGCCCTGAAGCCCCCGACTGGCGCTATGTGGCCGGTCGGTTGCATATCTGGAGTTTGTGGAAAGATATTCGGGTGCAGCGGGGATACCAGTACGGCGGTTATGGCCGCGCCGTGCAGGCCAAGGTGTTGGAAGGGGAATACGATTCTCGTCTATCGCTCTATTCTGCCGCAGAGCTGGAAGAAGCTAATCGCTGGATTAACCCCGACTGGGATGCCGACTATGACTATGCCGGGGCGGTACTGCTAACGCAGCGGTATTTGCTGCCGAATGAGCTGCCCCAGGAAGCCTTTCTCACCTGTGCCCTGCTGCTGGCCTCTGGGGAAGCGCCCGAGGAGCGCCTGGTTCAGGCCAGACGGTTTTATGAAGCCATTGCCCGACGCAAAATCTCCCTGGCTACACCGATTCTGGCTAACTTGAGGGTTCCTGGCGGATCGTTGGCCAGCTGTTTCATTACGGCAATGGATGACAACCTGGAAAGCATTTTTGACGGCATTCACGATGCGGCTCGAATTTCCAAGAATGGCGGTGGCGTCGGGGTGAACCTCTCCCGCATTCGGGCGACGGGCAGTTGGGTGATGGGCAAGCCCAATGCCTCGGGCGGGGTGGTGCCCTGGGTAAAGCTGCTGAACGATACGGCGATCGCGGTGAACCAGGGGGGACGCCGGGCCGGAGCTATCACCGTTAGCCTGGACATCTGGCACCTGGACCTGCCCGAATTTCTGGAAATGCAAACGGAAAATGGCGACCAGCGCCGCAAAGCCTATGATGTGTTTCCCCAACTGGTAGTCAGCGACGAGTTTATGAAACGGGTGCAGCAAAACCAGGACTGGACCTTGGTTGACCCTTACGAAGTGCGGACCCGACTAGGAATTGAGCTGGCGGAACTGTGGGGTGAAGCCTTTGACCGAGCCTACCAGCAGATCGAAGCGGCTCTGGAGGACACCCTCACCCTGTACAAACGGGTCAATGCGCGATCGCTGTTCAAACAGATTATGCGGGCTCAGTTGGAAACGGGGATGCCCTACCTGTGGTTCAAAGACACCGCTAATCGGGCCAACCCCAACCCCCATGCAGGCTACATTCCCGGCGGCAACCTCTGTCAGGAAAGCTGGTCGAACGTCAAGCCGGGGGCAGAAGCCCACACCTGCAACCTGGTCAGCCTCAACCTGGCCAATCTGGAGGATGACGAACGGGCCGACGTTTGCGCTACCGCTGTGCGCATCTTAGACAACACCATTGACCTGACTACCCCGCCCTTTGCCGCCAGCGCCACCCATAATGCTAAGTACCGCACTATTGGGGTGGGCTGCATGGGTCTGGCCGACTGGCTGGCGAAACGGCACTGTTCCTACAAAGATCGGCAGGCCATCAGCGACCTGTTTGAGGATATCGGCTACTACTGCACCGCCGCGTCGATGGAACTGGCAAAAGGGCGAGGGGCCTATCCCGCCTTTGAGGGGAGCGAGTGGAGCAAAGGGCACCTGGTCGGGGCTAAGCCGGTGGAGTGGTTTGAACAACATGCCCGCGAGCCCCAGCGATGGGTACAGTTGTCGCGGGATATCCGGCAGTACGGCATTCGCAATTCTCACATTACGGCGATCGCCCCCAACACCTCATCCTCCCTGGTGCAGGGCTGCAGCGCTAGCGTACTGCCGGTGTACAGCAAGTTCTTCTACGAAAAATGGGCTAGGGGTTCGGTGCCCATTGCACCGCCCTACATCCGTGACCATCTGTGGTTTTATGCCGAAAATAAAACCCTCGACCAGCGGGTAGTGATTCAGGCGATCGCCACGATGCAGCAGTGGATTGATACCGGCATTTCGATGGAACTCCTGTTTAACCTGAATGCTGGGATCTACTACCTCGACGAACCCGAGCGCTGTCTCACCGCGAAGGACATCTTTGAGACTCTGGTACTCGCCTGGGAACTGGGGTGTAAAGCGGTCTACTACGTTCGCACGGTGCAAAAAGACAGCTTTAAAGAGGGTCATGACGGCTGTGTCGCCTGTGCGAATTGATGGCGTAGATACCCACTTCGAGAGGGCGCAGGGACTGCGCCCCTATCCAATTTTTTAACCCTTCAATTATTTTAAGGACACCCCTATGGTCGCTGCTTTTTCCCATGCTGCTGCTGCTTCCCCCATGCCCACTAACCCCGTGTTCAATCCCGATGGCAATGACGCCACGGGCGATCGTACTATCTGGTTTGGGGAAACCACTAACCTGATGCAGCTCAACGATGTGCGCTATGGCTGGGCCGTCGGCCTCTATCGCCAGATGCGCGAAAACTTCTGGGTTCCCGAAAAAATCGACATCACCCAGGATGTTACCGACTACGCCAATCTCACCGCTGCCGAGCGCCGCGCTTTCGACGGCATTCTCAGCTACCTGACCTTTTTGGATTCGGTGCAAACCTGCAATGTGCCCCACATCAAAAACTGTGTCACCGCACCGGAAGTCTCCCTGTGCCTAGCGGAGCAAATCTCCCAGGAGGCCATGCACAACCAGTCTTACCAGTACATTATCGAAACGGTAATTCCCAGCGATCGCCGCACTGCTGTTTACGAGTTCTGGCGCAACGATGCGGTACTGAAGCAGCGCTGTGAGTTCATCGCCGGGCTCTACCAGCAATACGTCGATCGCCCCACCGCGGAGAACTACTTCATTTCGCTCCTGGCCGACTACCTGCTGGAAAGCCTGTACTTCTACAACGGGTTCATCTTCTTCTATAACCTGGCCTCCCGCATGTTGATGGCAGGCAGTGCCGACATTTTTCGCATGATCAACCGGGATGAGCTGTCCCATGTGCGTCTTTACCAAAAGCTGCTGCCCGAGGCGATGGCGATATTCCCCCACAGCCGCGACCAGATCTACGCCATGTTTGCCCAGGCCGTAGACCACGAATGCACCTGGGCCAATCACATCATCGGCGACGACATTTTGGGCATTACCCCGGCCAGCACCGAGCAATACACCAAATACCTGGCCAACCAGCGGCTGCGGGCGATCGGGCTAGACCCCATCTACACCGAGTCGAAATATCGCAAGAGCCCCTATAGCCACCTGGAGCGGTTCTCGGACACTAAAAAGGAGGCCAACACGAAGGCCAATTTCTTTGAAGCTAGCGTCACCAGCTACGTCATGTCCTCCAGCCTGGAAGGATGGGATGATTTTTAACCGTGTTTTTAATGGCTTGAATCATCGACACGGTCAATTCTGGTGTGCAGGACGGAAGTGCTCATTCACCGCTGGTCGTAATTTTGTAGTTCGGTGTGGCGGGTTGAGTGAGCGTCTGAGGCATCTCAAGCTTCAAACCTTGGCGCTGGTGGTTATTTTCTGTCGAGTAAAATTCGACTGGCGTTGAGAATGGCTAACAGGGCGACCCCCACATCGGCAAACACCGCTTCCCAAAGTGTGACAATGCCGATCGCGCCGAGGGCAATAAAGATGCCTTTGACCGCCATTGCCAAAATGATGTTTTGCCACACGATACGACGGGTGCGGTGGGCGATCGCAATCGCCTCAACCACCTTGGTGGGAGCATCAGTCATGATCACCACATCAGCCGTTTCGATGGCGGCATCAGAACCGAGCCCTCCCATCGCGATGCCCACATCGGCTCGGGCAATCACGGGAGCGTCGTTGATACCATCACCCACATAGGCCACTTTGCTTTGGGTGCGGCTGGCCTGTTGCAAAAACGCCTCCAGCGCCTCGACTTTACCTTCCGGCAGCAGGTCTGCACGGTACTGGTCAAGCCTGAGGGTTTGGGCGATGCGATCGGCCACCGATTGACTATCACCCGTCAGCATCGCCGTTTGAATGCCCTGCTGGTGCAGCAGGCGAATCGCGTCCGCCGCATCTTCCTTGAGTTCATCTGCAATCAGGATGCGTCCGCTATATTCACCATCCACGGCCAGGTGAGCCACGGTACCATCGACCACGCAAACATCATGGGGAATCGCTTCTCGATGCAGGAGCCGATCATTGCCGGTGAGAACGGTGCGCCCCTTCACCCTGGCTCGAATACCGTGGCCGGAGATTTCTTCGTAAGCCTCTATGGCAGCGGGGTTGACCGCCTGTCCATAGGCTTGCCGAATCGACTGGGCCACTGGATGGTTGGACTGAGATCCGGCATGGGCGGCCAGTTCTAGCAGTTGCGCCTGACTCAGACCGTTATGGGTGACGACTTCCGACACCTGAAAGTTGCCCTGGGTGAGGGTGCCGGTTTTATCAAAAACAACGGTTTTGACCTGGGTCAGGGCATCCAGAAACACGGACCCTTTGACGAGAATGCCACGCCGAGCGGCACCGCCGACGCCGCCAAAGTAGCCCAACGGAATGCTGATCACCAGACCGCAAGGGCAGGAAATCACCAAGAGCACGAGCGCTCGATAGGTCCACTCGGCCTGGGTTGACCCTGCTAGCAATAGCGGCGGTACAATTGCCACCGCTAGAGACAGCAAGACGACGACTGGGGTGTAGTAGCGAGCAAAGCGGGTAATGAATTTTTCGGTGTCGGCCTTCTGGCTGCTGGCATTTTCCACCAGTTCTAGAATTTTGGCGATCGAAGATTCGCTGAAGGGCTTGGTGACCCGCACCGTTAGCCCACCCGACTGGTTGATCATGCCCGCGAGTACCGATTCTCCGACATCAACCGATCGCGGCACGGACTCCCCGGTCAGCGCCGATGTATCCACCAGGGACCGACCTGACACAACTTCACCGTCCAGAGGTACCTTTTCGCCGGGACGCACCAAAATGGTGTCGCCAACGCTGACGGACTCAGGTGAAACGGTTTTGACCTCACCGTTCACTTGCAGATTGGCCGTATCAGGGCGTACCGCCAGCAGCGCCTTAATGGAGCGGCGCGATCGCCCCACGGCATAGCCCTGGAACAGCTCACCAATCTGGAAGAACAGCATTACCCCAACGGCTTCCGGGAGTTCCTGAATCGCGATCGCCCCCAGGGTAGCGATCGTCATCAAGAAATTCTCGTCAAAGATGCGCCCCCGCAGAATGTTGCGGCCAGCCGTGGTCAACACCGTCCAGCCGCTGATGAGATACGCGGGAATCAGGACGGCGTATTCGGCGATGGCGAAGGGGGTGTTGTGCAGGGGCTGATTGAAAATGAAGCCGACCAGGAAAAGTACCGCCGAAATCGTGATCGGTGTTAGCTCTCGGCGCAGGTCAAACGCTTCTGAACCGTGATCATGGCTATGTCCGTGATCGTGACCGCAGCAGTGACCGTGGGAATGGGGGGCAGACATGGGAACCGCTCCGAAGAACCATTGAACATATGACTGAACATATGCTTGAACATATGAAAACCTGCTCAGATATTACAGCGAAATAATTGACTCTGCAACTGCGTAGCCTTGGCGCATCTATCGCTATAACGACTAAGTTGAGCGGCGGCGGATAACCTTGTTGAGCGGCGGATGATAACCTTTGTGCTTACAGATAGCCACCCTGGGCGACAAGTCGTTGGAGTCGCCCAGGGTGGCTTTAATAGCACGGTGGCGAGAATTAGTCGAATTCGGGTGCCCAGATGCTAGAAACCTCCATTTCCCAGCCAGGGAGGAGGTCAGGGACGGTGAAGCGATCGCCATTGCTGAGAATCACGGGATCTGTTTGGTGGCGCAAGACTTCGATGGTTTGGGTACGATAGTCTACCAGGGCACCGACGGTGGTACCCAGTGCCAGAAACTGTCGGATTTTGGCACGCAGAGCATCGAGGTCGTCGGTTTTGGAGCGGACTTCAAAGATCAGGTCGGGGACGAGGTTGGCGTAGTCTTCGGTGGTGCGTTTGAGGCGTTCGGCTTTGACAAAGGAGGCATCCGGAGCGCGAACATCTTCACCAGCGTTTGGCAGTTTGAAGCCTGCGCTAGAAGCAGTAACGCGCCCGAGCTTGCGGGGTCGTACCCAGTTTCGCAGTTGGGCAACAATCTCAGCGGCGATTTCATCGGATGCAAAACCAGATGGACTCATGACAATGATGGCTCCATCGACGAGTTCGAGGCGGTAGTCAGGATGTTGGTGCTGGAATCGTTTGAGGTCTTCAACGGTGAGGGTCATGGCGTTCTCCCAAAAGGGCGTTGGCGATCGCCCAAAATACCTTGTCGGGTGGTCATTTCCATGTTGAGGGCTGTCCTCTATCGGTTCCTTTATTCTGCCATGGGCGATCGCTCCCCTTAGACCTCCAAGGTTTTGGAAGCTCGGAGGTCTGGTGCTTGCCCTAACGCCGCCTGCGGAGCCACTGCCAGCCGATAACCTATCACTGCGATCGCCCTCCTACAAGCATTCTGGGCAATCTCTTGCTAAGGGGTTTTGTACTGACTAATCACCTTCAAGGACGCATGCAAGGACTCTGGGCGGAGCCAGCTAACCCCCAATCAGAACCGGAAGGTTGCACCAATCATTTATTGCTCCTCTGAATCAATCAATCCCAGGTTACGCCACGTCTTTCGGCGCTGATGGAGCCAGCCACGCAGAATTTGTAACAGTTCCAGTTCGTGCTGCCAAAACTGATAGTCGTCAGACTTGCTGACAAACCGTGCAAAGGCCCAACGCCCACATTCAATCAGCAGATGGAGTGCAGCGGCAACAACGAAGTATTGCCAGAGGGTCAATCCCAGCGTTATGCCAAACAGAAATCGCATGAGAAACGATGATTCTAGGATGAGGAACGGAATTTCGATGAGCACTTCCGTCAGGGTCACTTTCCACCCCACCCCAAACAGCTTTTGCAAAATGGGAAAACGTTCCCCAATGGCCTGAAAGAATGAACGCAGATCCGTCACGGTGGGAGAAGCGATTATCTTGAAAGTCAAGGAAATCATCCAACCCATTGACTGCTCTTGACCTCGCCAGTGGTCATCAGGCTGGGGTATAGCGAGCGGTGACGAGTTCGTCTTGCCACGGGGTGCGAGACTTCAGCATGGCATTGAGGCAGGTCAGCAGTTTGCGGGCACAGGCAATCAAGGCCACTTTCTTCTCCTTGCCCTGGTCGAGGAGATGCTGATACACCGTCCGCAGGGGTGGGTTATGACGCACCGCGACGAGGGTCGCCATGTAAAGCGCTGAGCGCACCGTCGCGCGACCGCCCCAGGTCGTGCGTTTGCCTCGGTAACGCCCACTATCCCGGTTGAAGGGCGCTAAGCCCACCAAAGCAGCAATCTGTTTGCGGTTGAGCTGCCCTAACTCCGGCAGGTCAGCTAATAGGGTCGTCGAGACGACCGGGCCGATGCCTTTCACCGAGGTTAATAGGGCCTTGTCTTCACGCCATTGCGACGGCTGTTGGCTCAATTGTTCAATCTTCTCGTCCAGTTGCTGAATGCGGTCTTTGAGCCACTCGATGTGCGCCTCCACTTCATCCTTCAGGACGGCTTTGTTCCTTCCTTTGAGCTGCTGCAGTCGGTTCTTTTCACCACTGAGGATCTCGACTAATTGCTGTCGTCGCCGCACCCAATCTTGGAGTTGCTGTGCGGCCTCGGAGGCAAACACCGTGGCAGGCGGCTGGAGCAAACGGCCAAAGCGGGCAATGACTCGCGCATCGAGTGCGTCTGTCTTCGCTAAGATCCCGCTGGCTTTCGCAAAGTCCCGCACTTGCCGGGGGTTGACCACACTCACCCGACACCTGTGGGCGGCCAGCGTGGTGGCAACAAGGCTTTCATATCCCCCACTCGCTTCACAAACCACAGCCCAGTCGGAGCGACTTTGCAACGTTTGCCAGAGGGTGTCCACGCCCTCACTCGTGTTGGCATAGCGCGTGGACACTTCCTGACTCGGGTCATAGACGTCCAAGCTGTCTTTACTGACATCAATGCCCAACCAGCGATAGTCCGTTTCTGGAGTTGACATGGCAAGCACCTCAAAAGCGTGTCTAAATAATTTGATGCAGGGCTCCATCCACTGCACTCATCCTTGCGCGATACGGTCTCCCAAAGGAACCTGGCGATTTTTCGAGTTCTCAGAGGATGAATCATAGCGCTGAGTCGGGCTTCTCCACGGATTATGGCTGAGCCACATGCCTAGGGGCTACGATCTAGCGCTACTGCTCTCAACATACAAGGGGCTGAAACCCGAATGAGTTTTCACAATTGTTTCATAATTTCAGCCGTTCGGCAGGTGTTGCTCTGAAAATAACTCGGCAAATGCGTCGAGCGCCTCAGGGCAGCAGTGTTCACCCGCGTCAGCTAGGTCAAATTCGTGATTGGTCCCATGTGCTCAAGGCTTAGCAAGCCTCAGTGACGAATGCCGGGGCTTTTGCGTATCCTTTATGCCCCCCATGCGGATGTTGTAATCGGTTGGGGTTTGCTATTCTCCTATGAAATTAAAACGAGGATCGGGTTGGCCGCTTTGCTTTAATGTCTACCCCTAAGAATGGAGGCTTGAGCCCCATGACAGCCGAAGAACTTTTGCAGCGCTATCAAGCCGGAGAACGAAATTTTCGTGGAGTCAGGCTGAGGGGCATCATTTCCATGGACAGAGCATTTTCAACCGGAGGCAATTCGTTCTCCAGAGGTCGCCAAACGGCCTGTGAAGCAGCGGTCTAATTCAAAAATGTAGTGTGTACGACTGGGCAATCTAGAAAACTTACATTAAGATTTATAAAGATTGATTGCAGTATTTACGCTTTTAGCAACTAGAGGGATTCATCATGGAAAACCAAGAAAGTAAGTTCGGCTTCGTTGACTTTGCTGAAACCTGGAATGGTCGTCTGGCCATGCTGGGCTTCGTAATCGGAGTGGCTACTGAGTTTCTGACCGGGCAGGGTATTCTGTCTCAAATCGGTTTGATGTAGGGCTCTGTGACATCAATCGTGTCACTCACGAAAGCTAGATTTGGCCAGGGATAAGGTAACTTACCCTGGCTTTGTTGTTGTGTCACAATTGATGCCTGTTGTTCTGGGGTGATCAGAAGATAGGTTGCTCGATTAGTTAAGCCTTAATTTAGTGACATTCCACCTGGCAGTTGCTCTCTTTTCATGGTTTGGAGCGTTGCGCCAGCGTCATGGATCGTTGTTCTGGAAATGAATTGCTCTAACTCAAGCGATCGCTATTCATTCAGGTGCTCGGCGACCTCGCGGTAGAGAGTGATGATGTGGTCGTCAGCCAGGCTGTAATAGACGTTACGCCCTTGACGGCGATACTTAACCAGGCGCTGGGCTCTCAGCACCCGCAACTGATGGGATACCGCCGATTCTCCCATTTTTACCGCCGCCGCCAAATCACAGACACACAGTGCCTGCTGAGCCAGGGCCGACAGTAGCTTCAGCCGGTGGGGGTCAGAAAGGGCACTGAAAAATTCCGCCATCCGCTGCGCCTGCTCCGTTTCTAGCACCTGCGATTGCACCTGCCGCACACTGTCCAGATGCACTAGGGAGGCTTCACAGACAGGGGCGTCGGTGTTTGCTATCGACTGCTTTGCAGAATCAGGGTCGGACATCAGGTCATCGGCTCAAGGATACTTCCATGATACTGAGAATCATTACCACCTGAACAGCTGTTCAGACGAACGAGAGTACTTTTCACCGTCACTCAAGCATCTCCGCTAGAAGAGTCCCCTCGCGCCCAAAAAGAAATCTTGAGGGGGATAGTCAAAAATTGAATTATGAGATAAACATGAAATATGAAACGATTATGAAATGGCTTTTATCATGGCAACATTATTTTCTCCAAGAGGTGCTCTGTTAGCATCCGGTCTTGCCCTTAGCGTCTGGCTGACTGGCTGCGCCACCAGCGAAGTCACGGCCCCCGCTGACTCTGCCGATAGCGTCGAAACCGCCGCCAATACAGGCGCTGAAACTGAAGGCAAGCTGAAAGTATTAACCACCTTCACCGTGCTGGCTGACATCGCCCAAAACGTCGCGGGCGACAAAATCAACGTCGAGTCCATCACGCGGATTGGGGCTGAAATTCACGGTTATGAGCCGACGCCCAGCGACATCACCAAAGCCCAGGACGCTGATTTAATTCTCTACAACGGCATGAATCTGGAGCGGTGGTTTGAGCAGTTTTTGGGCAATGTGCAGGATGTGCCCTCGGTACTGCTGACAGAGGGTATTGAACCGATTCCGATCGCCGAAGGGCCTTACACCGACAAGCCCAATCCCCACGCTTGGATGTCGCCTCGCAATGCTCTGGTGTATGTGGAAAATATCCGCAAAGCCTTGGTGGAACTCGACCCCGACAACGCCGACTATTACAACGCCAATGCAGAAGCTTACAGCGAAAAGTTGCGGGCGATCGATGCCCAACTGGCAGCTGACCTGGAGCAAGTCAGCGAAAATCAGCGCTTTTTAGTGAGCTGTGAGGGAGCCTTTTCTTATCTGGCTCGCGACTACGGCCTGAAGGAAATCTATATGTGGCCGATCAATGCCGAGCAGCAGTTTACTCCCAAGCAGGTGCAAACCGTGATCGAGCAGGTTGAAACCAACGACGTCCCCACCATCTTTTGCGAAAGCACCGTCAGCGATGAAGGTCAGAAGCAGGTGGCACAAACCACAGGGGCTCGCTTTGGTGGCAACCTCTACGTCGATTCTCTTTCGACTGAAGAAGGTCCAGTGCCCACGTTCCTTGACCTGCTGGAATACGATGCCCGCGTCATTTCAAACGGCCTCTTGGCAGGGGCAAATGCTCAGGAATGAGAGGAGTTTTGAGTGTTGAATTCTGAGTTTCCAACGATGGATTCAACTCAAAATTCAAAACCCACTAAGACCTAAATCCTACCCTTATCTCACTATGCAAACCACGCTTTCTCGTCTTCCAATATCCGTCGATAACGTCAGCGTTACCTATAACAACGCCCGATTAGCCCTTTACAACGCCACCTGCACCGTCGAGCCGGGTACGATTACGGCGCTGGTAGGCCCAAACGGCAGCGGTAAGTCCACGCTGTTCAAAGCCATGATGGGGTTTTTGCAACCCAGTCAGGGAACGGTCCGAATCGGCGGGTTCCCGGTACAAAAAGCCCAAAAGCAGCAGTTGATGGCCTATGTGCCCCAGTCAGATGAGGTGGACTGGAACTTTCCGGTCAGCGTGTTTGATGTGGTGATGATGGGCCGCTATGGCTATATGAATCTGCTGCGAATTCCCAGCCAGCGGGATCGTCGCCTAGTGATGGAAAGTCTGGAACGGGTGGGCATGGTGCAATACCGCGATCGCCAGATTGGTGAGCTGTCTGGCGGTCAGAAAAAGCGAGCCTTTTTAGCGCGGGCGCTGGCCCAAGGCGGTCAGGTTATTTTGCTTGACGAGCCGTTTACGGGGGTTGATGTCAAAACTGAAAAAGGCATCATCGATCTCCTCATGCAATTGCGGGATGAGGGGCACACGATTTTAATCTCGACCCATGATCTGGCTTCAATTTCGACCTTTTGCGATCGCACCATTCTGCTCAACCGCACCATTTTGGCCGAAGGCAAAACCGAGGAAACCTTCACCCGTGAAAATTTAGAGCTGACTTTCGGCGGCCTCCCTGTCATGAACCTCAACCAGATGTTTGACTCGGCGGAGGTGGATGCATGAATCAGTTAGTGCTGGCTGTTTCTTGGTGGGATTGGCTGATCGAACCGTTTCAATATGCCTTCTTGATCCGAGCGATCTGGGTCAGTGCTTTTGTCGGCCTGGTCTGTGCGGTACTGTCTTGTTACATCACGCTAAAGGGCTGGTCGCTGATGGGAGACGCGATTTCCCATGCGGTGGTCCCCGGTGTAGTGATTGCCTATGCCCTGAATATTCCCTTTGCCATTGGGGCGTTTGCCTTTGGCTTTGGGGCGACGGTGGCAATCGGCTACATCAAGTCGAAAACGCGGCTGAAGGAGGATGCCGTCATTGGCATTGTCTTTACCGGATTCTTTGCCTTTGGTCTGGTGTTGGTCACGCGCATCCCCAGTAATATTGACCTGTTTCATATCCTGTTTGGCAATGTGCTGGGTATCTCTCAGCAGGACATCATCCAAACGCTCATCGCAGGATCGATTACGCTAGCGGTGATCTTGGTGCGGCGAAAGGATCTGCTGCTGTTTTGTTTTGACCCCAACCACGCCAAAGCGATCGGATTGCGGGCGCAGGTGATGTACTACACCTTGCTGTCGGTGCTGGCGCTGACGATTGTCGCGGCCTTGCAAACGGCGGGCATCATTCTGGTGATTTCGATGCTGGTGACGCCGGGGTCAATTGGCTATCTGCTCAGCGATCGCTTTGACCACATGCTGCTTTACTCCGTCGCTAGCAGTGTTTTTTCCTGCGTATTTGGCACCTATCTCAGCTATCACTTTGATGTTTCGACTGGGGGCAGCATTGTCGTTGTGCTGACAGCCCTGTTTGTGCTGGCGATGGTCTTTGCGCCCAAATACGGCATCCTGGCACAAGAATTTCGCAAGCGATCGGCTCAGCTTCCAGAAGATGAGTACGACCAGCAAGTCGTCGTTGATCAAGCTTAGTCAAATCATTTGAGGAATGCTGTGTAGTGCATTTTGTGAGAGTTATTTTTCGTTATTTTTGAAGCAGCAGAATCGAGACTTGACTACCCCTCTGAAATATCTTCAACCAACCGTAAATGCGACCTCCTAAACTTCAGATAGGTCACAGTTTGCAGCGTTTTACGCCCATCGCTGCGAGTGAAGGCATATGTTTCAGGCAGATCATTATCATCTATTAGGCTGAAATCCTTTAAAGCTTGAACCTCGACACCAAACACATCTACAGTGCCGAGAACTCTCTCTCTCAGTTCTGCCGAGTGCCACAGTTGATCGTAGAATTCAGGCACTGATATGAACTCAAATTGCCAATCGAAAAAGCGATAGGTAGGGATACGGCAGGGGACATATCGGCTATCGTCTTTGCCGCAGTTTTGTTCTGGCATCGTCCAAGCATTGCGGATTTTGGGGGCGTGGCGCTTTCGAGCAGATCTATCAACTAGGTAAAGGTCGTTAACAGTCACGAGAACAATCAGGCAGCGAGTCTCATCGCGTGAGGCGTACGACAGCTCTCACGTCAGGAAAGAGTAACGTAGGCTTGTTTAGAGCTTTCAGGAGTCGCTTAATTTCGCGAAAGACTTGCGGCTCTTTAGGTAAATATTGCTTGACCTTTTGACCGTTTAACTCGGGTGCAAACTGTGAAATGTAGCGCTGCTCTTGCTCGTCTAACTGGGCTAGGGGTACGGGTTTCCAATAAATGCGCTGGCCTAACTTCCGATGAGCCCGGCTGAGTTCAGGGTAACGGTGATGGCCTTTGCCTATCCAGCGACCTTTGAGGTCAATCGATTGGCCCACATACCAAGCAGTCTGCTCCCCGTCCGCGATGACGTAGATACCCGACTCAGAGGGCAACTGCGATCGCTCCGACAATGGCACACTTTTCCATTTCTGCCATTCAGCCATTTTTGTGACTTACGACTGTAACGATACTCTTATAAATTCCCACCTTCAGCAATCAAGGTTTCATTAACCACTCGACCGAGCGTGTAAGTATTTACCGGCATGAATTTGAAGCGAATATCATGACTGTATTCATGCAGGAATTTAGGCAGAGTAGCAGGCCGACTCTCGTTTTGATGGAACATTTAAGAGGATCTCCGGAAAAGAACTCATCGCTAGTAGGTTGCTGCTAACGCAGCGAACCGCACCACAATACAGGTGGTTTTTCTTTCCAGAAATCTCCTAAAGTTCTTGTTGGGCAAAATTCACCCATTTATCTTCTCTCTTCCGAGAACGATCAAGAATTCCTTGCATTCTTGAGTTTTCTGCACTGCCCAGATGGAGAAAGTCGCGTGGATTTTCGTTTGTCTGGGATTTTTCAGTTTGAACAATTAGTCGATCCAGATTTTCAAAAGCATACAGCCTCAAGTCATGCTTCACCCGACTGACCGTCACATAAAAACTTTCCCGCCCCACATGCCGATCTAAAGCTCCAATCACCCGCTCTGCTGATTTACCCTGAGCACTGTAGGTCGTGCTGACCAGGGCATAGTCGAGGTGTGCCAACTCCGAACCGCTCAAGCTTTCCGTTTTCCCACTGCCATAGCGAATTAGAATCTGCCCATCCTCGATCTCACAGACCTCAAACTCCTGCCCATTGCGGCGGCCCAGCTTGGCCTGGTTCTTGATCCACCTCAGACGGTCCCCAACTGCCACCTCAATCTCTTTGACCCCATACACCGATTTCTTCCCAACCCTGGCCGGATCAACCTGCAACGCAGATCCCGTTTCAGTCCTCAGGATCAGCATATTCTGTTGCAAATCCACTGCAATCACCTCGTACCGCTGACCCTGTTCCAACCCCAATCGCTTGTAACTGGCCTGGGGAATCAGCACATCCCCGACCTGGAAGTGGTGAGCATACCCCATCTGCACCGAGGTCAAATCCCTGGCCTTGAGCCGCTGCATGAGAATACCCTTGCCCAACTGTTCCTCTGACTTCAGTCCTGCTCGAATCGCTTGCGTGATAGCCAACCGCTCTCGGTTCGTCCCTGCTAACAGAAGCGTTTTCTGCCGATCCTCCGGCGTCAGGGCCAGATAGTCACGGGAGATCGCCTCCGCCCTCGTTTCCTCACTACTGACCTGATGGATGTAAGGCTTCAGGTGATGAATCCCCTCCGAAATTTTCCCTTCAGCGATCAGGTCAACCCCAGCCTTGATCTGATGATTCTTTTGCCGCAAGGACTGGTTCAGGTAAGCCGTCGCCATCCCCGCCTGCTGCAAGCTCTTGAATGGATTCCCTGCCTTCACTGCCGATAACTGCCGGGTATCTCCCACCAAAATCACTCGCGCCTGCTGCTCCTGGGCCTTGGTCAACAACGCCAGGGCATCCTTAGCACTCAACAATCCGGCCTCATCGACTACCCAGATCTCGGGAAACTGAGATGCTGGTTTCTGGGGCTGAGCACAGAGCAACGCTGCCACCGTCTCCGTCTGCTTAATCTGGGCCGACTCCCCCAACGACTTTGCTGCCTCCGCACTGGGGGCAAATCCTCGCACCGTGTAGCCTTGAGCTGCCGCTATCCGACGAAACTGATTCAGAGCATAGCTTTTCCCAGCTCCCGCAACGCCCTGCCACGCGATGACGCGATCGCGAGTGGTCGCCGCCAGCAAAATTCCCTCGGACTGACCTTGGGTTAGCCCCTGATTCTCCAGCACTTTTGCAACCCAATCCCCGCTGGCGATCTTCCCAACCTGCCCTCGGCCATCCAGCACGGTCCGAATCGTCTCCAACTCCCGCAGTACCGCCGTCTGCGTGGTCAACCGCTGATCGGAGGTGTGAATTACTTCCGGATTGGCATCGAGGGTCTGCTGCAAGTCCGCAAAGAACTGCTGCCCCAGATGATTCTCCAGGGTAAAGCGCTCCACCTGCTCTCGCCGAAACACCGCCTCCCGCTCGGAGCAATGATTCAGCCCTGCCCGCAACGATCTTTTCGGATCACTTTGCCAGTCCAGAACCTGAGGTTGCGGATGCTCCAGATGCAAGACCTCGGCTTGCGCCTGCCAGTAAGCCCGCAGTTCCTCTCGGAGAATTTCCTTGCCCTTGGGTGCCCGCGTTTTTAGAGTGGCCAGCTCCCGCTCCTGAGCTGTGGACTGCTCTCCCACCGCCGCCAGAATCTGCTCCCGCCGTTTAGAAAAGGTTTGCAGGTCCTCTGGTTGATACCCCCTCAGTTCAAACTGACCGTTAGCTCTGGGCTTCATGGCATAGCCCAACCGCTGCACTTCCACCGCCAGTTCGTTCTGGTAAATCATCCCCAGCAGTTTTTGCTGCTTGAACAAAACGTCATTATGCAGGGACTGCCAGCGTCCGTCTTCCAGTTGTGTGGCATTGATGACAACACAGTGGGTATGCAACTGCGGATCTTTCTCACGAGAGGTGTCGTGGTGAAACTGAGCCACGATGAGATTGCCAGTGGCGATCGCCTTGCGCCCCTCCTCCGTTCGCACCCGCGTCTGGGCATACCGCTCCTCAATGACTGCCAGAGTTCGGGCCACTGCCATGCGATGGGCCTGCTCCAATGCTTCGTTGCCCCCGACCAGCGCTGCCAGACTGATACTTTTCGGCGCACTGAAGGTCAGGTCAATCCCTGCCCGATGCTTTTCGGGATTGATCTTCCGTCCCGACAGGGTTTTGCCGCCCTGAGAACTATTGCCGTGGAGCAGGTTCTTAAAGGCCTCGCCTTGCACCTGACCGGATAACCCCAGCGATCTGGCCCCTTTACCCGACCAGGCCGAGTTCGCCTGGTTCTCTTCGTTGGAGTAGTAATTTTCAGCGGTGTAGTAGGTCTCCCCCTGGTTGGGGGTGATGACTGTCAGGCTGAGCATGGCCTACCTCCTAACCGCCAATCCGGTCCTGGCGTTTACGAATTTCCTGGATCAACGCCTTCCGATTCTCTAGGGCTTGCGGGCCTCGGGCATTGGCCTGCTCTAGGGCGATCGTCTCCAGCAAAATTTGCACACCTTGAAACTGCATCTGCAATCGCTCGATACGCGCCTTCAGGTCATCCATCTGGTGCTCTAGTTCATGGCGCTGCTGGCCGTCACGCATCATCAATCGAATGATGCTGGCCGCTGGTAACCCCAGCCGATTGGCCTCTTTTTCCACCGCTGCCGCCTCTTCCAGGGGCAGCGATACGCTAAATCCTTTACCCATCAGTCTTTCCGTGAATTGAAAACATGAGCTGTAATTTCCACCCACGTCTGCATCCCTTACTGAACGGGGTTTCCAGAATCCCCTGGCCCAGGGCTGGGCGTGGTGTGTGGAAGCGGAGCGACGAAACGCAGTGGAGTGGCGTAGCCCCCAATATTCAGTTGCCTGCCGTTCTCTTCCAGGAGTTTGCTGTTGAAAACAACACGCTAATGTCTCCAGTTTTAGCTCAGGTAGAAAGCCGACTTTCAGCCAGCAGAAAGACTGTGAAATTAGTTCTTGAAAATCACAATCATGAGCCAGTCTAGTGCAGCCAGAACAGAAATTTATGGCAAGTCGTTTTCAAGTCGTGAAAGAGCTGTTCTCAAGTTATGAATCATAACTTGAATCTTTTTGATTATGACCTTTGAATTTTTTTACTCATGATTGAGTCGTGAATAAGTCGTTCTCATGCATTTGGTGTCGCAGTAATCTGCATCATGTCATTGATAAAATTTACTAGAAATCACAATTCAACCGTGATTAAGTCGTGAATTAAAACGACTCGTCAAAATGAGAGTGTCATTCAGCAATGACAGAGCTTTCTAAATGCCTTCAAATTGTTGATGACAAGTCGTTATTGGCCTTTGTTCATGATTGCAAAAATCCAGACTTACATTGACATGGGCAGCTCCGCGACCAAGTGTTTTTATTGGCACCATAAACCCGAATTACTGCACTTGGCTCCGCAAGTGGCTCGCCTCAATCCCTCCCGCCTCGATCGCCTCACGCTAGGTGGACTCACCAGTCAGGAACCGGAAGATAGCGCTTACATCACGGTGGGTAACGGCACCTATGCCGTTGGGGCACTCGCGATCGCTCAAAAAGGGGACTCGGGTCTGGCTCTGCCGAAACGAGATCGCGCCGTCTACAAAATCCTGGCAACCCTCGGCGTTATTGCCGACAAGGCCTTCACTGGCAAAGATTCCGAAAAGGTCAATTGGGAGTTCGACGTTCATTTGGGCTTGCTACTGCCACTGGAGGAATACTGGCGAGACCGGAAAGAACTCAAAGCTCAAATTCAGGAAGCCATTTCAGACTTCAGCTTTCGCGGCAAAGTCCTTTCTGGGCAGCTAGAGCGAATCGAGATGCAACCAGAGGGAGCTGGACTTTATCTGGCAAAGGGATTGCAGTTGGCTAAATCTGGCTTGAGCATTCGCGATCGTACGGTTGTCGTCCTCATGTTTGGCCACCGCAATCTATCCATCCTCACCTTTAAGCAGGGCAGCACTCCTCAAGAAACCAACAGCACCTCTCAAGGGCCAGGATTTGTGGAGTACCTGAAGCAATGTGCGACTGAACTGCCCGGTGTCGCTCCCGATGATCCAGCTTTGCTCGAAGCGATTCTTCAGGGCCATGAAACGTTTCAGATTCCGGGTCGAAAAGAAGCCCTCGATCTGTCTAAAGCCTGTATCTATGCCCGCGAATTCTACCTGGAGCGAGTCAATCAGTTTTTGGTGGAGTGGTTGCCCGCTTCTGAAGCGGACGTGATTGTCGGTGGCGGTGCCGCCTATTTCATTCGTTCCGAACTGGAGCAATTTTTTGACCAGCGGGGGCTCACCCAGCAAATCACCTGGGCTGAGACGTTAAGGCAGGAAATGACGGATGTGCTCCGAGGGCAGGAGGGAACAGCAGAACCGGACTTGATTACCAGCGTTCGCTGGGCGGATGTCTATGGCTTGTTCAAAACATTCATGTACAGCACAGCACCGGCTCAGTCCCGCTAGCGATCGCCTCAACCCGCTCAACAAAGACAAGGACTCGGAAGCATGACCCAAGCATTCAGAACCAAAGCCCGAATTCAGTACTCCAGCCAGGATGAGTTAGATATGGCCGTTATCGACTACTGTCGCGGGCGATCGCGCCATGACCTTCATGCTCGCACGCGATCTGCGTTGAACGGTTTCTATGGCCCCTTTGCAATGGCGGCAGTTGAAGCCTCTGCGGACGAAGTGCGTCGGCAGGCAATGCGATCGGTCCGCCAGCTGACGACCCAGATTCTGGAAATCCAGGAACAATTCCTTCCTGAGTTGCTGTCCTTGGACGTCATATCCAATAGCCCAACTAGCCTTAGCTCTCTACCTTATCCAGGGCAAGACATCCAAGTTGCTGCCCCAGCGCAGGCCAATGGTTCTGCCTCACTCAGAAAACTAGAGTCTGATAAAGCAAAGATTGTCTCGAACATATCCACTCAGGTTTCTTCTGTTGCTGGTCCCGTGGATGAGCAGCTACGAGAGTTCTTGGGAGATGATGCCGCCATCATGGCGGGGCTCAATCCCTTCATCAATGACCTGACATGAACCGACCGCCGCCCAGAACTCCTATCTCAGTTGACCGCAAGACGCAGGAACAAATTGCGGGAACCGCTGTGCTGCTCTTGGAACGGTTTTGTCGAGACCAGCCTCGGGGACAGCGGGTGTTTGAGGGCAAGCAGTTTTACACGATCGTGGAGCGGGGACGCAATCTAAATATCGAATTTAGGGGCGATGCTAACCACCTGCCGGAGACCATACTCAACTTACGGACACATCGGCAGGGTGGGCAGACGCTCTACCAGATTGAGTCCTGGTTGACGCAGGAAGATGTGAAAAGGTTTGCCCTGATTCGACAAGAGATGCACCAGGAGCTTACTCAGCGGCGGTTAAGAGCAGAGGATTCACATAGAGTGGAGCATGGTCAATCTTGATGCCACTGGTCGATCTCAAAGGATGTGCGACCCACCTTAGAGGGGCGAAGACTATTGAGCCACACCAGTCGCACTCGCTTTCTACTGCCCGGTTCCAAATATCTGTTCTGCTGTCAGGGACAACTCGGGAAACTCAGAGGATAGGATTCGCTCATCACCTCGACTTACCCCGAGTTCTCTGTAAACTCCGTCCTGATAACGCAGGACTGTCACTGTCTGGGCTTCGGGGTCAATCAGCCAGAACTCAGGGATTGCTCGCGCTGCATACTGATTCCGCTTGCGAAGCAAATCTCGTTCTCGATTCTGTTTCCCTGGGCTCAACACCTCAGCGACCAACCGTGGTGACGGCATGTCAAGTTTGATGGTGAGTCGCTTTTGGGTTAAGGCCAGGTGTTCTTCTCGTAAAATCACCAAGTCGGGATAGCGATTGGCAGCATCTTTACGCTGTAGGACAGGAACCTGGATTTCACACTTGCCGGGTCGGATTAAATCCAGAGGCACAATGCCAGTAGAGACTAAGTAGAAGAAAATTCGATTGGCAATCGCATCATTAGGGCCTGACTCTGGCGGCACTTCAACTAACTCTCCATCAATCCACTCAAACTGCCCTTCCATGGCGTTTTCTGGGGCATCACTCCAGATCAGATAATCTTCAAAACTGGCAAATTTGAGTTTAGCTTGAGTCATCATCCCACCTCAGCAAGCACATCACTAATCTGGCCGGAGAGCTTGGCAAGCAAGCTGCTTCTATCTTAGTGTCCCTTGCAAAGGCGACGTAGAGTCTTTCTAGCCAGAAGGTTAGGCATTACAGCACATTAAATTAGTGCCTAATCTTCTTCCTCTAAGAGCTTGCCAAGATTATGAGCATCCATTAAATCTTGATACCTGTGGGGCAGGCTCTCTCTGAGGGTGTCCTCAACGATGCTGCTGACTGTTTGATCACTAAGGCCAGATAGCGTCTTCAATAACCTGTCCAAGCTAGGTGTGATGTAGAGACGCAATTCTGCCTTCTTTTTTTTGGCCATCTCATATTCTGATTGCTTGCACAGCCTTAGCAACCCAATCATCGTAGCGAGCTTTGCGAGACATATATAAAATTCGGTAATTATATGTTGTGCGAATTGCCGAATTTACTTTATATTGATATTGATAAAGACTGTCTACAAGTCTCAGTTCTAGTCTGGCTTCTTATCAATTAGGAGTGGTTTTGTCTTATGTCAAATCCTCCCCATCCCAGTCAGCAGAGGGACGACCGCAAACCGTACCCCGGCCCTCGTGCTCTTGCTATTCCAACTTTCGAGCTTTATCAAGCGGGCTACCAGCAAGCTCTAGCGGACTTCGCTATCACCGATCTGCTTCATTGCCTCAACACCTATTCCGACGCTAGCTTCGATGCTAGTTGGGTAGCTCTCACAACTCATGAGGCTGAAACCCTTGCTGCCGTTCTCATCCAAGCCCTCTGCAATAGCTTGAACGGCGGTTTTCTCGCTACTTATCTCAACGCCATTCGCCACTCACCTCTCGAAACCGTCACACCCCTGACCAAGCTGCACCTTATGCCTCCTGTCAGCGAGCTACTTGCCACATTTCCTGAGGTCGAAATCCCACGTTTTCTGTATGGTGATCGCCTCCGTTGGACGACGCAAAACGACACGACCGATTGGGGCATGGTCATCGGCAGGTTCTACAGCTTTGCTCCTCACCGCTGCCACTGGCATTGGTGCTACCTCATCTGGTTGGATTCCGATTCTCCCAGTGCAGCCTGGGTCAGGGCTGACATCGCCTGGGAAGACGACCTTGAACCTTTGGAAACGGAACCCGTCTTATGACTACGCCTCGTCCCCTCACTCCTCGCGAGCAACACCTACTTGATCGGTACAGCCAATGTCAACTTGGCATGACGCCTCAGACCTTCTATGCCAAATGGCAGGTCAGCCAAGAGGAAATGGCCGCTATCTGCTCGCGTTCTGTGTCTACGGTACGCCGTTGGTTTCACAAGGGCCGGAGCTACCGTCGCCCGACCATGGTTGACTTGCGCCACTTAGCCTTGATGGACTTTCTCTTCGACCACTTTGATCAAATTCCTGAGAACCTACGAGAGGCTCTTTGCCCAACCGAGCGGGAAGAGTGACACATATTTTTGTTAAAAAAGCAATGGCACCGTGCCCTGTTTTTTGACGATTCCTCCTCGATAGGGTGGCTTCAGCTTTAGAAGCACATGCTTATTGGGAGGCAGCAAGGTGAGCCGAGGGCAACAAATCATCGCGGACATCAAGCTGATTCGGGCCGCTGTTACAGAGCAGGGTGATCGCTTGCAAAAGCTCCCACGGCAGCCTGTTTGGGTAATTCATCGTCCCAATGGCAAATCCTATCGACTGACTTATCAACCAGCTCCCCTGAGTGGCTGGGCTATACATCCACCAGACAGTGACGCATCCCATCTCCTGGGTGTGATTGATCGCGCTCTGCATCCTCCAACCATTACAGACTACGAGGAAACGCCGACAGCCTATCAGCAACAGCTGTATCCCTGGTGCATTGTTCAGCTACTGCCCGAGATGCAGCGCCGTGTCGTGGCTCGGTTTCGCCGTCGCAATGATGCCGATGCCCATCTGCGAGTCCTGCGTCATCCAGCGGTACCAGCACGATACACCATCGTTTTTGATCCGACTTCTACTCAAGCTTGCATGGCTGCTGAGGAGTGATCATCCATAGGCGGTTAGAGGTGTAGTGGCTTAATCAGATTCGAAGCGTCGGATAATTGGCAGCGACTCCTTACCTGGTCAGTAGAAATCCCTTACAGCTTTGGGTAAAACTCGATTGAGCAGGCGACGACTGACGTTTTGATGCTGAATCGCGATCTCATGATCACTACTTTGCGTGTGCAGCCGATAGAGAAATTAGTCGGTATTCTTCATTGGGGAACCTGTTCGGGAGCATGATACATAGCTGAGTAACGTCAGCAAACCAGATAGATCAGGCTTAATTGGGTATGGATTGGGTATGAAGGTTTCTTGACGAGGCTTAAAGGTCTTGTGCAGAGGCAGCTTGAAGACCTAGAGTTCATCCTTGGTAAGGGTGAGGTCACGAGTTCAATCCTCGTCATGGGCTCTTGGCTAAAACCCTCTCATTGAGAGGGTTTCGCTGTTTTCAAGGCTTTGCCTAACCCTTACCAAGGATGAACTCTAGGTCTTCAAGCTGCCTCTGCACAAGACCTT
>JBCBTQ010000001.1:0-92268 GCA_039818605.1 Cyanobacteria bacterium J06639_14 | reverse complement strand
AGGCCAATCTTTTGCTCCTTGAACCCTTGAACGATCTAAAATTACCAACGCTAAATTCAATAAGCATGGCTCATCTCTCACAACTAACTGCACCATTATTGAGTTGGAACTTGAACGCTGACAGTCAATCGAGTGGATTTGTTATGACAAGCGCTCGATTAAATGCTCTCCGACTCTTAAGGCATTCGCCATGATGGTTAATGCAGGGCTAACGCTGGCATTAGAAGGAAAGAAGCTACCGTCTACCACATAGAGATTATCGACATCATGGGTCCGACAATTGCGATCGAGCACCGAAGCTGTCGGGTCCTCTCCAAAGCGGCAAGTCCCGCACTGATTGGCCATCACTTGGAGTGGAGCCTCAGCCCGAGGATGAATCGCGCCTCGCTGGGAACCGCCAATCTTTTGTTCGATCGCTTTCAAAACATCAATCCAGCGGTAAACAAGGCGATCGTGAGCTTCAAAGTTATTCGGCGTATAGTCAACATAAAGCTTCTTAGCATCAACACGCACACGGTTTTTGGGATCAGGTAAGTCCTCAGTTTGCGCCCACCATCCGATAGAACGAGTGGCTAATTGCTTTAAGCCAAATCCCGGCATAAACTTTGCCAACACGGACGTCAAGGGCGGGGCTTCCGCAAAAATAACATCGGCCAGCAGCCCCCCTGAATTATGGATATGTCCCATCGGATAGGAAAAATCACCATCCCCCCAGTAAAAGTCATTCACACACACGGTCTTAAGGAAAGCGCCTGAATTCGCCTGGGTTCTGAGTTGCACCACAGAAGTCTTGAGACTTTTCATTAAATTACGTCCGACCAGATCAGAGCTATTCGCCAAGCCCTGGGGATGTTTTTCATTCGTCGATCGCAACAGTAACGCCGCTGAATTGACAGCCCCGCAGGCCAGTATCACGATATCCGCGAAGAAAAGGTAAGACTGTTGGCCCACTTCAGCCTCCACGGCCTTAACGATACGTCCCGAGGAATTTGTATGCAGACAAACAACCTTAGCCCCCGTTTTGAGGGTGACGTTGTCGTGCTTGATGGCTGGATCAATCCCACTGACCTGAGCATCGTTAGTGGGATCATCCTCTTGCCGCGTGAGTCCCAAGGGTAAGGGGGTAGGGTGGAGATTTTCTTGGGCGATCGCCTCATAAATTTCGGCAATTTGGGGCTCGTGCGCGATCGCTTCGAAGGGATATGGCGCACTGTGAGGCGGTTCCGTCGGGTCACCTTGATTAGAGCCATGCACCTTGTAAAGCTGCTCAGCTTCAGTGTAGTAAGGTTCAAACTCGTCGTACTTCACAGGCCATTCAGGCGTTAAGCCATCCTGATGCTGAACGGCTTCAAAATCCCGTTCGCGCCACCGAGGCAAAGCCGCACCATAGATCTTTGTATTACCGCCGATCGCATAGTTCATCTGGGGTGAGAATGGCTCCCCGGCATTGTCGTACCACTGCTCCGGAGCATGGTAGCGATCGCGTTTGAAGATATCAACATTGCTGCGATTTTGTTCCTCTAGGGGCATAAAGTCGCCCCGCTCCAGAATCAGAATCTGCTTACCTGTAGGGGCTAGCTTTTGGGCCAGCGTGCCACCGCCAGCCCCGGTACCAATGATGATCAAGTCGTAGTGTTGGTCGTCGATAATCATGTATGTACACCTGCGGCTCCACCGCTTAACATGCTACACCTCCTTAGATTGAAACATCAGGGTGTACGACTCAGATGGCTCGACAAACCTGGCGGGCTCGGATCACTTATCTAGTAACGGATGCTCTTATGCAACTCATCGCCTCACCTACATCACCCTATTCGCGCAAGGTACGGATTGTCCTTCAGGAAAAAGACCTGGATGACAAGGTCGAAATCGTCCTGGTCAATCCGCTCGCGGCTGACGCCATTACAGTCATCAAGAATCCCCTGGGCAAGGTCCCTGCACTAGTGCGTGAAAACGATTCCATACTTTTCGATAGCCCGGTCATCTGTGCCTTTCTCGACACACTTGCCGATGCACCGGTGCTTCTTCCCCGCAATGGCGCAGCACGATGGATCGTTGAACGGGCTCAGGCACTGGGTGATGGCGTGATGGATGCTGCCTTCAATATGGTGAGTGAACGTCGCCGACCTGAGGCTGAACAGTCAGCATACTGGATGGATCGCTGGCGTCAGGCTATCGATCGCGGTTTAAGCGCCATGGAAGAAGACGTGGCCCAATACGGCGTCGACGTTGATCTTGGTCGCATCACGTATGTCACTGCCCTCAGCTATCTTGATCTGCGACATGCGGATATCGCCTGGCGCACCAGCCATTCACGATTGCAAGATTTATATGCAACTTTCAAGGAGCGCTCTAGTTTTACATCCACAGCCTATGTCCAGTAGCTTGCAGCCCAAATGCTATGACCTGCAAATAGAATAGTTAGGGCAATTTATCACTCTGTTCAGGGTACTTACCCAACCGACAAGGTCCTTCGTGATGTCTCCCTACCAATGAGCCACAATCTCGTGAACATTGCCGACCTGAATGGATTGCCCACCGTGACACCTGAACAATGGGCCTTGTTTATCCCTCCAGGCACATTTACCAAGATGCCATTGGCGCATCGTGACCAGATTCTCTTTCTGGATGCAGCATCGACTCAAACCGTATACGATGCGGCTAATCGTCGCAATATACTCTGCGGGAATGATGGCTTTGGCAACACACCTTTCAGTGCGGGCTGTTTTCGGCATGTTGAAGCGTATTCCATCCAAGCCGAAGCTGAATTGAAGAAGTGGCTTTATCAACGCGGCATTCCATTTGCCAGTGCGGCTTTTGTCCTCCCTGTGTTTGCTGCAGACAGCAGCCCAGCCGTACTGACAACCTGGAAGATGATTGTTAAGTATGCCTTTGAGCTATTTGGCAGTGACGATATTGTGGCGGTCAGCGATAAGGTGGACTGGTGCGTCTACTTTCGCCATTGCGGCACCCTTAAGTTTGCGTCTGAACCAGATAGGACAAAGTTTTGGTAGCGATCCTAAGGAGGCTGAGCGATCGCCACTGCTGCTTTGCCATCTGTTGATAACGCCTTTGTCTAGCGTCAAAAGTTTCTGGGTAACGCAGCTCCGATCAGAAGCAACGTCTGTTTCGATACCCTAAAGTCGGTTGAAGGATTGTACTGATGGCTGCCTCCGCTGTAACACCTGCGAATTCTGCCAAACTTTACCGGGGGCGACTGGCACCTACTCCCACTGGACATCTGCACCTGGGCCATGCCAGAACGTTTTGGATGGCCCAGCAACGATCGCAGCAATTTGGTGGCACACTGATCTTGCGAATTGAGGATCTCGACCGCGATCGCTGCAAACCTCAATACTCCTCTGACTTACTCGAAGACCTGACCTGGTTTGGCTTGTGCTGGCAAGAGGGTCCCGATAAAGGCGGTGACTATGGCCCTTACCATCAGCGCGATCGTCACCACCTTTATCGACAAACCTGGCAACAGCTCAATCACACCCGCACCATCTACCCGAGCCCCCATTCTCGTAAAGATGTCACTCAGGCCTTAAGTGCACCCCATGAAGGCGATCGTGAAATTATCTTTCCTACACACCTACGGCCTGTTGATTGGACTCCGGTTGATGAACCCGGTCAGGTGAACTGGCGCTTTCAGGTTCCCGATGGTGAAACCATTACCTTTGTCGATCAGAACCTTGGATCCCATTCCTTTACCGCAGGTGAAGACTTTGGCGATTTTGTTGTCTGGCGACGGGATGGGTTACCTAGTTACGAACTGGCTGTGGTCGTTGATGACCAAACCATGCGCATTTCTGAGGTGGTACGGGGCGAGGATTTATTGCTTGCAACGGCAAAACAGATCTTGCTCTATCGCGCCTTAGGCTGGAAGGCACCAGCGTTTTACCACTGTTCCCTGGTACGAGATACAGACGGCAATCGGCTGGCTAAGCGGGATGGAGCCAGGAGTTTGCGGACACTTCGCTCCCAGGGAATATCACCGGAACAGATTCGGACACAGTGGCACGAGTGAGTTTTGCCGCGTTTCTCAGCCTCAACAGTACGCTAAGAAAACTCCAGCGCCCCAATCGACTTGTGGTTTAGAATCCGAAATCCTCCCCCATATAGATGTATATCTTTAGGTGGTAGAAGCACATTCTGAGTTTTCCGATACATTTATGCGCTATCAAAGATAGCAAGGTTTATGAGGCGATTTTTGAGGAATTATAAATTCCCCCTACTATTATTATCGACCAGTTTTATTGTTGGAATTCTTCCCCTTTTATCCGTGCTCATTTCCGGGTTTATTGCTCACCTGGGCGGGTGTAATATTCACGAAGGATTCGCTACCGTATGTAATATTGGCCCCTTTGAAGTGGGGCAGCTTTTAACGAATATGGTGGTTGCTGGTTGGCTTATGTTCGTGTCCTTACCATTGGGTATGCTCGGCCTGAAGATTGGTCTAATTTGGCTTATTATTCAGATCGCGAGAAATATGAGTCAACAGCAAGCAGATTGAGAATGCTGAGGCTATGAGAGATGAGCTTTCCCCATCGATTTCAGTAACTCAAGAAACATAAAAGTAGCAGGCAGATGGAGTCCTTCTTTCATGATTGCTACCCCATTAATTCGTTCTAAGGGTACAGGTAAAGGTGAGATACGCAAGTCGTTAATAAAGGATGCAATTTCAGCACAATGCATGATAGTTGCTCCTAAGCCCTGACGCACCATACTTAAAATGGTTGACGCTTCCCGTACTTCATACGCAATTTTGAGGGACTTCTGGTAACGGGCAAAATGCTGTATCACCATCTCATCACAACTGTCCTTGCCGGGAGAGAGAATCATTGGATATTGGGCGATTTCTTCCCAGCTCAACGGGGACTTACTATTGTTGCTATCAGGGGGTAGGATAACGAGAAACTCGTCACGAAACAATTCCCAAGTTTCAAATTCTCGTTCAGTTGGCAGGTGGAGTAAGCCGATGTCTGCACGTTCATCTTGTAGGGCTTGCTCAACTTCTTCTTGATAGACACACTCGACTAACGCAACACTAATCGCCGGGAACTGATCATTGAATTGGGCGATCGCCTGCGGCAAAAATGACGTCGCTAAACTTCGGAATGTGGCTACGCGCACGGTTCCACCTGTCAAACCTCGAACCTGATGCGCTTCGGCTTCAATCGTGTCCAAGGCTGACAGGATAGTCTGAACTTGAACCAAGATCCGCTCTCCCACCGGCGTCAACTGTGCCCCCTGCCGACCACGGGAGAAAAGACTAATTCCCAGTTCTGACTCTAACGTCGCGATCGCATGACTAATGGAAGACTGTGACAGGTCTAGCTCATCGGCAGCCCGACTAAAACTGTGATAATTGGCCACAGATAGCAGCGCCCTGAGCTGGGACACCTTAATTTTGTCACGGCGACGACCCATAGCAGACTTAACTCTGATTGGACTTCCATCATCGCTGATGTGTAGGTAGTCTAAGTATTACAGCCACCTTTAAGCAAGGTGCTACAACAGATGTTATCCAATTCTCATTTGGCGGCTCTAGTACAGGCCCCACCGCTCTCTAGCGGCATGCAGGCTCATCAAGTGCAGCAGATTCCTGGACTATAGGGCAAAACCCATCAACATTCTAGGCCCTGATACGCTTTGGTTTGGGCTTGCGTTGCTTGATCAAGCGTTCCCAGCTAAGGGCAATTACACCCAGCGTCACTGCACTAATTCCAATCCATTGGATTGGCTGCAGGATGGAGTTTTCGCCTGGAGTAATGAAGAAAGCCATAATCGCTGAAAGCACAGGACCACTAGATGCCACGATCGAGGCTTGGGCAGCCCCCATAAAGCGCACACCGTAGTTATTAAACAGATATCCCAACAGTGTTAGCCCACCGAGCAAAACACCGGCAATTCCTAACGACCAAGGGCTACTAGGTCCTGTTATTTCCAAGCCGAAAAAGAAAGAACTAATCAATATAAAGACGGTGATAACACCCGTAATGCAGAATATAGTCGCAAACTGGATCAGGCTTACAGGAACAGGATGCAGCTTCCGGAAACTGAGCTGCATCGCAATTAGATAAAGAGCAAAGAAACTACTGGATAGTAGCCCCGTGAGCACCCCCCAAGGCGAGATACCGCCAGACAAATCGAGACTAATGGCAGGGAAAGCCGTAAGGACGATACCAGCTGCGATCGCAAACATGACAACCAGCCTTAGCGGCGTGGGACGATCACCAAACAAATACCAGGCTAGTGGGACTGTAATCAACGGATACATGAACAGTAATGTCACCGCAACGCCAACCCCAATTTCCGGAATAGCCTTATAGATAAGGACCTGCGACATAAACAAAAAGCAGCCGCTAGCAATAACCTGAAAAAGAGGACGCTTATCTTCAGCCTCTAAGAATTGACGAATGTCTTGCCAGACATCGGGATATAGCTTCCCGGCCACCAGGGCCATTAGGGGTAGCACAACCACCATGCGCAGGCATAGCAGCATGAGCGAGTTGATCAGGTTCAGGGGAAAGATTATCCCGATAGAGAATTGTTCAGCCCCAAATATCTCGCCTCCAAAGCCAATGATCCCCACCAAAACGTTATGAACGGATAAAGCCAAAGTCGAGAGAATGATGAAAATCAATCCCTTTTGAAAGGTTGAGAATCGGCTTCCTGGTTTTGTGGAGTGAGGTTTAGGGGCCGGAGAGGTAGATGCAGCTTGAGTCGAGGGGGGCTCTACACGCTCAGACGAGGAAGGATCTACGGAATATTGTGGATAGGCAGTCGGTCCAGTTTTGAAGGAAGTACTCGGAGGTGATGGGGGTGCTGCTAATGGATATCCTGATGATGGTTGGGCTGGGGGCGATTGATACCCATAGAGATGATGAGCTGTGCTGCCACCATTATCACTATGCACGCCCGATATCGTTTGAGGGCGAACCATCTGGGCTTGTAATTGTAAACTCAGACGATTAATTAACGCTTCTAAGATGGTTTCTCCCTGCTGCTCCATGCTTTGCATGCGGCTGATTTGCTGGGATAAGGAGCTTTGATAGCTGTTCAGGTCTTGTTGGAGCGAGTGAAGCGTATCGTTCAAGCTGGCGTCCAGCGAAGCCAGAAGCTGATAGGCGTTCTGTAGGGAGCCGCTCTGGCCGGTTCCGTTGACCGAAGCTGCACTGTAGATAGTCTCCGTGAGGCGACTTTGGAGATTGGTTGCCAGTGCTTGTGCCAGTCGCTTTGCCCAGACCTGCTGCTGCACCAACTGTTTACGACTGAGTTCGACGTCATGCTCTGCTTTCAGCGTTTCGTACTGATGACGAAGTGAGCGATACTCTTCTTCCAGGATTTCAATATCGTTGAGTAGACGGTGCTTAGTACCTTGTAGACGGTTTATATCCTGATTCAACTGACCGGAGAGATCGTCCTGAAGTGCCCTCAGGTTTTGAGTGACACTGCGGAGTACCTCTCGGGCCGCTTTTCCCTCTTCAATTGGGTTGCTCGGTGTGTTATCCAACTGGCCCATGGGTAAAGTTGCCCCTCATCTGTCGCAATTACCGCCCGTAGCTTTCAAACGTCAGGGCCTACTTGCCTGTAAACGTTGACGTAGCCGTGATGCTATTGTGCGCAAAATCCCCAAAAAGATCTCATTAATTATGAAAAAATTGTTCTTGTGATGCAGGTAATTAGTTACCCACGGGATGCATACCAATGAGCAGATCGGCCTCTGATGAGCCCTTCCGAGGATTGCAGATGTAAGTCTACGGTCCGCTTTGCGTCTTTAGTGAATTTACGGATCGATGGCTTCTCTTTAGCAGATGTTTCATCAAGGGGACTATATACGCCGCCTAGAGATTTACAATTCTTTAAGTAACACCCCCATTTCTACGTTCCTTGAGCCAACGACAGTTGCCCGGCGTTAACGTAATCAGGTCTTCAATATTGTGATGCATGGTTTGGCAAATAGCATCCAAAGGTAGATCATTGGGGTCATGCCCAAAAGGATTTTCAATTTCAATTCCGATCGCTTCAATACCAAACACCGCAAAGCTAATCAGTCCTGTGATTAACGCTGTCCACCAGTGGAGCGACTCCACCATCTGAAAAGGTAGCGCCAGACAATACAGAATCAGTAATTGCTTCAGATGAATGCTGTAGGCTAGGGGAATAGGCGTTTTCAAGATGCGTTCACAACTTCCTAAAGCATCCACGAGTCGATCAATCAGTTGCAACATGGCAGAAAGTTGATACGGGTTTAGTTTGCTGCGATCGCAACAGGTTTGCAAGTAATCTGCCAACCAAAAGGCTATTTCCAGAGGGGGATTGTTCATGATTTGGAGTTTAGTGAACTGCTCTGGAGTAACCACCTCTGATAATTCTGCATTCAACGGTTCGCCCCGTAAATGCAGTTTGATGGCGATGGCAAACGCCACGATTAAACGGAGGTTGCGAATTTTAGTGTAGTGGTCTTGCTCCTCTGTTTCGTCAACTGCAACCCAAATTTGACGCGCTAGGTTGCGGCTCGTATTCACCAGAATTCCCCATTGTTTACGCCCTTCCCAGAACCGCTCATAGGCAGTATTTGTGCGGAAAACAAGCAACAAGCCCAAAACAATACTGGGGACTAAGCTGCCTAATGTACTGATAGCGACCGGAACACCCACGGCATATAGTACCGATATGAGTAAACCAAAACTGACGCAGATCAACGTCCTCGGTAGTACAGCCGGAATAACAGAACCCTGCAACTGGAAAAGGGTCAGGAACCAGGGCCGACGTTCGAAAGGCATAACCGGGATAAGTGATGATGGGCGCACAGATTAAATCGCATTGTTTTCTTTGATAGTGACAATCCACCCAAACTGCTGGGTATTATCCGCCATCGGCTTCCTATCACTTTCGGAATAGATAGGGTTATCTAAAGAATAAGGCCAGAGGTCGCAGAACCATGGCTCAATGCTGATTGCGATTGCTCTCAAAGTAGCATAGGAAGCCAAATTCCATAGGTTGTATCATTAGCAAGCGTCAGCCTAGACATTACAACTCCGTCAGGATACATCGCGGTACATCTTGAAGGTGTACCACAGCCTGGAAATACATCAAGGATGACATCATCTCCAGGGCACTCTAACCATCGGGCAACAGCAACAGCACAATCCTATAAATCCAGCAAAGTTTTGGGCCACAAACCTAGACATGCACTAGGATTCCTTGTAAGCCTGTTTAATGTTTTCAATGCCTCAAGAGCATTACACGCGATCCGTGTCCATCCAATCTTTCTCTTCAGAACAGTGGAACACCATCAATGCCTTAGGGCATCACATTGATCAGGTTCTGGATGAAGCGGGTATTGGACTGACCATGGGAGGAGAGCCTACCTATATTTCTGACCAAGACCGCGACTCACTACAATGGCGTTACATTGCCTTAGGTGAAAACAAACGCCAAATCGCAGGGCAATTACTGAGGCTCTTACAACAACGCTTAAACAAGTCGGGCAGTCTGCTCCATTACGGACTGGGCAAACTCTATCCTGGTGAACCCTGGCCAAGATGGGCTTGGGGCTGTTTTTGGCGCATCGATGGTGAACGCCTCTGGCGTAATTCTCATCTTCTGGCAAGGGGTGAGATACAGACCCAATACACTTGGCAGACAGCCAAAACATTCATAACTGAGTTGCTGCGTTGTTTTGCGCTTCCCTCCGATGCCTTGATCGCAGCATTTGACCCCGATGCCTCAGTACCTCGAGGATTTGTTCTGCCCTTCTTGACAGTTGCCTATCAGGGGCAGACACGCTGGCAGAGTTGCCCATGGACTGACTGTGAGGAACGCTTAACGTTACTACCAGGTGAGGCGGCTCCTTTAGGATTGCGGCTACCACTCGCTGACATCCCCTCTTCGGAGCACCTGCTAGAGGAAGCCGTCCCAGCTTTGTCGACGCCCCCCATTCGCCCTCAACAACAAAGACCTCTGGCTCCACAAAACAGTATCCGTCTAGCGCTGACGGTTGAAGTGCGTCAGACAGGGTTACATGTTTTTATGCCACCGATCGCATCAGCTCGTAGTTATGTCGATGTGTTGACGGCGATCGAGGCAACTGCAGAGTTCTTGGATCAGCCTGTGGTCATTGAAGGGTTTCCTCCTCCAGGCAATCAGGGTATTCAAGGCTTTCAAATCACACCGGATCCGGGCGTGCTGGAGGTGAACATTCACCCTGCAGCTAGCTGGCCTGAGTTGGTCGCTTTGCATACAACCCTGGATGAAGCCGCGATCGCCTGTGGCCTCACGGGCCAAAAATATAGCGCCGAGGGGCGCTGTTTAGGGAGCGGGGGAGGCGCGCATATTACCATCGGTGGTTTAACCCCAGACACCAGTCCCCTGCTACGACGCCCCGACCTCCTCCGCAGCTTCATTACCTATTGGCAGCATCACCCCAGCTTGTCCTATCTTTTCGCCGGGCAGTTCATTGGACCTACCTGCCAGGCTCCGCGAGTTGATGAAGGCAGACACGATAACTTGTATGAGTTAGAGCTAGCGTTACTGGCATTGTCACCGCGCGAATCGGTTGCGGCGGAAGTGATCGATCAGCTCTTGAGTCCTTTGCTGCGAGATGTTACCGGGAATAGTCACCGTACCGCCCTCTGTATTGACAAGCTATTTCCGGTTCAGAATCCTCAACTACAGCTGGGGCTGCTGGAGTTTCGGGGGTTTGAAATGCCCTCTGCAACGGGATTACGTCTCCTCCAAATGCTCCTAATTCGGGCCTTTGTGGCCTGGTTTTGGCAACAGCCATTTACACGACCTTTGAAGCGTTGGGGCCCTGCCCTGCACGATCGCTGGCTTTTCCCCTATTATCTGCAGCAAGATTTTCGAGCGGTCTTGACTGATTTGCGGGCAGCAGGATACGCCTTTGAACTGGAGTGGTTTACGCTTTTTTGGGAACAACAATTTCCTCGGTATGGCAAGGTTTCCTTAATCGAGAATCCTTCGCCCGTAATGGAACTCCGGGCGGCGTTGGAACCCTGGCCCGTATTGGGTGATGTCAGTAGCGGGGCAGCTTCTCAACCTGTGGATAATTCCCTAGAAAGGCTGCAAATTAGTTTAACTGGGGTCGTTGGGGACACCTCAGAGCCAGAAGCCTTAGCCCAGCGCTATGGAGTATTCTGCAATGGGTATCGGGTACCCATGCGTTTTACAGGAACTCCTGGTCATTATGTCGGTGGCATTCGATTCCGAGCCCGTTCAGCCTTATCGCAACCGCCTTCCCTGTTGGCTCCTCATACACCGCTGATTTGTCATGTAATTGATACATTGCAAGGCAAATGGGTTGGGGGTGCCAGGTATCATGTGCAGCCTCCTTCCGGTGACTTTTACACAACGCTTCCCAGAACTTTGGATGAGGCGCGATCGCGCGTTTCAGAACGATTTGAGCCCCTTCGTCAGGGAACGATACCGTCCCCCCTTCCGTCATTTATCCTTCATCCTGACACTCCCATAACCTTAGACTTGCGCCTAGCATCGCACAAGGTAAGGAAGTAGTCAGAAATGCAAAAAGCAGCTACAGTATCCCCGTAAAGGGTGTTGGTGTGTCGTAAATCTATCACTTCTGACAATCACAATGGCGTTGCAGTTTCAGCAGGAATGGCAGCGAATTCAAAAGCTCTGTGGTCGGATCGAGCCGAAACTACGCTCTCGTATGACATTTGCTAGCGGAGCTTTGCTCTCAGGGGCACTCATTTTGAGGTTCATGCCTCTCCCCGAAATCAGTGGTACAGCACAGTTAAAGCCCTTGCAGGAAAGTCTATGGCTGAGTACAGGGGCCGTTAGGCAGTCAATTGTGGATCTGTACCGTATACAGCGGGCTCAGCAGCGTGGTATAGCAACCGCCGCAACGGCTATCGATAATCCAACGACGAATGATAGCGCAACTGCCGGAACTTCCGATCCTCGTAGCTCCGGTCCGAAGGATGAGCCTGCCAACGCTTCTGCACCCCCAGCTCATTCTCCAGAGCAGGATGCCGTTGCGAATATACCGCCACCAGCGCAAGAACTTGCGCCCCCTGCACCTGTAGCAGCGGCTCCGATTAGTGAAAACGTCATTGATAATGTGCTGGAAATGCGGGTGGCGATCGCCCGTGATGTCCCTTCTATTGCAGTGGGAACAAATACCCTGGGGTGGGTCATCAATACTGATGGTTCTGCTCACTGCGATATCCCTCCCCAGACAAGTTTGATAGCTTCGCCAACGGCTCAAGGCATTGACTTTAGTGGCTGTCAGCTTTCTGGAGCCGTTTGGCTAGAGGCTGAACAAGGGGGCTACGTGTTTATTGACAACAGTTGGTATCAGGGACGGGTCCTGCTGTTCAACGATGGCGGCGAGTTGCTAGCCGTCAATTTTGTCATGCTGGGCCAATATCTCTCCAGTGTGGTGGGAAGTGAGATGTACCACCACTGGCCACTGGAATCCCTGAAGGCCCAAGCCGTAGCAGCTCGGTCCTATGCGTTGACCCACCACGTAATTCCAGCCAGCGACTATTTTGACCTTGACAATACCCAACGCTTCCAGGCTTACAAAGGCATTGGCTGGGAAACGACCAATACACAGCGGGCCGTCGCTGAAACCGCTGGCGAGTTCATCAGCTATGAAGGGGGCATTGTGGAATCCCTCTATGCGGCATCAGACCAGATTGTTCAAGAAGCCCATGGTGGCAAAGGGATGAGTCAGCATGGGGCCAAGGATTACGCGCTGCAAGGCTATCAATACGACCAAATCTTGGGGGTTTATTATCCGGGTACGAGTTTAGCTCGACTCGTGGTGGAGTAAACAAACCTGCAAACTCCAGGATTGAGTAGTCTGGCAAGCTGTGTCTTATAAATTTGGCTAACTTGACTACTGAGCCGCTTTATAAGCTGCCCAGCCACCTAAGTGAGAAATGTCAGGCCAATTGTGCTCATCAATTAAAGCTTTGGGATAGAGCATCGCGATCGCCCGCTCGTCACTTTCCAGAATCACCTCGGCTGGATACATGTTGGGCGGCTCGGTCGATACCAGATGCTCATACTGCTCAACTGTCAGGCCATACAGTTCTCCTGGAATGGCGATACCGTCTGCTTCTACTTCGTAAATACCGGGGTGCCAGCCATCTTGCACCGAATGGAGACGATACCGAGGTGCGGTCTTGGCTTCACGAATGAATTTGGCATCCTGCAAATTGCCGTGGTCCGGTTGTCCTCGCAGTGCCGAGCCACAGATAAAAACTAATTTATCGATATCAGCCATCCCTGTCATGTCAGTATCTCCCTGTTAAATCAGCCCTTATCGTACAGGCACACCGCCTTTTACCGTTCGGCACAGTCTGTTTGCAACCCCTCTAAGGCAGCCACGACTCGTTGCTTACTGGCCTCTAGGTGAACCTCAATGGCGTCTATAGCGTCCGTAAGCGATCGCGATTGCATTGCCGCATATATTTTGCGATGCTCCGTACATATTTCCAACACTTTGGGATCGTTGAGGGTTGTCCTTACGCGCAGTAGCATCATCTTGTCGAACACCTGATCCAACAAGTCCACGAGCCAAGGGTTGCCTGAACTTTCAGCAATCCGACGGTGAAACTGATAGTCCAGATTCAACATTTCAAAGGCCGTCAGAGGCGATGGTTGGCGTTGAACCGTCTGTTCAGCTTGGGTAATGGTGGATGCTAGTTGCTGCAAGGTCGCGTCACTAGCTTGGGTACAGGCAGCCTGAACCGCAGCTTTTTCTAGTGCGATGCGGCAATTGTAGAGATGGACGGCGTCCATGGAAGAGACGGTAATGACACGCATACCACCACTGGCATCAGCCAGGACCAATCCGTCCCGCTGGAGTTGGCGCATAGCCTCCCGCACAGGCGTACGACTGACATTTAATTGCTTTGCCAAATGCGTTTCGACTAAGCGATCGCCTGCGGCCAACTCCCCAGACAAGATACTCTGTCGCAGAGCTTGATAAGTCTGTTCATGCAGGGCCTCACGCCGAGGCAGTGGAGTCATCTTCATCACTAAACCCAGCTACTCCTCACATAAATACCCTAAAAAGCAGGTTGTAGACATAAACACCTCCCCAAAGCAGGTTGTAGAGAAGGCTACTGTGCGCTTAGTGTATACAGTATACGCTGGCCTCACCTGCGAAGATCGTTATTCATAGTTGGGCCTGTTGCCCAAGGAAGGACCGATGACCAACCGCCTTGTTTCTACCCTTGCCATCGATCCTGATCGATTAATGTCCTCAATTCACAAGCTGGCTCAAGTCGGACAATTGCCGAATGGCGGTGTACAGCGATTAGCCTTTAGTGCCGAAGACTGTCGTGCCCGGACATTAGTGCAGCAATGGATGCAAGATGCCGGGATGATTGTTCGCATCGACGCTGCGGGCAATATCATTGGCCGTTATCCGGGTGTTTTTAACGATGCGCCCCCTTTAGTAACGGGTTCTCACATCGATACAGTCCCCAATGCTGGCCACTATGACGGGACTTACGGTGTACTGGCTGGCATTGAAGTGGTTCGGGTCCTAGCTGAGCGGCGGCGGCGATTGGATCATCCGCTGGAGGTCATCGTATTTGCGGATGAAGAACGCAGTATGCTGGGCTGCAAAGCCCTGGCGGGACAATTATTACCAGACCCCGAACTCTATCGCGGACGCAACGGTGATCCAGTAGATGCCTGTTTGGCAAGAGTCGGGGGCAATTGGGACGCGATCGCTGAAATCCAACGCCCACTCGGAAGTATGACGGCCTTTGTCGAACTCCATGTAGAGCAAGGACCTGTATTGGAATCGGTCAGCAAACAAATTGGTGTAGTAACCGGCATTGTGGGGCAGCGGCGCTACTGGATTACCGTTGACGGTCAGTCCAGTCATGCGGGCACGACACCAATGTCGATGCGTAAAGATGCCTTGGTTGCGGCGTCCCAAGTTGTACTGGCCGTTGATCGGATCGGCAATCAAACCGGCGATCAGGTTGCGACTGTCGGCAAAATGCTGCTGCATCCCAATGTGCCCAACAGCATCCCTGGCCGTATTGAAATGAGCCTCGATATTCGTGACTTAAGTAGCGATCGCCTCGACACACTCATAGCCCAAGTCCAGTCCGAAATCCATCTCATTGCGGCCCAAACCCAAACCCACATCCATCTAGAGCAGCGCCTGAATAATGAGCCAGCCCCCGCCAACTCACATATTCAATCCGCGATCGCTCATGCTTGCGAGGATCTCCAACTCAGCTACTATCACCTACCTAGCAGAGCCAGTCACGACGCCCAAGAAATGGCTCGGATTACCGATATGGGCATGATTTTTGTACCTAGCGAAGGTGGCATCAGTCATTCGGAGCAAGAATATACATCACTCGAAGCCTGCGCTCAGGGTGCAAATGTACTGTTGCATACGTTGATGCGAATTGATCGGCATTATCGGTGCGCAGGTGGGTTAGGATCAGCATAAAGCAAGGCAGATTTAAGAGGGTTTGTCTAATGTTCCATATATATTTCGGGGCGTTTGATATCGTTCTCTATCTCGGTGGCACCTACTTTGCACTGGTCTTGGCTAACGCCATTTGTGATGATCGTCCGCGACTGCAGGCGACTCAAGAGGTAACAACAACGACTCCTGACGCTGTTGCCTCTATTCAGTCTGCGACTTCACGCCCGGTTGTACCGGTTCCCAAGCGTGAGGAGGTTCCGGTCAGAGTTTCAGTTTCAGGGTAATCAAAAGCATTCAGTAGAAATATCCCAAGTAATAACGCATTCAGCGAGTCTCTCTAGAAAAGCAGCAGGAGGCTATTACTTTCATAGCTAGAAATCGAATTCCTCAAGCTGAGGGGCTCGGCAAAAGTAAAGCACCTATACGCTGACGAGTAAACGGGTGGATGGGAAGTTATGGGGGGCTCCATTCTCTAGATGAAATTGCCATCTGGAATGAGTTTGCCGATCAGAATTTCAAATCTATTATCACAGGACGATGATCAGAGCCAAGGTTAGGGCCAGTCTGAACCTTGACAACCTCCAGATCCGAACTCAACAAACAATGGTCGATGGGGATAGCAAATAGCCAATTTGCCCAGCCAGGAATCTGCGGATAGGCTCCGTAGGTCGGCCAACTCGGCAGGATGCCAAACCCTTTGCGGGCATTTTTGAGTCCTGTCTGACGAACTAAACGGCCATAGTAGGGTGACCACATGGATAAATTGAGATCGCCCATTAAGAGCTTTGGCGACTCCATCGTTTGTAGGTGCTGCCCAACTAAATCAAGCTGCCGATTCCGAGACTGAAAAATACTGGGCCTGATGGGCGGGGGCGGATGTGTCCCCACGAAGGATAGGGTCTGGTTGTTGAAGCTGACTTCTCCGATCAGACTAGGAATACGATCGTCACCGAAGGCTACCCGTTGTACAGTCTCGAAGGAATAGCGGCTATAGAGCATAATGCCAAAGTGATAGGGGCTGCCTTCGCCAAATGAGTGGGGCAGGAAGTCACTGAGTGTATTGAGTTGATCAATCCAGGTTGTATCAACCTCCATAAACAAAGCCAGGTCGGGCTCTTCTTGTCGAACAAAGGCAAGGACATCTTCGTAACGCTGGTTTTGAGTGTTGATGTTGGCCACCAGGATGCGGAAGTTGCTGCCCTCACCAGAGTTCAGAAACTTTGGTGGCCAATACCAGGTTGTGATCTGAGTCCCCAGAATAGCTGTGCAGACAAGTCCGAGCAGGAATAAACGTTTGCGACGAAGCAGCGCTAGAACCAGTAGACTTATTCCACAGAGGGTGAAGTACTGCAGTTGGAAATGAGAAAGCAGCTCAAGATAGATCTGCCAACCGTAGTGATGCGTGGCGAACGCGATCGCGGTCAGCCCGAAAATACCCAGAAGTAAAGTCCAAGCTAAAACCGTCTTTAAACAGGATGCCTGCTTAGGAACCGAATCGCTTGTCATCGCCAAACCAACTCTTAGAGACCGGGTCGCTTGTCACCATCAGAAGTTTCAGATTTTTGGCGGAGTGAAAAAACAGTCCCTGATAATTCCGGCCTCTACGCGGCGGCAACCGCAATTACGTGTTGTCGAATAGCTTGTAGGTTTTGAGCTAAATCACGACGCAGGTGCCTTTCAATCAACAGCACCGGGATAGCGCGAGGAGGGCACACGATCAATTCATATACGAGGCGCGTCATTCCCTCAGCCTCATCGGCTTCCAGTTTCCAGGCCCCTTCAAATGCCTTGAAGTCACCTTCGACCATCGTGAATCCTAGATGATCGGGAAACTGTTCAACCATATTGAGCACAACACGAGCACAAAATTGAATATTCAGAAAACACTGAGCCCCAATTTGCTCCAAGAGTGTTCCAGAATCGGATTCTCCTAAACGACGACTGGTCGTTAAGTTAGGAATAAAGTCTGCTAGATTATCGTAGTCGGTCAGGACTTGCCAGACCTGCTCGATGGAGCAGGGAACAGAAATAGAAGCACAGATCCGACGACTTCGCCCGTTCAGCTTTTCGGTTGCGATCGCCAAATCAACGTCGCTGGCTAAGGGCGCTGCGTCATCCATAGAAAAGTGAGTTGTTTGGGAAGCGTCGGTCATGGTGATGCCCGCAGGTGCTCTGCTGTTATTGAACCTAAAATGTTGTTCAGAAGCAATCCCCTTACATAATAAATTCTTGAAGATAACTATAGAAAGTTAGTCTTGGAGGATAACTATACTGAAGCCAACGACTACAGGGTACTGTCCCCGTAATCACTTTAATCACCGTGTAATTACGCCAGTTCTCCCAAAGTTCTACAAACCGATCCGTCCACTTTCCGTGTAATGCTTCGTGTCATTTGCTAATCAAGCTATGCTTCAAGTCATTGGGACAGTTAAAGGCCCAGGTGAGACTGGGAATGAGTATCTTTTCATCACAGCCGATAACCGCGAAGTCAAGATCGGGGAGTTTGTGTCTTATCAAGCTCAGCAAGATGACCAAACCCTAAACATCCTGGGCAAGATTGCTGAACGTCGTTTGATTGATCACCTGCCGGATCGCATTTTTGCCGATACTGGGATCAGTCCCGATGCAGTCGCAGCCCTGGTAGGTTTTGCCTATCCCAACCCCGAGATTTACGAAGTTGCGGTCACGGTCATTGGCTATTTTCATCCTGCCTTAGGCTTTATCAATCCTCGCTTGACGCCCGATCCCGGTGCGAAAGTCTATCGGGTCGATGACGCGACCCTACGTCAGGTCGTGAATAAAAAGCAGCCGGGAGAGGTCGGAGCGGCGCACGTGGGATCATTGTTGCTACGCCCTAACGAAGCCGTCCCTGTGGCTCTGGACGTGAAGGAATTAGTCAGCACCCATATGGCCATCTTGGCAGGCACTGGATCTGGCAAGTCCTACACGGCAGGGGTGCTGATTGAAGAACTGTTGCGCCCGTATAACCGAGCCGCCGTGCTGGTATTTGATCCCCATGGCGAGTACGGAACCTTAGGCGACATGCGGGGGCATCCCAAATTTCAGGACGCCGATGGCTATGCTCCTAAAGTCCAGGTTCTAACGCCGGATGATATTCGCATTCGGATGTCTTCCCTGGATTACTACGATGTGATGACACTGCTGCCGAATATGAGCGATCGCCAGCAGGCTATTTTGAGCAAAGGGTTTGCCATTCTCCAACGACACCGCAAAGGCGACTATCGCTGGGACGTGAATGACCTTATCCGGGCTGTGCATGAGGCTGACACCAGTGTTGATGATGAGGGCAATGAAAAACTCGGCTCTTCGGCTCCGGCCATTGAGTGGAAGCTAGAGCGCCTGTCCCAATCGCCTTATTTCGATCGCATGAGCCATCTGGCCCCTAAAGACCTGTTTGAACCCGGACAGGTCACGGTGCTGCAGATGAATGAAATTAGCCAGGAAGAACAGCAGGTTATCTGTGCGGCAATTCTGCGCCAGAGCTATCACGCTCGCATGAATACCGCGAAGGAACGACTCACGGAAGCAGACGAGACTTATCTCCCCTATCCCGTATTTATTTTGCTGGAGGAGGCGCACCGCTTTGCCCCTGCCCATGATCCGGCGCGGTGCAAACAAATTCTGCGTACGGTTTTGAGCGAGGGACGGAAGTTTGGCATGGGTGTGGGACTCATTACCCAACGTCCCGGTAAGCTGGACTCGGACGTGTTGTCCCAATGCATGAGTCAGTTTTTGATGCGGATTGTGAATCCTGTTGACCAGGAGAGTCTGAAATATGGGGTAGAAGCTGCTGGTCGTGACCTGCTAAAAGAGTTGCCAGCCCTGACCAAGGGACAGGTGATTATCGCGGGAGCCTGTGTCAACACGCCTGTACTCTGCCAAGTACGCAAGCGCCTGACCCAGCATGGCGGCGAAACGATCGATGCCCCCCAAGATTGGCAGCAATATTTCCAACAGCACCATGAACGTAACCGCAAAATCAAGCAGGCTACGGTGGCCCGTCCTCGCAAGGCGGAAACCGTTGGGGGCATCAGCATTGAATAATGGCGGAGCCTTCTAAACAACTGATCAAACAGGCCCAGCGTCTTTTGGGGGATGAGGGCGATCGCGACGCTTTCATCGAAGCCCTCAGCAATCCTCAGCCTTTCCCACCAACCATTCTATGGACGCAACCTAAACCACCGGAATTTGACTGGGAGGTTTTGCCGCCTTTACCGTGGCAGCCGAATTTTGTGGATCGATTGGCCGTAGAGACGCAAAATATTCCGGTCGCCGTAGAGACGCAAAATTTTGCGTCTCTACGGCGACCGGGACAACATCCCTTGCACGAAAAAGGTTATTTCTATTGCCTGGATTTCTCTTCGGTGTTTGCGGTGTCGGCAATTCAGGCAATTTCGCAAACAGTCGATGTCGTGATTGACCTTTGTGCCGCTCCTGGCGGGAAAAGCTTATTTGCATGGGTAGCACTACGTCCCACGCATTTGCTCTGTAATGAGGTAATTCGGAAACGAGTCAAAATCCTGATTTCTAATCTGAAACGGTGCGGAGCCATGGAGGCGATCGTGCTCAACCTGGATCCTACGATATTGGCCAAGCAGACACCCCATTGCGCTCAGCTAGTCCTGGTGGATGCCCCCTGCAGTGGTCAGTCGCTGCTGGCAAAAGGGCAGGCTGTAGCAGGCTGTTTTCACAAGGTCACGGTGAATCGTAATGCCAATCGTCAAAAGCGGATTCTGGCAAATGCAGCGCAGTTGGTACAACCCGAGGGATATCTTTTATATTCCACTTGTACCTACGCTCCGGAAGAGAATGAACAGGTTGGTACTTGGCTTCTAAAGAAGTTTCCTGAGTTTGCACCTGTGGCAGTCCCCACATTACAGGCATATCAGTCACCGTTAACGGAGTTACCGTGCTACCGTCTGTGGCCACAATCGGGTTTAGGCGCAGGAGCGTTTTCGATGCTGTTACGAAGGGAAGGAGGGGCGATCGCGCGATCGCTGAACCAAGGATTTCTTGAGGAGCATCAGTTTACTTTGTACAGAACAAGAAATTGATCAAGACAATTGGAGACTTTTTGGGAAGATGCCCCTTACTTTTAACAAGGCTGCTTACAACGATCTGCGTACAGAATTGGTATTACCCCTAAAGTGATCGAGTCTGAAGCGGAATTATGAGAGAACTTTAGCCATTGTGGAGAAATTGACATTCAACCAAAACCGCACTCCCGAAGAAGCCGCACTTCATAAATTGCTGGTGATGTGGGTTGAGACCAATGAGACAGAGCGTTATCCCATGCCTCAATCTTCACCGGATGAGATTTTACGCCACATTAAATTCACCTTTGAGAAATACCTCAACGATGAAGAGCGCACCGACATTACAATGTAGTCTTTGAAGTTCCTAAATTTGTCCACGTTTTTTTAACGTACTAACGTGTTAAGGGCAAGAGCACAAATCAGCCCACCTCTATCGCAAGCTTAGAGCGATCGCAAAGGCTAATTGAGGCAGAGAACTCCAAGGGTTCAATTCTCTACAGAGTCTGGACTTGAGGAGACGGGAAGTCGCTCCCTATGAAATCCAAAAGGATGGTGTTGATTTTGAGCTTAACTTAGCCGCTGACAAGCAACTGGTAGTCGATTTGGGCGATCGCAAAATCGCTGTAGACGTTAAAAACTTTTTTCAGCGACGGTTTATTGCCACAGCAGTTGAGTGTTATCAATTGAGCTTGATTGCTTACAACGTAGAGCAGGAGAGGAAGTCCAATTTTGTCCCTGAGTTGAGTGTCTTACCGTGTCCCAGAAATCTCCCATCACATCATCATTTTCGGATACTGATTATTCCTCCCTCCTGAATGACCTGAAAACTCGTATCAAAGTGGCTCAGATGCAGGCGGCTCAAGCCGTAACTCGGGAGTTGCTTTTGTTGTACTGGCATGTTGGGCGAGAAATCCTAGCACGCCAGCAGTTGCAGGGTTGGGGCAGTAAAGTTGTCAATCGATTGGCTCAAGATCTGAAGCATGAGTTTCCTGATATGAAGGGGTTTTCACGCTCAAACCTGATGTATATGAGGGCTTTTGCTGAAGCATGGCCGGACAATGAAATTGTCCAACGGGCGTTGGTAAATCTGCCGTGGCGGCAAAATATTGCTTTGCTGGAGAAGCTGGAATCGACTGATGAACGCCTGTGGTACGCTCAGCAGTCGATTGAAAATGGCTGGAGCCGGAACATGCTAGTGGCTCACATCGACTCTGGCCTATATCGAAAAGAGCAAGGGGCCATCACCAACTTTGAACAGACTTTACCCCCATTACAATCAGACCTAGCCCATCAAATTCTAAAGGATCCTTATAACTTCGATTTTCTAACCCTATCCAAGGGATGGAGAGAACAAGATGTAAAACGTGCCTTAGTCACCCATATGCGCGATTTCTTGCTGGAATTGGGAGTGGGCTTCTCATTTGTTCGGCATAACTATCCCATCAATATAGGAGGCGAAAACTTCTGTATTGACATGCTCTTTTATCATCTAAATTTACGGTGTTTTATTGTAATCCAGCTAGAAATGGGCAATTTCAGGCCGGAACAATCGGGGCAAATGAATTTCTATTTGTCTGCAATAGACGATAAGGAGCGCCGAGAATACGATCAGCCTACCATCGGTATTATTCTTTGCAAAACAAAGGATCGAACCATTGCGGAATATTCTTTGAGGAACCTCCACAATCCTATTGCAGTGGCAGAGCATCGATTTCCAGAAGCTTTGCCAAGTGAGGAACAGTTACAATTGGAACTGGACAATGCGGTGCGATTGCTGAAAGGAGATACTTCTGAATCGGATATTTGAGCTATCAGCAGGAGCTACAAAGCCTATTTTAGGTGTTGCCTAATGGTTGCAAGGGTCATATCCAAGGGTGCCGCCACTTCATCACACCGTCACGCTATCACGCCAACGTTACGAAAATCCGCGATCGCGTTTCCCCTCCATGCACCGCCACGGCCCCATGTAGTGCTGTCTTGCAGAATTGGGATAAATGCCCTGATCACAGAACACAGCTTTGAAGGATATTAAGTACCCCTAATGCGCAGGGGACTTTTTAAGTTTCGTCATACGACATTGAAACAGCCCAGGGAGGGCTGAAATTTAGTGTGTGTGTCAATTGTCAGGGTCAAAGCACTTCATCAATATCTTGCTGAAATCTTGTCTCAGTAAAAATTTCAGAATCTCCCTGATTTATGCAGGGACAGTGCTGCACTACCGCTTACAGCAAGACCCTAAAAACATCCTCAAACTTGGTCATGTTGGAGATTCTGACGCAAGGAATTCACAAACTCAACTGTTTGATTGATTATATTTTTTTGGTTTATGGTGCGTTACTGGCAATATTTAGCTTCTTTTCCATGGGGTTTGCCATCGGCACAGCACCCGCAGCATTTGGCTTAATGTTCTTACATTTTCTGATCCAGAGATTTTTGTTGAATGTTTCTAAGGAAGTAATCATCATCAGTCTGGCCACAGACTTAGGCTTAATTGCAATTGGGTTACTTCCTGGTGTTGTCCTAAGAGAACAGGATATCTCTGCCTCACTTATTACACTGACCTTAGTGACATGCGTGATGATCTTTTGGATTTATCCGTCAATTGCGAGTCGATGCGCGATCGCGCTTTAGTGGATTACACCCAATAGTCCATCGCAATTCCCACGTTTTGAGAGAGCCGTCAACAACCCAAAATTGGCTAAGCTAGAGCCACTGTTGCGCTGCTGACCCTATGTCAAACCTGCATCAAACCTGGGATAACAGTTACTTTTACACGAGTAGCCGTGATCCTCGCATCGCTGCGACCGTTGATCACCTGAAGGAGGCGATCGCAACCCTGGCAGACCTCTGCACTGCCTTTACCCAACACATTGAAAGTGCTGCGACTTTGCCAGCCGAGCAATTTACAGACCTGTTAGCCCAAGTTAGGACGGCCCATCAGCAGCGCACCGACATCGCTAAACAACTTGGCAACCTGCGGACCTTCATTGCCTGCATCCTGAGCGTGGACTCCCGGGATGCCAGCGCTAGCGAGTGGAAACCAACCCTTCAGCAACTCAGCGCCGAAGTGAGTCAGGCGACCAAGGCACTGGATGTTTTTCTAATGCGGGTGAATGATGATTTCATCAAGACACTGATTGTTGACCCCGTTCTAGAAGAGCTGAGTTTTTCCTTACAGCACCAACGCCAACTTAAAGACCAACTACTCAGTGTCGCTGAAGAAAAACTGGTGACAGGGCTGGCTGTCAATGGCCTCCAAGGATGGGGTAATCTTTACACCGAACTCGCCAGCACTTTGCAGTGTAAGGTTGGTGGGGAGTCCATGGGACTGGCCAAAGCCTACAACCTTCTGAGTGCGACCGACCGAGACGTGCGATCGCAAGCCTGGCAGGGCATTAAAACCGCGTGGGAAAGTCGCTCGGAAACGGTAGCCAATATTCTCAATGCCATTAATGGTTGGCGATTGGAAGAGGCTAAACAGCGGGGACAACAGCATGCCCTACATTACCTCAACAAAAGTTGTCACCAAAGCCGTATCGATCGCACGACGCTGGATGCCCTGATGGCAACCACTTACCAACGGCGGTCCATTGGTCAGCGAGCCTTGAATGCGATGGGCCAGATTCTGAAAATCCAGCCGATGGCCCCGTGGGATCTGTTCGCTCCGGCTCCGACCACAAGTGAGGCACCAATATTCTCCTTTGAGACCGCGATCGAGTTAGTTGCCGACGCCTTTCGACAGCTCACCCCAGCCATGGGAGACTTTGCCATGATGATGGCAGAGAAAGGCTGGATTGATGCCAAACCAACCCCCAATCGATCAACAGGAGCCTATTGCACTCGATTTGCCGAGCCCCGAGAACCGCGTATTTTTATGACCTTTGAAGGCAGTATGAACAACGTGCTAACCCTGGCTCACGAGCTAGGCCATGCTTGGCACAACTGGGTCATGCGCGATCTGCCTCGCGATAAAACGGCCTACTCTATGACGCTGGCCGAAACCGCCAGTATTTTTGGAGAAACCCTGGTGCGAGATGCCCTATTTGCCCAAGCCAAAACGCCTGAACAGAAGCTGAAAATCGCTTGGGAAGATGGCGCTGCAGCTACGGTATTTTTACTCAACATTCCGTCCCGGTTCACCTTTGAACAAAAACTGGTAGAAGCTCGCAAACAGGGGTTTGTAATTGCCGATACGCTCAAAATAATGATGCGCGACAGTTGGCAACATTGGTACGAGGACAGTCTAGCCAGCTATGACGAGATGTTTTGGGCCAGCAAGCTACATTTCTCCATCGCTGAATTGAGCTTCTATAACTACCCCTATTTATTCGGCTATCTGTTCAGCCTGGGCATTTATGCTCAAAAAGACCATTATGGTGAGGCCTTTAACGAGCTGTATACTAGGCTGCTACGCGATACCGGCAGCATGACAGCCGAGGCATTAGTGCAACGTCACCTACAACAAGACATCCGCCAACCCGAATTTTGGCAAGCCAGTTTAGATATTGTCGATCGCGCCGTAAGTCGATTAGAAGCATTGGCAGCGTAGCAACAAAATCCTTTATTCTTGACTTACCGAGTGTGCGTGCGTCAGAAATTGAACGGGGAATTTATGATGCTAATAGATCAGCCGCTCCATCAGGCGCTTTCAACATATAGCCAATGCTCCGCACGGTTTGAATCAGCCGCCCAGCAGCTCCTAACTTTTGGCGCAGGGTACGAATATAGACCTGCAAGATATTACTGTCATTTGTCAATGAAGCATCAGACCACACTTCGTCCAATATTTGTTGCTGTGTTAGGACTTGCTGGGGATGCATCATCAGATATTTCAGTAAATCAAACTCCTTTGCCGTAAGTTCAATCAACTGCTCACGAAACAGCACCTCACGCGTTCGAGCATCTAGTCGCAGTTCGGCAAAAACCAAGATGTCCTCTTTGGTTTCCCAACTAACACGTCGCAATCGAGCACGTATCCGAGCCAAAAGTTCTGCCGTGACAAATGGCATGGATACATAGTCGAGCGCGCAAACATTCAAACTCGCTATCTGGTCTTGGATATCGTCATTGCCCAGAAGCATAATCGGTGTGTTGGGCAAAAGTGAAAATAGCTGACGGCAAGGTGCTATGTCAGCATTCACGGTTGTTGATAAGTCCATCAGAACGAGATCGGGTCGGAGTGTTTGCACCTTCCCTAGATCAGTCATCGCATTAGTCGTCTGACTGACCTGATATCGCTGTTCAGACAAGGTTCTTTCCAAAGAAGCAGCCAGCTCTGCTTTAAATCCAATCAGGAGAATATGAAACGGCATGAATTTAACTCACTGGGTAGATGATGAACACGTTTGAAACAGATTCAAGCGAAGGGTCACGAGTTTGGACTCCATCATTGAAGAGTTGGATCTTAAGTTGAGTCGAACCATTCTCATCTTAGAGTCATTCTACACTGACCTCTTTGGCAAGCTTTACTCCATCTAAGCAATTTCTTTGTGTTCCGTATCTGGAGTAACAGCACGAATTAAGAGTGTGTCTTCACTTCAATGATTCTGACAAAGGATCATGGCTTTTGACCACTGATTGGGACGTATTGAGTAGGATGATTGCCTCAAGTACCATCACGTCCCTAGCTCATCCATATCCTTTTTCGGCTGAGCGTAACTCCTCTAGGGCAGCGAAGCTAACGACTGGGTTCACGCCGAAGACTCAACATCGTAGTCGTTGCCCCGTACTGATTTCACACATAACGTTACGCACTGAACAAACCTCCTTGACCTTCAAGTTACTTGAAACTCTAGACTGTGAACCATCAGCTCTGAGGACGCAGGAATGTTCCGCATTGGTGAGTTTTCTAAAATTGCCCAGGTGCCTGCTAGCCTGCTGCGCTACTACGACGATATTGGTCTGTTCAAGCCGATCCAAAGCGATCGCGCAACGGGCTACCGTTACTACAGTGTGCAGCAGCTGGCCCAGCTTAATCGCATTCTTGCCCTTAAAGATCTGGGACTCTCCTTAGAGCAGGTCAAACGCCTTTTGGAGGATGAAGTATCACCCGATGAAATTCGCGGAATGCTCGCCCTCAAAAAGGCACAGATTGAGCAAACGATCCAGGCTGAAGCAGCCCGCCTTCGGGCTGTGGAGGTCCGTCTTCAAGAGCTCGACCGTAAAGGACAAATCCTCGATGAGGATGTTGTGGTGAAAAGCCTCCCGGCCCAGCCCTTTCTTGCCCTGCGGCGTATCTGTAAAGGCTTGGCAGAAGCTCTGGCAACCATCTCAGAAATGGGACAGATCGTTCCTCAATACGTTAAGCCTAAATCTCTAGGGCGTTTCGCCGCTGTCATTCATAACGAACTGTACGAAGACGATGATTGGGACCTGGAATTTGGCTTCTACCTCAATCATGAGCTGGATATTACAGTGCCATTATCAGGGGGCTTCTCGATGAATGTGCAAGCGCTTCCTCCAGTCGAAAAAGCGTTGACGGCGGTTCGATTTGGAGGGCCGGAAAAAGGTGTCCATGCCTACAGCGCAATTGGTACCTGGGCGGAAATGAACCAATACAAACTGAATGGTCCAGGCCGGGAGGTATTTATCGTGCCCCCTAAACCTGGCCATGAATCCGAAATGGTCGTAGAAATTCAGTTCCCGGTGGAGACACATTCCCCGCTATAGGGGCAAATCCCCTCAAACGATAGCTGAATTGGCGATCGCCTTTGATTCTGATGAGTTCCTCATCAGAACACAGAGCTGTGCGTCTCTACAGGTCAACGTCACATTATCCATCACAGGAGATCAAACCATGCCCACGATTAAATTGACGGTTCCTAAAAATGCTTGGACCCAAGACGAAAAAGCCAAGATTGTGGAGCGCTTCACGAATACTCTCAACGAAGTAGCTCAAGAATCTGGCAAAGGCGACATCAAGAAATTCATTGGTGTCCAAATTGAAGAAACGGCTGAAGGTGGCTACGCGATCGGGGGCCAAATTTTTGGGTAGTTGTCCACGGCTATCGGCAAAGTAGCAAGACGCTGAGGCCCAAGCATCAGGAACCAGAATTCTTGCTCGATGCAATTCTGACACCTGGCTTTTTTCCCTAGTCATTCAACTTAATCCAATTTACGAGGTGAACCGCATGAAAATTAAGCGCCAAATTACCATTGACACATCGGCTGATAAAGTCTGGGAGATCTTAGGCCCTGGGTTTGAGCATGTGGCTGACTGGGTGAGTTCTGTGCATTTCTCCCAAGGCCGCCATGATGGTGCCGTCATAAGAAATGCTCCAAGCGCTGGTCGGGTCTGTGACACTGACCTTGGCCCCTTCAAAGAAGCGCTCCTGCGCTACGACGAACGTAATCGCACCCTTGCTTATAGTGCTGAGGGTGAGAAGATGCCGTTCTTTGTTACACAACTCAGCAACTCTTGGACAGTCACCCCCCTGAGCAATCAGAAAGCAACAGTCGATATGTGTGCCGAAATCTCTCTTCTGCCAGGGTTCAATTTATTAATGGGACCCATAATGCGGATACAGATGGGTGGAATTCTGACAAACGCAGTAGAAGAGCTGAAGTATTTTGCTGAAAGAGGGGTTCCCCATCCTCGCAAAGTAGAAGCTCAGCGTAAGGCCCAGACACAAATGGCTTAACGATACACATCAGGGTGCAGATTAAGCGCTAAACTTCAGCGTGAGCTTTTCGATTGAACCCTCCAACGTGGGCGGTTTGGCCGAGCCTGCAACGTAGCTCATGCTGAAGTTTCAGCATGGATGCCGATAAACCCAGCCATCCAGGTTATGTATGTGGTTGCATTCAGAGACAGTTATGGGTGGGGATAATGTGGTTCGCAAGCAAAACGATACAAGTTTTAAGTACATCGCTGGGTCGACCAATTACGATGCCCTCGTCCCGGCCAGCAGGTAACCTGTGTTCCGACCCACACAAGTTCCCACTGATCACCCCGAGGGGCAAACTCTAATCGATAGCGAATACCTCGCACCGAATCATCAGTAATGTTGAGACGGGCAAATAACAATACAGGCTGCTCTGCATCAGACCTAACCGCGACCAGTTCTTCGGCATACTTCCCTGCACCGACATCGCGGCCACTGTAAAGATCTTGCGCGATCGCCGTCGGGTCGTTCCCAATCCAACCACTTGGGGGACGGTCAGTTTCTTTAAATGCCTCCCGACCGGGGTCGGCTGGTAAGCGCAACGTCGTACATGAAACGGTTCCCAGCAGTAGAGCCCCAGCCATCAGTGCCCCAACCATCAGTGACGCCGTCCGATAGATTCGCGATCGCATCATGCATACCCAGCCTATGTACACCTTGGACGTGACTACACATACGCTACCGTCGTTTACTCACGAGGTCAGGGCTCGTTTCAAAAGTAGAACCTGAGTCAGCAATTCGCGATCAATCACCGATACTGTGACAGCAGCTCAAGGAAAGGCATTCGCTACTTAGCCGATCGCAGCGATCGGTTTTGCCATGCAACTGCTAAACTGTCGGTCGTCAAGCGTCGGCGCTCAGACAACGCTAGCCAACACTGAGCCTACATAGCTACTGAGCACACATCGCTAAGAATAAACTTTCCTTTTGATGCGGCTCAGTGTTGATGAGGCGTGTATGGGTACTGTAGGAGGTCTCGAATACAACAAAACGATTAATTAACGGGAGTTTTGGTGCATCCTTGGATGCTTGAGCGATAAAGTTTATTAAGTACCGCTGTTGTCGATATTGTTGGCAGTGTGGCTATTGCATAGTCATCACGTCGTGTCCCTAAATGGTTAATCCACCTAAATTCTTGAACTGTGGCACCTAATTCCTTCAGTCCCATAGATGACGTCCCTGAAGCACAAAGAGATGGCCAGTTGCGGGGAAATCAGCCGTCCCGTTTACCGGGTTTTCTTCGCTGGATGATGTGGTTTTTGGTCGGCTTATTGAGTGCGATCGCAGGCTTACTTGTTTCTTGGTGGACATACCAGGGAGCTGATGGCCCTCTCCCCATAGCCCTACAGCCAATGGTTCGCTTTTCAACCTCAGGCACATTCGTTGAGCCTCAAGCTGTCGATGTTGTGGGCAACGGACAACAAACCCCTCCTAAGTCAATATTGGGGCATCGGGCCTACGAAGAAGTCCCAGAGTCAGAGTTGGTTTCCCTTGCCTACAATGCCTCAATTCGGCTTATGCCAGCCGCCGCTGAAAAGTTGGAAGCGATGATGGCCAGCGCCCAAGCTCAAGGAATTTACCTTTCTCTCATATCGGGATTTCGTTCTATAGAAGATCAAAACTATCTGTTCTTTGAGGTGAAAGAAGAACGGGTACAAGCAGCCTCTGCCCGAGCTGAGGTCAGCGCACCACCAGGATACAGTGAGCATCATACTGGCTACGCCATTGACATCGGTGATGCCAATTTTCCAGACACCGATCTACAAATCCGGTTTGAGGAGACGCCAGCATTCGAGTGGCTAGAGCAAAATGCCGCCCGCTATAGCTTTGAATTATCTTTCCCAGAGGGAAATGAGCAGAATATTCAATACGAACCCTGGCACTGGCGCTTCGTAGGCGACTCTGATAGCTTGGAAACTTTCTTCCAAGACCGTTAGGCTAAAGAAGTAAGGGAAAATGAGGAGTAGAGGGTCAAAGGTGAAGGGTTGATGTTTACTGATTCATTGTTGATAGTTCACTGTTGATAGTCCATTGAGCATGATGCTTAGAGTTGTGCCATTCAGCCATTAACAATCAACAAAAACAATGAACCCTCAACCCATCAAGACTCATCCCTATTTCCCGCTTAAGTTATTGGAGGAAGTATCAAAACAATGGGTCAACTGACGTTGAATTTGGTAGCAGTCACTATTTTCGTCGTGACGATGGCAACGTTGTTAGGCCCTTTGCTACACATTCCTCAGGTCGTGCCGGTGGTAACAATCGCCACCATTTTGAGCATCGCTACGCTGGATCAGGTGAGTGGGAAGGGGACACTAGGCAATCTTCTAACGAACAGTATTTCCCGACTCTCGGAAGCAGAGCGGCAGCGAGTTTTGCACCACGAAGCAGGGCATTTTTTGGTGGCTTACCTGCTGGATATTCCCGTGACTGACTACACACTCACCGCTTGGGAAGCTTGGCGCAAAGGCTTACCTGGATTGGGCGGTGTGCAGTTTGATACGGCTGCGATCGAGGCATCCTTAGCAACGGGACAGATTCCGGCTCAATTACTGAACCGCTACTGTACTGTCTGGATGGCAGGTATTGCCGCAGAGAAGAAAGTATACGGCGAAGCCCAAGGGGGACAGGACGATCGCCAAAAGTTTGGGATTCTCTGGCAGCAACTTCAGCGCCCCTTTCAGGAAGGGCAAGTGAAGCAACGCTGGGCAGTGCTCCAAGCTCGGAACTTGCTAGACAAACATACCGATGCTTACGAGGCCCTCGTTACAGCCATGGCAAACGGGACCGCTGCCGCAGAGTGTATAGCCTTGTTGCAATCTTCTGTGGCTGCTGAAACGGCGTAGGCCCGTAAAGAATCACCATGCAAACCGCGATGAATACTCGCTAGTCTCAATCGGATACAGCCTATGGAAACTCCACTCAAACCACTCATTGCTTTACGCAACGGGTCATGAATATCCCAGTTCTTGGGCAACCGTCAGAACTTCGGGGATGAATCCCTGATCATCGGAACGCCAAGGCAGTGGACCTGACAGTTGGCTGAGCGGAATACGCCGATAACGAAAAGCAGGTGACGTTTGAAAACCAGGATTATTGCCCCATTGAGCCCCATAAGGTCCCATACAGGCATAGGAAGAATCTTGAGTCCGCAGCATTGCTGCATAAATTGACTCACTCCACGAGAAGTTGAGCCACTGGCAAATCTTTTCGAGGTATTGCCGGGGTTCGTTGCACACGTTTTCCCCTTGGATCTGCATTTTTTGCTCAGCCGGAATTGTATCCAAAAAGTCGAGAATTTTACGCTGTCGCCGATACCAGGCATATTGTGGATCGATGATGGGACGATCGCTGGAATAGTCAATTGAATCTGCCGCCACTAGCGTCGCGATCGCTTGAGGAGCTTTCATGACCGACTTTCCCTGTTCGCGAGGGTGGCGGGTCAAGTAAAGATAGTGCGCGTTGGGGAATGTTTTACGGATATAGCCTAATACTTTGAGATTTTTAGAATAGGCAGGACTTTTATCAACAATTCTGAGGGGGGCAACACGCTCGCACAATTCCTGATAAATTTCGGCGGTGCTGTGGTCTTGTCGTCGATGCATCCAGCGACGTGCCAGATGGATCGACTCAATCGTTTGTTCCCCAGAGTAGAGTTGCGCGATCGTCCGCAACAGACCATGCAGCATAAAACCCCGTTTAGGACGTGAATGTTCCACCAGTTGCCTTAAGGTTTCGGTGACGAAGAGATTAATTTCTGGAACGGCATACGCTTCAGGATGTTGCCCAAGCATGGCACAAACCAGCGAGGTAAACGATCGCGGCGAGGCCAGAATAAATATGGGTTCAGGAAATGCCATGGAAAAGGTAGTGCCCTGGAAGTAACGGTGAGAAAGGCTAACATGTTGGCGACACTCACAGTCAGAATGTGCCCGAATCGATGCCTCAATTCCGCAAAAATATAGAGCGTTCTAAACCGATTCAACGAACCTTACCAGCGACTGAAGTCGATGGGCATACTGAGCAGACACTTACCCATACACATTAGAACGCTGCCTATGCGGCTTGATAAAGTCTCCCCTCAAATAACAGACCCAGCAATTGACAACTGGCTAGACCCTCATTTTGTAGCGACAGCTCAGGGGCTTTCCCGTCGTCAACAGCTTTTGGTCTTTCTTTCCGGTTCCTATGGTCGACCCGGTCGACAACTGATGATGATGAAGGAAGCGATCGCCTTAGGGTATCCGGTCATCAACTTGAACTATCCCAATTCATGGACGGTTGCAGAACTTTGCCAAACCTGTGAAGACAAAGACTGCCACGAAAAAATTCGCGCCGAAATCATTGACGGCATGAAACGCTCCGACAAAATCGATATTGGTCGTCCCAACTCAATTGAAAACCGCTTGGTACGGCTATTGCAATACCTGCATCAGCAACAGCCTGAGGAGAACTGGCAGCAGTATCTAGAGGGCGAAACGCCTAAATGGGAGACGATCATCATTGCAGGCCATTCACAGGGGGGTGGCCACGCCGCCATGATTGCCCAGGAACGGCTCGTGGCTCGGGTTATCATGCTTAGCGCACCCGCTGACTACAGCCCTATCTTCAGAGATCTGGCCCCTTGGCTCGCAGCCCCTCACGCTACGCCGAGCGATCGCTATTACGGCTTCATTCACCTCAAAGATGCGGGGTTGGCCAGGGTCCAACACGCTTGGCAAAGACTGGGTATGGGGGCATTAGACTCAGCCGTCAATGTTGATGACCAAGTCCCTCCCTATCATCACGCACAATGTTTAATCACAGCAGCCAAACCGGCTCGTCCACGGAAATATCATGGCTGTGTGGCGAATGACCTGCATACACCTAAGTTGCTCAATGGGGTCCCCAAGTTCCAGAAGGTATGGCGATACCTACTTGCGGGTCTTGAATAGGTAATTTTTCAGAGTGTCCTCAGGGTGCTTTGCAACACTAGATAAACCGCTAAATTCCCTGTTGAATTTTGACATGAAGCGTAAAAAAATCACCAATCATCTCTTAGTAATTAGGCTCTTTTTTTAAGAGGTCGGATAAATGGATTCGTGGAATAAATTTGAAGTCATCAAACAGCTGCTTACCGCAAGCCCCAGATTTGACGTCCAAGTTAGCAAACAGCGTTTGATCGCAACGCGACGTCGTGCCTTCCTACCAAAACGCGGTATTTTTCGTCTGCTAATCCCGCGTACTCGCATAATTGTGACGGATAGTGTGGAGCAGATGCCTCGCTATTTTGTGCAACCTGATCGCATCGCCATTTTTATGGTGATTATGCTCCTAGGAGGTATCGCCGTCGAGCTTTTTATGGATCGGGCGAAATATCCTCGCGACTATCCGCCTGCTTTTATCTATGGCTTGGCAGTCTTCTATATTGGAACTTTGATCGCCGAAATGATACATACATGGAAGCAATTGCGCACACTACTCGACCAAGTGGAGTCATAATGTGCGTTTCGTGCGCTCAAAATCATTATTTTTGTCTCGCATACTTACAGAAGTCGCATTGCGCAAATCGGCCTCAAAAAGCTTGCCAGAAAAGTTTGCCTATCCTGCAATCTACAACGATCTATAATCCGGTCCCTTGCCAGATTTCGAGGCCCCCATCAGGATTATCTTCATAGGCCCATTCCCAGTCCTCACTCGTCCTGACAGCCACGCGCGGACCAAAGGGATTAGCTGTCCCGATAAAGAGGCCATAGGGTGTTGAGACAATACTACGGATGCCGTAGTTGTATGGATTATCAAAACCAGTGCGCGTAACCGGCAACCAATTTTCGCCATCACAAGTGCGCCAGAGCTCGCAAGCTCCATAATTCTCCAAAAACTCATCAATTCCAGCCTTCGCCAGAATATGGGAAATGCGCTTGGGTTTTGCTGGCAAATTCGTGAATCGCAAAATCACGCTCCAGTCCATGGTGCCAACATACAACCAGCCATCGTGAATGCCCATCCGCCAAATATAACCACAGAAATAGTTACCAAATCCTGCCGTCAAGCGACTAATGGGACGTTTACCATCCCGGGGATTCCCCACCACGATGTCCCAAGAATTATCGGGATGGAAGCGAATCACCTCAGCGGCTGCCGGTCCTACCTGAAACCGGTGATCATAGCCTCCATTTTGGATACCTGTGCCGACATAAAGAGCACCATTAAAGGCCCGCATACTCACGATGCCCTGGTTTAACCCACCCCGACCGGCCCCCTTATCGATAATCTTTTCCCACTGATAGGGAGGCGGACCTTCGGCCAAAGTTCGCCAGACCTGAAATCCATTCAGGCCACCAGTCCCGGCATACAGATAATCTCCCATGACCTCCATGTCATAGACGCATCCGACTTCAGGAGGCTCATCAAAACCCGGGTCATTCACCGATCGCCAAATCCCTTTCGCCGGATCACGACTCTCGTAAATGAGCGACAGCCAAGCGATATTGACATAGCCTTTGCCAGACCCCGTAGGAGCTGTATAGAGTTTGCCTTTATAAGGAATGAGGACCCGAATCGAGTTAACAGTAACCTCAATCGTTTGCGATTCAAATTGGAGCTTGGGAGTGGCTTCAAAGGTCACGCCATCAACACAGCGCAAAATTTCGGGACCATCGCTGCGCGATCGCGACCAGGTTGCCACATACAAAGCCGGTTCCGGATCGGACTCCCCCTGAAACACCACCATGGAGCGATAGCCCAGGTCACGGCTGTAGACGGTGCCATCATCGCCCTCTACCATCGGGGACTGATACATGCGCTGCCATTCTTCTGTGTCGGGATTGTAGCGCCAGATTTCCCCCCGGGCATGGTTCCATTCAAATTCTGGGGTAAAGTTGCGATGCAGACATTCCACAGGCCATTGGTCAATTTTGACGAATGGCATCGCAAACTTCAGCAAGCACAAATTGGCTCGGGAAGTGCCGACATAGTAATGCCCCTTAAACCAGGCTGAAGAGTAAGGATAGGCATTATTACCATCGCCAAAACCATTTTCGCAAATTTTGCGAAAATTCATTCTACGCAATCCTGGCTTGGGCTCTGGATTAAATGTAGGTGCAGTTACGGGGTCATAGCCTAGCACTAGAATACCTCTTCATGGGGGAATTTCGAGCTTACTGATAGCCCATCAGATGAGACAAATGATTAATATTTGAAACTAGATCTTCTTCTGCAATAAAATCGATATTAGCTTCCTCAAATGTACCTCTCAATTCATCAGAAGCCCACTGCCAGTTCTGATTTTTCCAGAAGTCTTTTAAGGAGGGTTCCTGAACCTTTCCGGTTCGCAAATGAGGATTGCGCATGAATTTCGGGTCATTCCCACCGCGTACAGGGGGTGGCCCCACATAGGCATAGGGTGAGTTCTCGGGATGCTTCATAGCCTCTATGACCTCACCATCAGTTCGGAGTCCCAACCATTCAGCAATTTGAGGCAGATATAAATCAGGGTCTGAGAGCAAGTCTTCGCCCTTAATTCGCATCACCTGACCTGTCGGTAGAGTGTTTGTAAAATTAATGATATTACGATGCATCGTATACCACACGATTAATCCATCGACTTGATACTTAAGCGAAAGGTTTTTCCTCTTTTTTTTCTCTTCGTAAAAGGCTTGAATCGATTTTCTAGCAGAGACAGGATGACGAGTTAAATGCAAATAGTAAGCTTTCGGAAACCAGGTATACGATCGCTCCAAAAAGGCCACTTTACCGGCTGTTTCTGGGCTTTTTTCAAGTCCCATTTTAGGGTTGACTAGTTCCAACAGATAGTCAAACAGCTTTTTAGTGGGCCAGTGCCGCCGCTCGCGAAACCAAATTGTGGCTTTGAGAAGAGTATTGGCAGTTTGTATGCCATAGTGCTCTTGGGCAATCGTCCGCAGCAAACCAGGCGGCCCCGCATTGCCAGCTTTTTCTTCGCGTCGAATGATGTCTTCAACCGTTCTGCCCGAAAACAGGTGGAGTTCGGGAAAGCCATAGATGTCAGGATGTTCGCCAATGACAGTGGAAACCACTGAGGAAAAAGAACGGGGTGGGGACAGAATAATCAAGGGGTCTTGCATAGCAGAAAATCAGCCCTAATGTTATTGGTAGCCCATTTGGTTTGCCAGTCGCGTGATTGATGCAGCCAAGTCATCCCGCGAAATGAGTGCTAACTCTTGTGCGTCGAAAATTTCTTGGGTGGCTTCATTCGGCCAATCCCACCGCTGATGCTGCCAGAAATCTTTGAGTGAGGGTTCCTTCACTTTACCCCTGCGCAAGTGGGGATTACGCATGAACTGAGGATCGTTCCCCCCTAGCGCAGGCGCAGGGCCCACATAGGCATAGGGCGATCGCTCTGGGTGCTTCATCGTCGCGATCGCGACTGCATCACTCCGTAAACCCAGCCATTCAGCAATTTGTGTCAGGTATAGATCGGGTTCAGAAAGCAGATCCTCCCCCTTAATCTGCATCGTCTGTCCGACCGGCAGCGTGTTCGTAAAATCGAGAATATGGCTATGAAACTGATACCAGACTAAAAAGGCATCAACAACGGAGCTACGTAAAGACGCCAATTCTCCTTTGCGCCTACCGACCTTATGCGCTGAAAATTCCGCGATAGAATTTCGGGATGAAACAGGATGACGCGTCAGATGTAGATAATAAGCCTTCGGAAAGTATTCGTAAGTTCGCTCTAAATAGCGGACCTTCTTAGCAGTTTGGGGGGTTTTCTCAACCCCTATTTGGGGATTGATTAAATCAACGAGATAGTTAAATAGCTTCTCGGTAGACCAGTGACGCCGCCCTAAGCACCAATCAATCGCCCGTAGAATCGTCTCAGTATTTTGAATGCCATCATGTTCTTGAGCTAACATGCGCAATAGTCCAGGCGGAGCTGCTTTGCCACACTTGACCTGGTTTTGCAAGATTTCTTCCACAGATTCGGCGCTGAAAAGGTGCAATTCAGGAAATCCATACAGCTGAGGATGTTGCCCAATCATGGTCGAAATGATGGAGGAAAAATAGCGCGATGGGGAGAGAATGATCAGAATATCCTTCATAGAATACTAGCCAGGTGATTCAGAGGTAGAAGCACTTTTTGCCATCCTCAAATAGACTTCAAAACTGTCTAATTCTCGCTGGGTATCTTCGAGCATAATCTTGAGAACTTTGTAGCGATACTTAGCTTCTTTATACAAAGTCTCGACTTCCTCTACAGAGCTAGAAGATAGGCGCGGATCGGCACTGACCGTATTCAGCCACTGGGACGCACTCTTGAAAAAATCAGCCGTGAGAAGGTCTTGCCGAACTTGTTGGCGCTTAGGCAATTCAACCGTTGCAGCCATGTCTCCTGCAGTTTCGTCTGTAGGCGCTATAGGTTCGGTCTGCTTCACTTTCCGAACTTGCTTCAGACGCTGTCGAGCATCTTTCAAACGCTCAATAGCCGCCGCTGCTTCCGATTCTTTTCGCTGAAGCGATCGCGCCGCCTTAGCAACTTCAGGTAAATCTTCAGGAGCGATTTTCTCAGCCGTTTCAGAAGTTGCAGTAGCTTGTAAACCGGTCAATTCTTGAAATGGCTCTTTATGAGAGCGATAAGCATCATGATATCCTCTGATTAAAGCATTAACACTATCCGCCTTAATCTCCTGACGAGTTTTACTAGCTACTCTTTCCTTCCCTCGATTCGCGCGTAATTTTTCGAGTGCTTTTTGTCGTTTTTCATTCATCTAAATCTCTTCTCCGACCCTAGAAAATATCTACTTGAAATCTAAAAGTTCTCGTCGCGATGGGTCAGTAGTTTCACCTTTCTATCGCTTAACGCCCTACTAAACTCTTTGATATCCCATCAATTCTGCAACTTGCCAAGTATCGTCACCTAAAAAATCGGTGGTGTGAAACTGTTGCCAACGGTATGCCATATTCGATTCAATTTCTCTATGAAGATAAAACTTGAGGTCCCCGCTCATTTTCGAAACAGCCTCAACGCCATCGGTCATGCGCTGGCTTTTTTCTTGATAGGGGTCCAACATTGTTGGGTAAAAATTCACCCCAAGAAATTCACAAATCTGTTTCACCGTGATTGTGGGCTGACAAACGAGATCCTCAAATTTGACCTGAAACTGTCTGTGGGCAGGCACAGCTTTTAAAAAATCGAGAATGTTTTGTTGGCAAACCAACCAGGCTAATTCGGCATATTCTCGGCGCGAAAAGGTATCTGACTGCATGAAAGGCAGCAGTCGGTCGAGTTTGGCATCTTCAAAAGAGCGGATAGCCCCATACGGATGCCGCAGTAAGTGAATGTAGAGCGCGTTAGTAAAATTAGCCTCAGAGCGTTTTAGGAAGTTAATGTGATAGGCATAAGAGGGAGTTTTATCAACTAAGGTTCGATCCCCTAATGACTGTTGCAATAAATAATAGAAGTCTTTACTGCTGAAGCCCTTTTGTTCGCAATCGGCCATGATTGCCTGGGCTTCTTCAAGGCCACAACCTTTAGCTTGCATGAGGGCTCGGATCGTGCCGTTGAGCAGATGCGCGTTCACCTCATTGTTGAGTGCAACCTTCCGCTGGGTTAGGGTTTCAAAAGAAAGCAGATGCAACTCAGGGGGCGCAAACAATTGTGGATTGCCAGCTAAAACAACCCGCAGTAGTGTTGAGCCAGAGCGTGACGGACAGAGAATAAAAATAGCTGGGGGATTCTTATCCGTCACTGGGAGAGGAGCCGAGGGAATTGGAATCGCTTTCTGAAATAGCGCGACTTTTGCTGAGTTAATTTTTGCTTGCTCATCAAGTTTTGCCGGTTGAACTAGAGCGGCAACCGGAGGCTCAATCTGGGAAGAATTGAGTTTACCTTCAACGAAGGTGACGATTTCAGTAATGCTCAAATCATCGATATACTTGCCATCAACCATGATCAGGTCATGAAATCCTAGTTTCTGCTGAACTTCATCTTCAATCGCGACAAAAAACTGAACAAAATCGACGGAGCTGAAACCCAGATCGTCAATTAGCTTATTTCCCAGGCTAATATCTTCATCTAATTCCAGTTCCCACTCCTCAGTCATTGCTTCGATGAGTTCGAGGATAGTTACTTCAAGCTTTTGTCGCATTGGATACACCTTTTATTGATGGGTGATATGTCATGGGACGCCTTCACCTTACTTGCCAGATATAAACTGCCTGGAAACTGCTCATTCTTGAATACAAGTTGGCTGTTGATATATCTTGGCTACATCCAGATCCCCAATTTTTGCCGAGGGAACCACTCCAGCTTCGGAATCAGATGTAGTTGCGATGTTTTATCGCAGGTACGCCCAGGAGGAAACGTCCGTATCAAGGTCTGAAGGGGCCATCTCTAAGGCAATTCACCAATCCCAGTGACGCTTCCAGCCTCACAAACCCTGTAAGGAGCCCCTTTAGAATCCCTCTCCACTAAAGGCTGGAACGACGTTCAGCAATTTTGACTTGTGCCTTAGCATTAAAGGATTCGACTAACTGCTCCCAGTAGCTATCATCCTTTTCTTGCATGAAATCAATGCCGGTCAATTCACTGAGTTCATCACTTTCGGCTGCCAGCATCGCTGCAGCTTGGTATTCTTCTGCTGATTGTTTGAACAATCCTTGACGCTTGTAAAGATCACCCCAAAGGGTATGCAGCCTAGCACCTAATTGCCCTTTTTGCGGAATCTCGGTCAGGACCTGATTCGCTTCGGCCAGACGGTTTTCCTCAAGCAAAGCCTCAGCCAATCCCAAATGGACTGAGGCTCGCCCCTCAGGCTTCAATGCGATCGCTTTACGATAGGCTTCTTGAGCTGCTGCAAAGTTTTTCTGAAGCAAATGAACACGACCCAGTGCGGCATAAGCACTCGTATTATCTGGCGCAACTCGCAAAGCCGCTTGGAGTTGTCCAGCGGCCTCGGAATATTTGTGAAGCTTACTGTAAGCAACTGCAAGGCGTTGACGAGCAGCTATCATGCGGGGGTTGAGACGCAGTGACTGGGTAAACCTTTCAACAGCGCGATCGTATTTTTGTTGTTCCAACAACGCTTGTCCTGCCGCAACATAGGCAACTGCTAGCTTCGGATTAACTTTAATGGCGGCTTCAAACAGGGACAAGGCATCGTCATACTTTTTCTGTTCTAAACAGATTTTGCCGGCCCGCAAATAAGGCTTAGTCTTACTGGGATTGATGCGGATAGCTGACTGAAAATGAACAAGGGCTTCCTCTTTACGCCCTAATCTGGCCTTAAGATTTCCTGCCACAAAATGAGCTTGTAAAGATGCGGAATCAGCTTTAATCGCTGCTTCAACTTCGGTCAAGGCTTCCTCAAATCGCTTTTCCTTAATCAAGGATTTAGCCCTTCTCAAGTCTCCTTTAACGGCTACGAGTCCTGAATTGACACGCTTAACCGATGACTCAAATTTAGTAGTCGCCATAGTTCCGATGGTTGCTCCCTTTGCCATATTGCCTATCATCCCTAGCTCGAACTGGGAAAAATATGCCCTCTTCAGGGTTCCCCACAGTAAGCCGTGAATTCAACAGGTTTCACGTTTTCCTAAAGGTTATCTGGCAGCAAACTCCGCAATCACCCTAAGCAGGATCGGCATCACATCAATTTTTTCTACGAACCGTCGTTTAGTCTACACATGATTTCTGATCGCAATCCTGACATGGCATTAGGGCACTCTGATTTTGCATTCGGACATCAGTCTGTACCGCCTTTGTTTGCAAAGGAACTGCACTTTCGGAGTCACTCCGAGGAGCAAGTCGCTGAAACCCTGAAAGTATTGTGGCTCGGCTCTCTATATGCGACACGCTAATTACTCACGTGAGAGGTCGTTATTCCTGTGACTGACGAGAATTTCAAAGTTTTTACGGTAAGTCCTATCAATTTCTTGCCACCTGCGATCGCCGTGGCAACTATTCGTGCCGGGGGAGTTGGCATTCTTGATCGAGAGTTTTGTACCGATGATTCTTGCGATATCGCAACGAGAAATTTCGTCAACTTGCTATCCATGGCTAGCTCAGAGGATGCTTTGGGACTTCGCCTTAAACTGAGTCAGATTAACTCTAGTTTGCCCTTACTAGAAACACTTAGTCAGCGTGAGCATTGGCTAATCCTATGTCATTGGCAGCCTGAAGATTTACGAACGATTGCGGCTCATTTACCCGCCTCGACAACCCGTAAAATTTTGCTGGAAATCACAAATTCTACGCAACTAGAGACGTTAGAATCCTCACCTTTCAAAGTCGCAGGTCTAATTATCCGGGGTCACGAAAGCGGTGGCTGGGTAGGGGAGGAGCCTGCCTTTATTCTGCTCCAAAAGCTATTAGGAAAATCTAGTTATCCCCTTTATTTACAAGGGGCTGTTGGGTTACATACGGCTGCTGCCTGTCGAGCCGTAGGGGCCAGTGGTGTTGTTTTGGACGATCAGTTATGGCTGATGCCTGAATCACCGCTGCCGCCAGCGTGGCGGACTTACTTAAACCGTCTGAGTGGTCAAGAAGCGATCGCGATTGGTGAGCGCGTGGATACTCCTGTACGGGTTCTGTCGCGCCCTAGATTTGCAGCGATCACCCATCTCCAACACCTGGCCCAGAACGCTGAAGTTGATGCCAGCCATGAGGCCAGAGTGGCCTGGCAGCAAGCTGCCGAACAATGGATTGGCTGGGGTCCCCCAGACGAAAAAGCCTGGCCCATGGGCCAAGGTGTTGGTTTAGCAGCCATGGCGAGGGAACGCTACCACACCACAGGGCGCTATATCCAGGCTCTGAAAACAGCCAGCATTACCCAGATTGCGCTTGCCCAGCAACGCTGTCCTTTAAAACCGGGGGCTCCTTTAGCCGTCTCACATCAAACGAGATATCCCATTGTTCAAGGACCCATGACGCGGGTAAGCGACACAGCGGAGTTTGCCGCAGCGGTTTCCCAATCTGGCGCATTGCCCTTGATAGCATTGGCACTGATGCGCCGTGCCCAAGTCGAAACGCTGCTGCATAAGGCCCAAACAATGCTGGCCGGACGCTCCTGGGGCATCGGTATTTTAGGCTTTGTTCCCCACCAACTGCGCGAGGAGCAACTCAAAGTTATTGAGCGAGTTAAACCGCCTTTTGCGTTGATTGCTGGCGGCCGACCCGATCAAGCAGCCCAGTTGGAACAATTAGGCATCGCTGCCTACATTCATGTTCCGACCCCACAGTTACTGCAGCTTTTTCTGCAGCAGGGAGCCCGGCGCTTTGTGTTCGAGGGACGTGAGTGCGGTGGCCATGTCGGACCACTCAGTAGCTTTGTCCTCTGGGAAGGGGCCGTCCAGATTCTGTTACAAGCAGTGCCACCGGGTGAGGAATCCCAGGTTCATGTCCTCTTTGCTGGGGGCATCCATGATGCTCAATCGGCATCCATGATCAGCGTGATGGCCGCTCCGTTGGCTGATCGCGGCATGAAAGTAGGGGTTCTGATGGGGACAGCCTACCTCTTCACGCAAGAAGCCGTTGCCTGTGGTGCGATCGTCGAAGAATTTCAACAGCAGGCGCTCGCTTGCCACAAAACTATCAATCTGGAAACGGGGCCAGGGCATGCCAGTCGTTGTGCGGCCACGCCCTTTGTCCAAGAGTTTTACGATGCCCGACGCCAAATGTTAGCAGCAGGTAGAGGGGCTGAAGACATCAAGCATGTCCTCGAAGACATGACATTGGGACGCTTGCGTATGGCTGCTAAGGGGATTATGCGCAAGGCGGAGGGACTCACTACGGTTGCCAAGGAAGCGCAAGTAAACGGCGGGATGTACATGATTGGTCAGGTAGCTGTCTTGCGCCAGCAAGTGGGTACGTTAGCAGCACTACACCGGGATGTTGCCGAATCCAGTACACAGCAGCTGTTAAACCTAGCAACCCCTGCACTTTCTCAGCGCACAGACATGCCCCAACCGTCATCGGATATTGCCATTATTGGGATTGGCACACTGCTACCCAAAGCTCAAACTCCCGACAAACTTTGGGAAAACATTCTGCAACAGGTCGAGGCCATTACCGAAATTCCACCCCATCGCTGGGACTGGCGACTGTACTATGACAGCGATCGCCAGGCCCGTGACAAGGTTTATTCAAAATGGGGTGGGTTTCTGGATGATGTGCCGTTTGATCCCTTGTACTTTGGCATTCCTCCGAAATCGCTCAAGTCAATTGAGCCGATGCAGCTACTCGCATTGGAAACGGTACGACGGGCCTTAGCCGATGCGGGTACAGCCTATGAGCGTCGTGAATTTGACCGCGAAAACACCTCCGTCATCCTAGGCGCAAGCGGTGGTATGGCTGACTTGGGTGGCCAGTATGCCACCCGTGCTGAACTCCCCCGCATGGTGGAAAATCTTGATGCCCAGGCTTGGGAACGCTTACCTGATTGGACTGAAGAGTCTTTTCCGGGTTTGTTGATGAACGTCACTGCTGGGCGGGTGGCCAATCGGTTTGATTTGGGCGGTTCTAACTTTACCGTGGATGCGGCCTGCGGGTCTTCCTTGGCAGCCATTGACCTAGCCGTGAGTGAACTCCAAAATGGTCGTGCCAACCTGGCGATCGCGGGCGGTGTCGATACCGTCCAATCACCCTTTGCCTACTTCTGCTTCAGCAAAACGCAGGCCCTCTCACCGACTGGCAAAGCGCGGACTTTTGACAAGTCTGCCGATGGTATTGTCATTAGTGAAGGGATTGCGGTTGTGGTTCTCAAACGTCTGGAGGATGCTCAACGCGACGGCGATCGTATCTACGCCACGATCAAAGCTGTAGCCAGTTCAAGCGATGGCAAGGGACTGAGCATGACTGCGCCAGCGACTGCCGGTCAACAGCGCGCCTTCAAACGGGCCTATGCCAGGGCTGGGATTTCGCCGAACACCATTGGTCTTTACGAAGCCCACGGGACAGGAACAGTTGCGGGCGATCGCACCGAGTTGGAATCGATTACCAGCCTGCTCCAAGCCGCTCAAGCTAAGCCCAAATCCTGCGCGCTCGGTTCTATTAAAACCACCCTCGGTCATACCAAGAGTGCTGCCGGCGTTGTGGCCTTGGTCAAAGCAGCTTTATCGCTTTATCACCGCGTGCTGCCCCCCCATAGCAACGTTGAGGAGCCACTAGATACTTTAAGTGATGCAGCCAGTCCCTTATATTTACTCAAAAATCCCCAACCTTGGCTGAAAAATCCTGAACATCCTCGGCGGGCTGCTTTGAGTTCCTTCGGCTTTGGCGGGACGAATTTTCACGCCATTTTGGAGGAATATCAAGGCAATATTGAGGAGCCCATGCCAGGGGCGAAAGTTTGGCCTTGGGAACTGATTGTTTTACGGGCTGCCAATGGGGCAGCCCTGGCTGATAAGGCGCTGGCACTCAAGGAAAAGCTGCTAGCCGATGCCCGTCCGCGTTTACGCGATCTGGCCTATAGTTGTGCTCACGAGGCTCAGGCTCAAACAGGTCAGCCCGCCCGCTTGAGTCTGGTGGTAGAGAGTTTAGAGCAACTTGTTGATTGCTTGGCACACGCGATCGCTCAGCTCAAAGGTCAAACCTCAGCGATCTTGCCACCTTACATCCAGATCCAGCTCAATGCCAGTAGAGATCCGGGCCAAGTTGCCTTCCTGTTCCCAGGGCAGGTCGCTCAGTATCCTGGCATGGCTCGGGACATAGCCTTGTACTTCCCCGAAATGCGAGATGCCCTCGAAAAAGGCTCACAGCAGTTGCGGTCTGACTTTGCTCAGCCCCTCAACCAATTCATCTATCCTCCCAGCGCCTACACAGAAGCACAACAAGCCAAGAACAAAGAGCGCCTCACCGATACCCACATTGCCCAACCCATTATTGGCACGGTAGAGGCAGGGTATATGGATATCGCTAAGCGGCTGGGGCTTAAACCCGATATGGTCGCTGGACACAGCTATGGCGAATATGCGGCGCTGCATGCGGCGGGTGTTTTAGATCGCGAGAACTTCTTGCGATTATCCGAAATCCGGGGACGGGTAATGGCTCGCGCCTGTGAGGCATCAGACGGGGCCATGGCAGCGGTACAAGCAACCCGTGAAGAACTACTAGCCCACCTGGAAGGTCACGAGGATGTTATTCTCGCCAATCACAACGCCCCTCTCCAATCCGTGATTTCGGGAAAAAAGTCAGCCGTTCGGAAAGTGGTTGAGCGCCTACAGGTAGCTGACATTATGGCCAAAATGCTACCCGTTGCAGGCGCATTCCACTCTTCCTTAGTGGAGTCAGCCCAGACTTCTCTGGGCGCTGCAGTCTCAACCGTATCGATGCAACCACCCCAAATTCCGGTTTATTCCAATACAACAGCCCATCCTTACGACCCAGACATTGAGACGATTCGCAGTCAGTTGGCTCAACATCTGCTCAGTCCAGTGAAATTTGTTGAGCAAATCACCGCGATGTACGAGGCTGGAACGCGGACTTTCATTGAATTGGGGCCTAAGAGCATCCTGACTAAGCTCGTCAGTCAAATTTTAGAAGGACACGACCACATCGCTGTGCCGATTGATGGCCACCGCAGTTTACAAGGTTTTCTCATTGCTTTGGGAACGCTCTTCGCCAAAGGCGTGGACTTCGATATCACGGCTTTGTTTAAGGGCCGCGACGTCCAACGGCTTAACCTGTCCCAACTCAGTCCTGAGCCTTTGGCGGCCAACCCCAATCTGTGGTTCGTCAACGGGGGCGGAGCCAGAGCCCAAAACGAGGCCGCTGGCAGCTTGGGCAATCTCCCGCCGCTGAACCTCGAGATGATCGCTCATGCCAAGCAGACGCAAAACGATCACGGTAAGTCTACCGTGATGCCTCAAACGAATGGATGTCTAACCTCTAGCTCCCAGGGAACCGATCCGGCTATCTCGCAACCTGCTGCCCCACAGGCTACCCCCATAGTCTCCCCCATAAATAGAGACATGCATCCGCAAACTGCAACGTCATCAAACGACGATTCGCCTCAGTCCATTCCTATTCATGCGCCAATCACTACCCCTCCTAAGCAGACCAAGCCACTTACTTCTTTAACTGAAATGACTATGCAATCGAGTTCATCTACCCCTGATCGCCAGCCTCAATCCACAGGGATTTCCGAAGAGTCTCGCTTGGCAGCCTATCAGGCTTACCAAAAAACAATGCGCCAGTTTCTCAGCCTTCAAGAAGCGGTAATGAGCCAGTTTCTTAGTGGGCAGTCTTTACAGGGATCGATTGCCAGCGCCCAGTCTACCAGCACCCCGCCTGCTAAAGCACCTAATATTGCTCCGACGCATGAAGCCACTTGTCCAGAACCTCTGCCCAGCGTGCCGCCGCCGCCTCAGTCACGAGAAAGGGCTCAGCCTTCACCAAGCGTGGCACAGGCAACGAGCGCAGTGCCTGCACCAGTGGTCGTCACTCCTACCCATGTTCTCAATGACCGTGAGGCACCTCAAACAAAAACGCTGACTGCCACGACCGCGCTAGATCGCAGGGGATTATTACAAACTCTGATCACGCTAGTCAGCGATCGCACAGGGTATCCCCCCGACATGCTAGGGCTCGACCAAGACATGGAAGCCGAACTAGGCATTGATTCCATTAAGCGGGTGGAAATCTTTGCGGCCCTACAAACCCTATTGCCAGAACCATTAGCCTCGACCGTCAAAGGTCGAGTCGAGCACTTCACTCAGGTTAAAACCCTGAATGGTTTAGTGACTGCCTTGCTAGAAGAATCGGTTACGGCCAGTTCTCCTGAGGCAGCAAACAACACCCATCGGTCCGAAAGTGGAACTGAACTGCTGAAACGGGCTAGCTTACTGCAAACCTTGATTGATCTGGTTAGCGAACGGACAGGCTATCCCCCCGAAATGTTGGGACTGGATCAAGATATGGAGGCCGAACTAGGTATCGACTCAATCAAACGAGTCGAAATCTTCGCGGCGCTCCAAACGCTTCTCCCACAACCGCTAGCTTCTGCTGTAAAAGGCCGTACCGAACACTTTACCCAGGTCAAAACACTGAATGGTTTAGTCAATGCTTTGTTGGAAGATCAATCCCCTGCTTCGAAGGAGGGAAGCAACAGCTTGGGAAAGTCACCGTCCGCTGAGGTAGCACCCTGCCAGCGGTATCTGACTCAAGGCTGGAATCAGCCACTACCAGCGCGCATAAACTCGGATGCGTCGCTTACCGGGTTATTTCTCATTACTGCTGATACCTTTTCGGTTGCGCCCCAACTCAGCCAGCTCCTGCAACAGCAAGGCGCGTCAGTGGCTATTTTAGCCGATACCACGATCGCAAGTCGCGCGAGTTTAGCCCCAGCCATTGCTCAATTGCGCAGAGCATACGGACCGGTGACCGGCATTATCCATCTAGCCAGCTTGGGCGATTTCTCCCTGCCCGACACCCTCTTTGACTGGCATCAGTTGGTTCAGACCCAGTCAAAGAGTTTATTCCACCTGTTACAAATTTGTGAAGCTGACTTGCGTCAAACACACGGGCAAGTCATTGCAGCGTCTCTATTCGGGGGACATTGGGGGCGACAGGGAGCGTGTGGACCTGGTTCACCCCTGGGTGGCAGCAGCAATGGTCTATTGAAGACCTTGCGGTTAGAGTGGCCGGAAGTTCGCGCTAAGGTTATCGACTTTGATACGGTATCGATTCCACAGGCCGCTGCGGATCTCCTGAAGGAGCTTCTCTATCATGATGAAGGTCAGGAAATTGGCTACTGTCAAGGAAATCGCAAGATTTTTCAAATTATTCCTGCGCCGCTTGCATCGAACGATTCTTCAATCCCGCCAATGCCGGTAACACCTGAACCTGACTGGGTCGTGCTGAGTGTTGGGGGAGGGCGTGGCATTACAGCGGAAATCGTCCACGAGCTGGTGATCCCTGGTATGACCCTGATTGTGGTCGGGCGATCGCCGTTGCCAGGTAATGAACCTGAGTCAACTCAGGGCATTGAAGACCTGAATACCTTGCGCCAGCATTTTATTCAGCAAGCCCGATCGCAGGGGACAACACCCACTCCCGTCCAAATTGAACGTCAGGCTCAGGGGCTGCAGCGCGATCGGTTGGTGCGCCATAATCTGGCCGCCTTCCGACAGGCCGGTGTGCAAGTCGAATACATTGCCGCTGATGTAACCCAAGCTGAGGTCGTTGCAGCTCTCATGAACGGTATTTACGATCGCTACGGGCGACTAGATGCCGTTGTGCAAGGGGCCGGACTGATTCAGGACAAACTCCTGACGGACAAAACACCGGAATCCTTTGACCAGGTTTTTGATACGAAGGTGGATAGCACCTATCTTCTGAGTCGCCACTTACGCCCTCAGTCCCTCAAACTCGTTGTTTTATTTGCCTCGATTGCTGGACGCACTGGCAATCGAGGGCAGTGTGATTATGCCGCAGCCAACGAAGTTATCAATCGTTTTGCCTGCTGGATGGCCCAGCAATGGCAAAATACTCGCGTCATGTCAATTAACTGGGGGCCTTGGGATGTCACGGGCATGGCTTCCGCCAGCGTGAACCGCCAGTTTCGCGAACGGGGTGTGATTCCCATTGCCCCAGAGGCAGGACGACGATTCTTTCAGGAAGAATTGCAGGGGGGCGATCGCCAAACAGTGGAACTGATTGCAGGGAACTTCCACGAACTGTCGCATCCAGATGAACATGGCAATCAAAGCGACATCGGTGAGTCTACAGGCTTTCCCTTGCTCACCGCGCTACCCCAAGTCCAGCCCAACAGTACTGTCACCCTAGAGCAGACGCTTTCCCTGGCCAATTATCCCTTCTTACAAGATCACCGTATTGATGGCAAACCTGTCGTCGCGGCAGCGTGTGCCCTAGAACTATTGGCCGAATTTGTGCAAGCGGCATGGCCTGAGTGGGTGGTTTGTGAAGCGCACAACTTGCGGGTGTTGGGTGGCATTGTGCTCGGTACTGAAGCTGGACAACCTATACAGCTCAAAGCACGAGCCTCCACGCATGCCGATGCCACGGCCTTAGAAGTCGTCAGCGAAATCGTGGATGCAGTAACGCAAAGGATCTTCTATCGGGTCAAATTCATCCTCCAACCCCAAATAAAAGTCACACCTACCGCTAAAATTACGGCTCTCCAAGCCAGTCCTGGTCTAGAGGTGGCAACCGCTTATCGCAATTACTGCTTTCACGGACCACAGTTTCAGTTGCTGACTGCTATTGACTGTTTCAATGAACAAGGTATCAAGGCCCAAGTCAAACCCAGTCTGCCGCATGTCTGGCTCAACACGTTCCCAGAAGCGCCCCGGACTGGCTGGCTATTTGACCCCGGCTTAGTCGATGTGTCTTTGCAAATAGGACTGATGTGGACCCACATTCATGGCCAAACAGGCAATTTACCGTCACGGTTTGGTCGTGTAGTGCGCTATGGGTCGTTTCACCCAAGGCAAACGGTAAAGGTCGAATGGCGGGTTAAACGTTTTGATGCCGCAATGATGGTCTCCGACGCTCTCTTTATTGATCAGAACAACCAGGTTCTCTTGCAGCTTCAGGATATGGAAGTGACCTGCAGCCAAGCACTCAATCGCTTGGTGGGCCAATGCTGAACGCCTTCATTCATATCTGTAACATATCCAGATCCTCAGTTTTTGTCTAAGAAAAAACTTCAGTTTTCCAAGTGGATGTGGTTTAACGCCCAATTCAGACTCGGATTCACCCAAAGGAGACCGTCATGAGGCCCGCAACTGACATCGCGATCATTGGCATGGCCGGCTTATTCCCTGGAGCCAAGGATATCAATGCCTACTGGCATAATATCCTCAGTAAGACCTATAGCATCCAAGAAGCTCCGGAGGCGTGGGCGAGTCCTTATTTTGACCCCACCTCCCGCCCTGGCGAAGATTTAGCCCGCATTTATACGCGTCAGGTGGGGTTATTGGGCAAACTCGCTGAATTCAATCCGTTGGAATTTGGCATCCCACCCACTTCGGTGGATGGTGACCCCAGCCACTTTCTCTCTCTGAAGCTGGCCCGCGATGCCTTGCAAGATTCTGGCTACTTAACCCGATCCTTTAACCGCGAAAATACCGGCATTATTTTGGGGCGAGGTTCTAACCCTAACCGAGGCGATGTCACGGGCTTACAGTACGGCTTTGTACTAGATCAAACACTTGATTTACTCAGTCAGTTTTTACCTGAACTAGATGACAAAACATTAGGGACAATCCGCCAGGAGTTGATCGCCAGCCTCCCCACAGCACCAGTCGAAAAAGCCCCGACGCTGGTTTCTAATGTGGCTTCCGGCAGAATTGCTAATCGGCTGGATTTAATGGGGCCGAACTATTTGATTGATGCGGCTTGTGCCTCTTCTTTAATTGCCGTAAAACTAGCGGTGGAGGAATTGCTAACGGGTCGCTGTGACATGATGTTGGCGGGCGGGGTTCAGGCATCGATGCCGCCGGTCATCTATCAACTATTCTGTCAACTCAACGCGCTCTCGCGCGGTCAAATCCGCCCCTTTGATCGCACCGCTGGCGGCACGTTACTGAGCGAAGGGGTCGGCTTCCTGGTCCTCAAGCGATTAGAAGATGCGCAACGGGATGGCGATCGCATCTACGCGGTCGTGAAAGGGGTGGGCATGGCCAGTGATGGCAAAGCCCTGGGAATGCTTGCGCCCAGACTAGAAGGAGAAATGCTAGCGATTGCTCGAGCCTATCAAGAAACAGGCATTGATCCGCACACTATCGGCTTAGTGGAAGCGCACGGCACTGGCATTCCACTGGGTGATCAAACCGAAATCAAAGCCCTGCGGCAAATCTTTGGCGATCGCCAAGGCCACATCCCTAAATGCGCGCTCGGTTCGGTTAAATCCATGATTGGGCATTGCATTCCAGCATCTGGGGTCGCCAGCCTGATTAAAACGTCCCTATCGCTCTATTACAAGACCCTACCCCCGACCCTGTGTGATGAAGTAAATCCCGAGTTAGGGATTGAGGCAACACCGTTTTATGTCAACACTGAAGCCAGACCTTGGATTCATACGGGAGCTGCACCACGACGAGCGGGCGTTAATGCATTTGGGTTTGGCGGTATTAACACTCACGCCATCCTGGAAGAATACACTCCCGAACGCTCCCTGCCTTCAGCAACGGGGCTACCCATCAACCTCCCACCGGCTGCCGTGCCTCAGCAATGGCCTACAGAACTCTGCCTCTTGTCTGCCAATGGGCGTGAGGCGCTGATAGCCAGCATTCAGCAGCTACAAACGTTCCTGGCAGCGGCTCCGGAAACGAATTTGGCAGACTTAGCTTACACCCTGTCAAAAAAAGAGAGTGGCAGTCATCGTCTAGCGATGATGGTTAAATCCATCGAAGATTTGCAGCAAAAACTGGAACGCGCTGTTGACAAGATCGCTGCCACTCAAAAGACACAGTTGCAGATAAGAGGAGGAATCTACTATGCCGCCAATCAAACCGATCCGGGGCAAACAGCCTTCCTCTTTTCGAGCGAAGGAGCTCAGTATCCTAATATGCTGGCGGACGCTTGTCTTTACTTCCCCCAAATTCGCGACTGGTTCGACTTTTTGGACGAAACGTTTCCGCGCGAAACTCCACCCAGCCACCTAATTTTTCCACCGCCCACAACGCTAACACCTGAGGTCAAACAATGGGCGGCTGACCAGCTATATGCAGGCGACCTGGCCACGGAGGCACTGTTCGCCGCCAGTATGGGACTCTACGAACTGCTGCGCGACTTTGAGGTGAACTGTGATGTCGTGGTTGGCCATAGTGCAGGAGAACATACCGCTGCTAGTGCGATCGGGGTTTCTGCAGTGAAATCGCGCAGCCAAATGATGGAGCATTTGCGGCACCTCAATCAGATTTATCGCAACTGGCAGACTGATCATCGTATTCCAACTGGCGTGATCATGTCGGTCGGAGCGGTGGAGTATGAATTTGTCCAGCAACTGATTGAACGCTTTGCCGGTTCGGTACATTTAGTTGCCGATAATTGCCCAAGTCAGCTGCTTTTATTTGCGACGTCAGCTGCCAGCGAAGCGGTCGCTAATCAAATCAAGCAAGTTGGCGGCATCTGTGTCCCTCAGCCTTTCGATCGCGCTTATCACACACCCCTATTTGAGCAAGTTGGCGATGCTTTAAAGGCCCACTACGACCTGATAGAAATCAACGAAAAGCCCCAATCAATTGCTTTCTACAGCTGCGCCACTACTGAGCTATATCCGCAAGATGCGCCAGCAGTACGAATGTTAGCTCTACGTCAGTGGTCTCTCCCCGTGCGCTTCCGTGAGACGATTGAAAAACTCTATAGCCAGGGCGTCAGAACGTTTATTGAAGTCGGGGCAGGCAGCAACCTCACGGCGTTTGTCGATGACATTCTGAAGGGACAAGATCATCTAGCGATCGCCAGCAACAATCAACGGCAAACGGGCTTGCGGGCGATTCAACAACTGCTGGCCAAGCTATTTATCCATGGTCGCGCGCTCAATCTGGCAACCCTCTACAAACATCGGGATGTCCAGGAAATCACCTTAGAAGTTCCCGTCAATCCCCCTAAACCCTCGCCCACCTTAAATCTTCTCTTACCCCGGATGAGCCTCAAACCGGAGTTTGTCGAACAAATTCGGGCAAAACTTATTTCTGCCAATTCCCAGGATTCTGTCAATCCCCATGGTCAGGCAACACCACCGCAGCCACCGAGTAGCCAACCAGTAGCATCCACAGGCAACCAGGAGAGTCGTATCATACCGGCTGAGGCACCCGATGCCTTGTCGCCGCGCCCACCGGAAGTGGCGGCGGCGATCGCTCCAATCCCCCTCACCACGTCAGAAGCAAGCTCAGTCACAGCCGCCACCTACACCATCGAACAAGAAACTGACTGCGCAATAATGGCAGACTATCAACAGTCTCATTCGGTTGATACTGAAAATTGCCGCAGGGTGATACTCGAAGGCCATTTCGAGCTAATGGATGAGTTTCTGGCCAACCAACAGCGGGTCACTGAAATGTTGTCTTGCTACGAGCATAACCAGAGCAACACTTGAAAACGAATTCTAGCGGCCAGTCAGTCAGGACTCCCCGCCAGTTAGTGATACGATCCATCGCACCTAACCCCAAAAACCAACCTCCCTTTTACCGTTGGGAGCATCGCACCAGCGTCATGAGTGATGCCACTGGCAGTTGGTGATGTAACTAGTACTCCCTGGCGGGAATACCCCTACCATTTTTCAAGCCTTCAAAGCCTTCCCTTGGTAAGTCCATTTGAACGGCTTGGCCATCGTGTCATTGAAATAGGCAATGAAATCTAAGATCCTGGCCTTCAGGTCAGCCGTACTACAGAAACTGGCCCTTCGCAGTAACTTTCTCACTAAGATAGAAAACCAAATCTCGATTTGATTGAGCCAAGAACAGTGCTTGGGGGTGAAATGGAAAACCACCTTGTGGGTGGGCTCCGTTAAAAAAGCCGCTCGGGTTGCCATCGATTGAAGAATACCCGATTTGCCTTTAACCCCCAAGTCGATATCGAGACCGTCAAGCTCAGCCACATATCGCACCAGTGCTTCCGATTGATGCGTGTTGAGGCAATCCATCACCAGATGCCATTGAGTGGCCTTAGGGTCAGTGGATATCACTGATTGGAGGTGGGCGAGATAGTCTGCTTCATTGCGGGTATCGCCCACCGAACCTTTAACAATACGTCCTGTGGCCACATCAAAACTGGCAATCAAGGTTTGGGTTCCATGACGGCTATATTCAAACTCCTGCCGTTCGCGTTGACCGGGTCGCATCGCTTGGTCGGCGGCACACCGTTCTAGGGCTTGAATGCCGGTCATCTCATCGATTGAGAGGGTGCGCTCCCCGCGCTCAGCCCGCTCTATCGCACTCAAATAGAGGTCACAGATATCTTTGACCTTTTCATTAAACTGTGGGTCGGGGGGGGATTGAGCCAGGATTGCGACTGGTGGGGCTTCAAATCGGCTTCGGCTAACAGACGCCCCACATGCCGAGGCGAGATCCCCTCGACCCAACCGCGTTTTACCATCTCATCCGCCAGTTCTCGCGGCGTCCAATGACTGATGGGACGCCGACTGTCTGCAGGGTTTTCACAAGCCAAAGCAAACAGTTGAAGGGTTTGTTCTAGAGTAAAGGTGGCGGGTCCACCGGGGCGAGGGGCATCGGCTAAGCGCTCGGCAACCGGTCTATCGGTTGGCGCGAGCGCGAGCCAACGCTGACGCCAGAGTCGGGCCATATCGCGGCTAATATTCAACTCTCGGGCAATCTCGCGATGATTTTTGCCTTCATCGGCTAGCAGAATAATGTGCCCTCTCAGGGCAATCTGTTGTGCTGTGCTATGGCGACTGAGCAGGGTGTGAAGGTCGGCTCGTTCTTGGTCGGATAGGTGCAGCGGGGCGGGAGCGAGACGAGCCATAAGATGAACCTCTAGGATGGCTCTAAATGGTAGCCTCATTTGCGCCAAGCACAACTAGTACTCGACAGCAAAAATAGACCCACCAGTCAATCTGGCTGTCAACCTGAAGCTCTACAGACTTCAATAGTCAGGGCATTCACGCCAGACAGTACCAGAAAGAGATACCGTCGCAAAAGGCAACCAACAAATTGAAAACTGTAGGAGGCAACGGCGGCAGATTTATATTCTCTGGCCTACTGTTGGCTTGCACTCAGAAGGCTTAACACGATATTTGACCAAGTCAGCAAGCTCCTGCAGCTGGTTGATCGCTTCTGCCCCCTCCAGCTTCATGAGTTCACGATCATCGCGCATCTCAGTCCAAGTAATTCCGTAGTCAGACACTAAGAAGCGAATCAGGTGACTATCTCCCAAGCTGACCATAAAAGAGGCACTATTCATTTGCCCACCGCAGGTGTAGCAAGAAGCCAGGTATCCTCGGCCTTCCAGGACAGTTGCTAACGCCTGCAGATTCATAACTAGATCTTGCACAAAACGCCTGTGCTGTTCTGCCAGTCGAACAAACATGGCAAATCTCCATTACTCCAAGATCTCATTCTAACCACGTTTTTCACATTCTTTTAAGGAAGTCAGGAAAACCCTGATGGAGTTTGTATCTGAGCAACCATGCTTTGCTCTGTGGGTCCGTGTTCAAGCGTCCTTAGAGAGCTACGGGTCTTGATCTAAATGCCTCTACACCCTATCGCCGTTGTTCTCAGGACTCTGTATCAATCCGAACATTCGCTTGGAACATTCATATAGATATCACCGCTTAACTTCTAGCGCATACACATCATGACTGCCAACCTTGTAGCGTGAAACGTCATCTTGGAATCACAAAAGTCATCTTGGAATTACAGCTCATGAGGGCAGGATCACCCTTTCGGGGTAGTATCGTTGAGGCGTTAAGAAATCTTGAGCTATGGTTGAGCGTCCTATCAAAAAGTCGGAACGACTTGCTCGTGAAAAGAGTGAAGGCAAAAGCGATCGCGAGGGACGCGGGGGCGATCGCCAAGATAAAGGCAACAGAGGCCGCAAAGGGAAACGCGGCAAAGGCCGTCGGGATCAGGAAGAAAGGAAGCCTGCTGTTCCTCCGGCTTTGATGCGAGGGCCCAAGCCACGGGCCAAGGTAGAAACACCGGAACCTGAAGAAACTGTAGTTGAAGCCCCTACAACCGTGGAGGTTCTTCCTGAAACTACTGTCGAAGCAGCAGCGGTTCCTGAGGCTCCCGCTGTCGAAACAGCCCCTCCTGAAGCACCAGTTGCTGAAACAGTGGCTCCGGAAACTCCCGCCGTTGAAGCAGCACCTTCCGAAACAGTGACAGCTGAAACAGCAGCTCCTGAGATAACCACTGTCGAAGAAACGTCTCCTGAAGCATCAGATACAGCAACGGCAGCTCCTGAGACATCCACCGTCGAAGCAGCCGCTGTTGAAACCTCAGTCACTGAGATGCCTGCAGCCGAAGAAACACCATCTTCAGATGCAGAAGTAGCGACGTCTACGCCTGAAACTCCTACAACCGAAGCAGCCCCTTCTGAAGTGCCAAGTACTGAAACAGCGGCTCCGGAAGGACCCATAGCGGAAGCGGAACCAGAAGAGAGTACAGAAGCTGTAGCTACAGTCGCTGCTGTGGCCGAAGAAAACAAACCGATTACCCCATCTGACGAAGTAACTGAAGTAACTCCCGAAGCTCCAGCCTCAGACGACGAGGCTGCACCAGAAACTTTTGCGCCTGAAGAAGCTCCGAATACCGAAACAGAAATTCCTGAGTCCGTAACTTCTGAGGAGGCTTTTACAGAAACCCCAAAAGTGGAAACAACTGGGTCTGAAGCTTCTGATCTCAACGAAGCCACAGCTATTGAGGAGAAAAATATTGAATCCTCTACACCCAGTTAAACCACAGGCAATTTTATTGATGCGCCTGTCGTAATAGACAAAAAATCCCCGGCCAGAACGGTCGGGGATTATTATCAGGGTGCATCTACCATTCCCTTGTTCTTGTATATGTCTTGTTGATCCGGACTAATTCATTAGTTTTTTCAGCTTTGAAGCAATGAAATAATCTCTATCCTTTAGTTTATAAAAACGTGTTGAAGACTTCGATACTTTTTCTTTTCTCAAGAAAAACAAAAAATCCCCAGCCAGAATGGTCGGGGATTGCTATCAGGGTGCATCTACCATTCCCTTGTTCTCATATATGTCTTGTTGATCCGGACTAATTCATTAGTTTCTTTAGCTTTGAAGCAATGAAATAATCTTTATACGCCCTACTGGCAAAGCGTCATGCCATTTCTCGATATTTTTTCTTCCCCAGACAAATCAAAGCAAAAAAAATCCCCGGCCAGAACGGTCGGGGATTGCTATCAGGGTGCATCTACCATTCCCTTGTTCTCATATATGCCTTGCTAATCCGGACTGCTTCATCGGGTCTTTAAGTCTTTTAAGACATCACGAATGTTCTTCAAATGTTCCTGGTAGAAGAAAGCTTTAGAAACAAAATTATGAATATACAAAATCCTATTTCGTCTAGTCTTCAAAAGGAAGAGAACTCTACACTTTAATAGCCTCATTATGTTTAAGCCGAATGCAAATCGCTATGAGATTACAAAAGCAAGCATAATTTCAGATAAAAAAAATCCCCGCCCAGAATGGTCGGAGATTTATATCAGGGTGCATCTACCATTCCTCCATACTCTTCAGAATCCCAAGAATCCGGGTACTTAAGGATGCTTAACAAAGCTTTTACAGAACGTTCCTATAAAAAGAAAAAGGTGAACTGTCCCTTATTGTATTGCTTGAATCTAGAGGATTTTAGAAATTTTGGAAGATAGATCCGAAGGTGATTGAGGGGTTCTAAATGTATAAAATATATCGCCATGCACGGAAGTTTCAAACTCGGCGAAGAAATCTTTGGCTCGGGCATCCAGAAATTTCCGGGCACGGGGGCCAGTAATACGAGCTGCCATCGCAAAGTCGATTACACTAATGCGGCCATGATTAGCCTGCAGGCATTCATAAAAACATTGGTAAAGCTGCTGCTGATATTGACGACGACGTTGCCAACCATACCAAACACCATAAAGGACGCCTAGCAATAGCAACCAAGGCATCAGGAGCTTGAGTAGCAAAAGCAGTAAAAATATGGAGAAGGCAACCGTGAGCCCCAGCCCTACCCGGTTACTAAAATCAAGCGCATCAAAATCTCGTAGGTAATGTCGCTGCATGGGCTCGTTCCGTTAGCTCAGGGGTGATTGCCAGTTTCAAATACGAGTGTAAAGGACATTATTGGTGATGGATACGCGATCGCCCTCTCTTCAAACTGTCTCAAGCAGATTTGCGTTCCAGCCAGCCACGCATCTTGCCAGGATTAAGTAATCCATATGGATCCACTTGAGCCTTAAAGTCCACTTGAGCCGTATCAATTTCCTTGCGTCCACCATCCTCCAGGATATAGGTATGCGGATTGGCAATAAAGGCACCGTTGTCCTCGTGATAACGAATGATTTCCTGTAAACGCTCTGGCGTCGTGAATCGGATTAATTGCAACGCTGCCGGTACTATTGTACTATTCATCCGCAGATATTCCAGGTGCATCATTACTTCATCCCCAAAATGCTCATACATGTGCTGCATTAGCTTTAAGTCCGGATCATAGGGGAATAGCGTTTGTAGATAAGTCAGTGAGGGATCAACGTTGCGGGCATGAAGGGTTGTATGGTTCCAGGTAAATTCTGCCAACATGGCTCCTTTACCCGCATCCTCGGCTGCCTTGCGGTAGGTGATTGTGCCCCCAAATTCTTGCACAAGCGCTGCGAATAGCTCCATGGAAGGTTCTGCTATCATCACTAGTGCCGCATGGCTGTCCTCTGGCAAATAGGGTCGCAGTGCGGCAAAGTAAGTTGGAATGGGAGCTGCGTGAATACTGATGAGTTTTTTGATTAAGCCATCGGAATCGCCTAGAACCTGACCAAACTGTGCCGCCGTCATAAAGTCATCAAAGGTCACAATGGCTTCTGCCCAAGGGTAGGCAGGGCCTAACGGAATTTCGAGTTCGGTGATGATGCCATTGGTGCCGTAGGCATGATTGACTTGCTGCACGTCGTCACCCCGCAGTTCAATGACCCTGGGTTCATCTTCTAGCGTGACTACGCGTACCGCGATCAGATTGCCGCGATCGCGCAACTGACCATACGTCACTGAACCAATGCCACCACTTCCCCCACCAATAAAGCCGCCTATTGTCGCAGTTCGATAAGTAGAAGGGTACATGCGAATTTCCCACCCTTGGGGACGGGTCACCTTATCAATGGCGGCAAGCTTAGCTCCAGGCTCCACGCACGCGATGCCCGGGCGTATCCATTTCACGGCATTCATCCGACTCAAATCAAGAATGATCCCTCCATCCAAAGGAATACATTGCCCATAATTGCCAGTTCCTGCCCCCCTCACCGTAAGAGGTATTTGGGCCGCCACGCAGGCTTTTGCAACTTTCAACACTTCAGCTTCAGAGGTGGGGCGTACAACCAAGTCTGCGGTTTTATCGGCCAGTTGCGACTGCAGAATGGGACTGAAATAGTAGTAATCCTTGGAAAGTTTCTCAATTTGGGTACGATCGCGGATCACCTCGATCGCGCCTAGATTGGCGATAAAAGCATCCCAGTCAATGGTTGGTGCAGTCGTTGTGTTCATAGGTGATCGGGAGGATAAATCAAAATTCAATTGGAGGGCAGGGGCGAGGCATGGGGGCACAAATATTCAGACTATTACCAAAAGGATATTCACCCAATGTCTTGCCCATATGGAATATCGATATGCCCCATGCCTTGCCTGTACAAGATGATGAAGATAAGCCCAATCCCCACGCCCGTACGGTGGATTGGCAGGGCATAGCTCATCTGTATTTTAGAGAGATCAGCCCATAGCTAATGTCAGCGTCTCACCATCTGTCACAAAGCCAAAGCATTGATTCACGTTATAAACCGTGGCTTGAAAACAATAATCGGGTGAGGTCGTAGCGGTACAATCCCGCAACAAAATACAGTCATAGCCTAGAAAATTAGCATCTTGCAGGGTACACAACACACACTGGTCGGCATTAACGCCTGCAAACAGCAGGGTTGTTTTACCCAAGTTCCGCAAAATACTATCTAACGGCGTATCCCAAAAACCGCTCATGCGGTACTTGTCAACCCAAATATCGGTCGATCCCTGAGGCAGTTCATCCACAACAGCTGCGGCCCAACTACCTTTGGTGAGCACTGGTGCGCCATTTTTGGGAAGTGGATCAGCCAACCCGACTCCCGTACCCGTTGGGTTATAAACATGGCGGAGCGCCGGGCTGATATTCAGTAAGTCGGGACGATTGCCCCAGTTAACCCAGAGAATGGGAATATCTGCCTGCCGTAGTTTGGGTAACAGCTTGGTCAGGGGTTGAATGGGCGATCGCGCTGGACTGACATCTACCCCAATGGATGCCAACCACCCGTCTGGATGACAAAAGTCATTCTGCATATCCACAACCAGACAGGCCGTTTTAGTCAAATCTATAGTGAGTTTCTTGGTATCAGTACCAAACGTAACGGGACGAGAAGGTAACGCGGGTCGCGTCAGGTCTGCTACATCTTCGTTGACTTGCCAAGCATTGGGGGGAATTCCGAGAGAACGCAAATCGTTAGCAACCATAGTTCGGTTTGGGGGTGATGGTTAATGCAACAACGGCTCTAGATCAATATAAGCCTCGACTGAATCAGCTAGGACATCCAGCATCATTTCGCGTTGTTCACGATAGTTCGCAACACCGGTCGGCAAGGAGCCTAACCCTCGCTGTTTGCGTAGGCGATTGAGCCAGGCCCGACGCCAAGGACCATTATCAAAAAGGCCGTGTAAATAAGTACCCCAAACGGACTGACTAGTATCGACAACGCCTAATGAGCGATCGTCGAACAGAAAATCGAATCTAGGTGTATTCGCATCGCCTTCTTGAGGCGGAACGAGCTGAGTGCGTCCTTGGTGCAATTCATACCCTGAAATGGGTAGCCCCGCTTGCGGATATTGTGAGGTTGTGGTTCGTTGACGAGCAATTTTTTTCTGCGTAATTACCGTTCGGATCGGGATCAATTCCAATCCTTTGTAACGTCCGTCTTGTCCTTCGACCCCTTCAGGATCAGCTAGAAACTCACCCATGAGTTGAAAACCGCCACAGATACCCAGGACGGTACCACCTGCGGCTGCGTAGTCCTGAATGGCTTCCGCCATCCCAGCCCGCTGCAAAACGAGCAAGTCAGATATGGTGGTTTTTGTTCCGGGCAAAATCACTGCATCCGGATAACCCAGATCATCTTTAGGGCTAAGGTAGCGAACCTGTACGGAAGATTCGGATTCTAACGGATCAAAGTCGGTGAAATTGGAGATATGAGGTAGCCGAATAACCGCAACTGTCAGCTCAGCAGAGGTTTTGTTGGTTTGCCGATCGAGCAAAGACAAAGAATCCTCGGCAGGGAAAACTTGCTCTAGCCAGGGAATTACACCAATCACTGGGATTCCTGTTCGCTCTTGCAACCAATCAATACCAGATTGCAACAGTTCTCGCTGGCCACGAAACTTATTGATGACGATGCCCTTAATCAGGTCTCGTTCATCCGGCTCTAGCAGTTCTAAGGTGCCAACGATATGAGCAAATACACCACCGCGGTCAATATCAGCGACCAATACAGTTGGGGCATTCAATCGTTTAGCAATCCGCATGTTTGCTAAATCGCGCTCTTTCAGGTTCACTTCAGCAGGACTGCCAGCACCTTCACAGACTAAAAAGTCAAATTCCTGCTCTAATCGAGCCAAGCTCTCCTGAATTGCCTGCCAACCCGTTTCAAAAAATTTGCTGTAGTATTCTCGCGCGCTCGTTCGGCCTACAGGACGTCCCCGTAGGACAACTTGAGAGGTCATATCGCCCTGAGGCTTTAGCAAGATGGGATTCATCTCCACTTGAGGAGAAACCTTAGCAGCCCACGCCTGCACGGCTTGAGCGTACCCGATCTCAGAACCTGTATTCGTTACATAGGCATTGAGAGCCATATTTTGGGCTTTAAAGGGGGCTACACGCCAGCCCCGACGACTCAAAATACGGCAGAGGGCAGTTGCCACCATGGATTTACCAGCATGAGATGTGGTGCCCACCACCATAATGGATTTCATAGGATCCTCCAGGGGAGATATTTTGAGGTGCACCTAGCTCAAATGACTACTACCCGCCGTAAGAAAATCCGGGAAGAAGGTATAGGTCTGCCTTAGTTTTGCAACCATCCCGGCAGCCGTAGCCATCGACTCAAGGAATTATATAAGTGATCTTGAAAATGCGGCTTTAAATCTACAGTTTCAGACAGTTGCCAACGATCAAGCAATTGTCTGCCTAAAGGTGTCAGGCGAAAGCTATCGGTCAGCCCTTGGCCATCAACCTCCCGTCGCAGCAGTCCCACGGCCAACAGCCACAGAAGTTCATTTTCTGCGGCTAACTCGCCTAGGGGTATGCGTGTATAACCTTTGTGAATACCAGTGCTATCAGTCAATTCTTGCAGCGAGACACTCTGCGATCGCAACACCTGAAACAACTTTAATCGAAACGGTGAGCACTTAGCTGCCCGTTCTGCCCGTTGCTGTGTTGCAGGAGAGTAAGCAACTGCCTCGGGACTAGATGCGGTGAAATGAGTAATCATGACTAAAGCCTGCCCATAGCTTATCTTCATCAATTGTAAAGGTTTGCGAATAGGAGTTGGGTGTCAAGAAGTCAGCTATTCCGTAACGTTGGTTACGGTTTCGATGTTTTGACCTTGTTAGAAAATTGTCAGTGACTTCCACAAAGGAGCACTGCACTACAAACTTAATGAATAGCAATTTGGTTTCTAGGGTTCCGGCTTTGAGTTTGACTTGAAGTGTCTGGTCCGAGAGGAACCACTGGACAAGCAAGAAAGCAAACCAAGGCCATGATTTGGCCTTGTTGTGAGTCCAGCACACGGCGGGATAAAAGCCCGGGAGGTGATACGAAGGAGAGTTACCTTCGTCATCTCTCGGGTTTTGTTTTTGCCATTCACACAGTTTGTCAGGGTAATTAGTCTGAGGAGATTTCATGAGTGACGAGCCGCTATTTCAAAGCCCCACAGAGGCCAGTCAAGCCTTAGAAAAAGAAACACGTTTGCCAATGACTGGTTGGCAACAGGAAGTCAGTCAGGGTTTGGAGTATGGTCTGGAAGCCGCTGCAAGTATTCGCGATCGCACCATTCCCAACTTCTCACGAGGGGAACTGCCTCACTTTGCCGGGATCAACACTTTTCTGAAGGCCCCTTATTTGGAAGATGTGCGACAGGTGGGGAACTACGACGTTGCGATCGTTGGGGTACCCCACGACTCAGGAACGACCTATCGACCGGGCACCCGATTTGGGCCCCAGGGAATTCGTCGCATTTCAGCTCTCTACACTCCCTATAACTTTGAATTGGGAGTAGATCTGCGAGAGCAAATCACCCTCTGTGATGTCGGCGATATCTTTACCATTCCCGCCAATAATGAAAAGTCCTTTGACCAGATTTCCAAAGGCATTGCTCATATTTTCAGTTCTGGAGCCTTTCCCATTATCCTGGGTGGCGACCATTCCATCGGTTTTCCGACAGTCCGGGGCGTCTGTCGCCATCTAGGGGATAAAAAAGTCGGCATTATCCACTTTGATCGCCACGTGGATACTCAAGAAACCGATTTGGATGAGCGGATGCATACCTGTCCCTGGTTTCATGCGACCAATATGGCCAATGCTCCCGCCAAAAACCTTATGCAGTTGGGGATTGGTGGCTGGCAAGTACCTCGTCAGGGCGTCAAGGTTTGCCGTGAACGGGGTACGAATATCCTGACCGTCACAGACATCACTGAGATGGGGCTGGATGCAGCGGCTGACTTTGCCTTAGAGAAAGCACTAGACGGCACCGACTGCGTTTATATCAGCTTTGATATCGACTGCATTGATGCAGGCTTTGTCCCTGGCACAGGCTGGCCTGAACCGGGTGGTTTACTCCCTCGGGAAGCGCTCTACCTGCTGAAGCGGATTATTCAATCGGCTCCCGTTTGCGGGCTGGAAATCGTAGAAGTCTCTCCTCCCTATGACATCAGTGACATGACATCCTTAATGGCAACCCGTGTTATTTGTGATGCCATGGCTCACCTAGTGATTTCCGGCCAACTGCCGCGACAAGAGAAGCCTAGCTACATTCATGCTGAGGCCAATATGAACGTCGATCAGGCTTGGGAGTAAAGCGATACCTGATGCATGAAACCGACATGACCCAAGCGCTAATCATGACCGTGCGGGAGTGGTGGGAGTCCCAGCCGGAAAAGCCCCCGGTGGCGAGGGTGCATTTGACCGTAGGACGGTTTACCTGCGTGGAACCTGCGAGCCTACAATTTGCCTTCGACGTGCAAACTAAAGGCTCGTTTTTGGAGGGTGCTGAGTTGGTGATTCAGGAAACACCCCTGATTGCGTTTTGTCATTCGTGTCAGGCTGAATATCAGCCTGAAATAGGACTGCAGTATGCCTGTCCGACCTGTCATGCCCCAATGGATGACATTCGTTCGGGGCGGGAATTGAAAATCGACCGGGTGGAGTATGCCGCGCTGCCGACATCGGTTCCTTAGCTATCAAGACTGGAGGGGCGCATGGTTGGATGCGTAGGGCGCAATAGAACGCAAGGCTGCTCCCCTTACAGAGGGTCAAAATCATCCGTCAGAATACTGCGTTGATTAGATGTATCGAAGTCGCACAAGTTTCCCTTCATTCGCTAATTGCTAGAGGTTCTTCAGTGGCTACCCAACTCACTCCCGAAATTGCATCCCTCAAATCCTCCCTGGAATCCCAAGGAGTGAAATATGCCCTCGCTAGCTATGTGGATATTCATGGCATGTGCAAGGCCAAAATGGTGCCTATTGCTCATCTGGGACAAATGATGAACGGCTCCGAATTATTCACGGGTGCAGCTTTGGATGGCATACCTCAGGAGGTCAGCGATGAAGAAGTTGCAGCAATGCCAGACCCTAATTCGGTAACGATATTACCGTGGAATTCCGAAGTTGCCTGGTTTGCCAGTGACTTGTATTTACAAGGGAAACCTTTTGAAGCCTGTTGTCGTTCCATTCTCAAGAATGTGGTGGCACAGGCTAAGGCCATGGGCTACGTTTTCAATTTAGGGATCGAAACGGAGTTTTTTATCCTCAAAGATAAGGCCGACGGCAGTTATGGGCCGATTAGCGATCGCGACACCCTGGCCAAAGCCGCTTACGATGTCCCCACCCTTCTGGACAACTATAAGATTTTGGACACCATTGTCAGTGCTATGAATGGGCTGGGCTGGGATGTTTATTCCTTTGACCACGAAGACGCCCAAGGCCAGTTCGAAACTGACTTCGACTATACAGATGCCTTGACGATGGCCGATCGTCTCACCTTTTTTCGGCTCATGGTGAAAGAACTCGCCCGACAGCAAGGTTACTTTGCTTCCTTCATGCCTAAGATTGCCTCCGATAAGACCGGGAGTGGTGCCCACTACAACATGTCTTTAGCCGATATAGAAACCGGCAAAAACCTGTTTGAAGCCCCTGATGATCCCCGGGGTTGCAAGCTTTCTAAACTGGGTTATCAGTTTACTGCAGGCGTTCTTCGCCATGCTAAAGCAATTGTTGCTGTGACCTGTCCAACCGTAAATAGCTACAAGCGACTGATCCGCCAGGGCAGCATGTCTGGCTTTACCTGGGCTCCGATTTACATTTGTTACGGCAACAATAACCGCACCAATATGCTGCGAATTCCCCTTGCAGGGGGTCGTGTCGAGTGCCGTGCGGCTGATATCTCGACCAATCTCTATCTAGGCGCAGCCATGATTTTAGCTGCAGGCTTGGAAGGAATTCGCGAAGGACTCGATCCCGGTGAGCCCCATACCGAAAACATGTACACCTACTCGCTCGAAGAAATCAGTGGCATGGGAATTGATTTATTGCCGAATACGCTGCAGGCGGCGATCGCGGCCTTTGAGCAAGACCCTCTCAGCGAAGCTGTCATGGGACCTTTGATGTACCGCACCTATGTTGATTTCAAACGCCAAGAATGGGAGGACTACCACACTCATATCTCTGACTGGGAAATCCAACGCTATCTGAAATTCTTCTGACCGCTATTTCTCTATTTTCCCTATGGACGAGGCATTGGGGCATCTCGATATTCCGTACAGGGGCGAGGCATTGGGGCACAAAGATTCGGACCATTACCAAAAGTATATTCACCCAATGCCTCGCCCCTGCGTTACCGATCGCCCAATGCCCCTATCCTTTTACCCCTATCCCCACGCCATCTACATCCCTTAATATGCATCAAATCATTGACGAAACCCTTGGCATCAATCTGCTCCACGCCAACCAAACGGGAGCTGATCACAACCGTGCCCATTTTGACGAATGGGGGATTACCTGCCTCAACATTATGAGTAGTCCTGGCGCAGGCAAAACCGCCCTCCTCGAAAGGACGTTGGCAGCCCTGAGTCCAACGCTACGCATCGCCGTCATTGAAGGCGATATGACCACCGAACTCGATGCCGATCGCCTGCGTCAATATGGTGTACCCGTGATTGCTATCAATACAGGACGCGCCTGCCACCTGGATGCTCGCATGGTGGCAGGAGGACTGCATACCCTGGCCCATGAGCACACGCCTGAAAACCTGGACCTAGTCCTAGTCGAAAACGTGGGGAATCTGGTGTGTCCAGCCGAGTTTGAGGTTGGCGAACACGCCAAAGTCGCGCTGCTAAGTGTCACCGAAGGCGAAGATAAACCACTGAAATATCCCGTGATGTTTCGGGAGGCAACGGTATTGTTAGTTACAAAAACAGATCTAGCTCCCTATTTAGATGTGGACTTAGCCCAAATTGAAGCGAATGTTCGCCAAGTCAATCCTCGGGTCACCGTGATTCCTGTTTCAGCCAAAACGGGAGAAGGTCTAGATGCATGGTACGGCTGGGTCCGGTCTGCCCTGAAGCAAACTCAGCTAGTTTCCGGTTAATTCAAAGGTTGGTTGCTGTCTGTCGATGTCTGTTTGTTAGGAGAAACTATGAAACGCCGAAAGATTTTGCCCATACTACTGGCATTTTGTTGCAGTCTATTCATCACGATCGCGTGCGCTCAGGAACCTGATACAGGTGCTAGCGATACTCCTGATACAGCAGCTGAAACGCCCACTGAGGCCCCAGTTGCCGCCAATGAAAATCCCATCGTCATGGGGTACAGCAGTTGGGCTGGTTGGTGGCCGTGGGCGATCGCGGAGGAAGAGGGGCTCTTCGAGAAAAATGGTGCCAATGTAGAACTCATCTGGTTTGATGGCTACCTGGAGTCTATGGAAGCCTTAGCCGCTGGTCAGCTAGATGCTAACTGCCAGACCCTTAACGACACCATTTCCTTTGCCGCAGATGCGGTAAATGGTGAAGTCGCTGTGCTCGTTAACGATAACTCTGCTGGCAACGACAAAATCATCGTCGCCGAAGAGATCGAAACCATTGATGACCTCGTCGGCAAAACGGTCGTTTTGGAAGAAGGGGTTGTTGGTGACTTTTTGCTCACCCTGGCCTTGGAAGAAGCTGGAAAATCCCGCAAAGATGTCACTGTCAAGAACCTGGAAACCGGCGCTGCTGCCACAGCTTTCGCCGCTGCCCAAGCCGATGGATTTGCGGGCTGGGTACCTTTCTGGGAAACCGCTTTGACGCGCGAAGGCAGCAAAGAGCTGACTAGTTCCGCAGCCTTCCCAGGTGCCATCCCTGACCTCCTGGTGGTTACCCAAACACTCCTCGACGACCAACCAGAAACCGTACAGGCATTGGTAAATACCTGGTTCGATATCCTGGCTTTCATTGACGAGAATCAGGAACAGGCCTACGAAATTATGGCCAAACGCGCCAACGTTAGCCCGGAGGATTTTGAGCGCTATCTCGAAGGTACTCGCTTCTTTACCCTAGAAGACAACCTAGAAGCGTTCTCCCCTGGTGACAGCATGGTTCACATGCCTTACGCTGCCGAGATCATGGCTGACTTTATGGTCGAAGTCGGCTTTATTCCTGAAAAACCTGATCTCGAAGCCGTTCTGGATGACCAGTTCGTTACAGCCTATGCGGAGGAGAATGCGTAGAAGAGTGGGAGGGTAGAAGGGTAGAAGGGGGTGGATGCGTTAGTGGATTTGAGTGGACTTGGGGTAGTGGGTAGTGGAGCAAGACGCGACATGTCGCGTCTTTACAATGCGGTTATTCTGCACGCTCTAACCCTCCACTCTCTACTCTCCACTCTCTACCCTCCCTCCACTCTCTACCCTCTACGCTCCACTCTTCAGTCCCAATGTTCACTGTGCACAATTACTGGAACCAGCCTCAGACAGAATCGGGGAATTCTACGTTGTAGTTTTATTAACTCTTAAGGTCTAGCTGTGACTGTTATCTCACCGAATCCGCCTCTGGCTCCGTTATCTTCTGCTAAAAGTCTAAAACCGACTATTTTTTGGCGCATTGCTGAAGATATTCCTCAGTCGCTTAAGTGGATACTCATTGTCATGTCTGTGGGGATCCCTTTTTGTCTCTGGTGGGGCATCGCCAGCACCGGGTGGGTGAATCCCAAGTTTTTGCCGTCGCCCAGTATGGTATTGGAGGCGCTGATAGGGTTGTGGCAGCAAGACTACTTGCTGAGCGATACCTTGGCTAGCTTCTTGCGAGTTTCGGCAGGTTTTTTGTTGGCATCTCTGGTCGGTATCCCTATTGGCATTGCGATGGGAGCATTTGCCAGTGTGCGATCGCTCTTTGAACCTTTAATTGGCATTGTGCGCTACATGCCAGCTCCGGCATTCACACCTCTCTTAGTCATCTATTTGGGGTTAGGCGAAGAGCCGAAAATCGCGCTAATTTTCATTGGTACAGTCTTTTTCAACATCCTGATGATTATGGATGCCGTCAAGTTTGTACCTAAAGATCTGATTGAGACAACGTACACATTAGGAGGCAACCGCCTGCAAACGTTAATGCAGGTGATTATGCCTTATGTCGTCCCCAGCATTTTTGATACTTTGCGGGTCAACATGGCTTCGGCCTGGAACTTAGTGATTGTAGCGGAGTTAGTGGCCGCTGAAGGGGGCCTTGGCAAGCGAATCGCTATTTCCCAAAAGTTTTTCCAGACAGAAAATATCTTTGCCTGTTTGATCATCCTCGGTCTTATTGGTTTCATTGTCGATCTTTCCTTACAGGCCGCGATGCGCATGACTTGCAAGTGGGCGGTGAAATAACGATGCACCTCGAAGTTGCCAAAGTCTACAAACAATTCGAAACGCGCCAGGGGCCACTCGTCGCTCTGAAAGACATTAACCTCCATGTTGAAACTGGTGAGTTTGTCTGTGCTGTGGGTGCTTCTGGTTCTGGAAAATCTACACTGCTGCGTCTGGTAGCGGGGCTGGACACACCTACCGGCGGCGAGATTACGGTGGATGGGCAGACGATCATTGGCCCTGGTGCCGATCGCGGCATGGTGTTCCAAAACTACACCCTCTATCCGTGGATGACGGTGCAGGAGAATGTCGAGTTTGGCCTGAAGCTTCAAGGTGTGGGCAGCCGCGAGCGTCGCGAACAGGCGTCACGTTACATCGACGTGGTGGGACTGACGCCGTTTTCACGGTCTTTGCCTAAGGAATTATCAGGCGGCATGAAACAACGGGTGGCGATCGCCCGTGCCCTCGCCAATCATCCCAAAATTCTGTTGATGGACGAACCTTTTGGGGCACTGGATGTACAGACTAAGGAAACCATGCAGCAGTTTCTGCTCGATCTGTGGGATCGTTTGGGCATCAGTATTTTGATGATTACCCATGACGTCAGCGAGGCGGTTTTTCTATCCCAGCGCATCTATGTGATGACGGCACGACCAGGGACAATTCAGCGTGAGATCTCGGTTGATTTAGGACGCGATCGTGCCTACGAAATCCGTCGCACCCCTGACTTTTACCACTATTGCGAGGAAATTATGGACCTGCTGCGCGGAACCGCCAATACTCAACCGATTTCCTAAAAGCAATTTTGCATTTTAGACGCGCAATCCATAATGATATGCAGTCGAATTAAGCACATCTTCCTGTTCCCCATTCCTTGCAACTGAGCCCACGCCGAAATCCAAAATCGCCAATTGCTATCAAGCGGGTTCGACAGCATTTTCTTCAGACTGCTTTCCTTCTAGCAGCGATTCCAGTAGCGGTGTAATTTCCTCCTTCAGATAGCCTGCCCGAATAAATTCTGCATAGGTATCAGCCTCTATCGCCACCAGGCTCTCATTGATTTGATTGATGAGAAGCGCTTCCAGCTCAGGATTATCCCGCTGTAGGACCCTCACCTCTTCTTGAACTGCTTTAAGCTGCCCTTCCACCAGCGCAATTTGGTAGTCACAATACTCGGCATCAATAGCATTCCTGCTTTTAATGTCCTGCAGCTCATCGATCACGCGATTCAAGGCCACTCGCCGCGCGATCTTCTGGATAAAACTCTGACGCAGGGGCTGATCACCCAACAGATCCAGCGCTTCCAGCAGAGGCTTCGTCGTCAGCCCCTGCACAATTAGAGTAAACAACATGACGCCAAAAACAATGGAAATAATTGTTTCCCGCTCTGGCAAGCTTTCCGGCACACTAAGCGCCAGCGCAACGGAAACCGACCCCCGCAATCCCCCCCACCACAAGACAATCTGATTCGGGAAACTAATGTCGGAGCGATCCCACCAGTTACTTAGGGCACTAAGGACAAAAATGCTGACGGCACGAGCCAAACTCATAACCAAGATGGCAATTAAAATGGTGTCGATGTTATCGATCAGGCCATTGAAAATCACCTGATCACCGATCAACAAAAACACAATGGAGTTCACAAAAAACGCCACAAACTCCCAAAACTCTGAAACCGAAAGTCGCGTTCGAGGACTCATCCCAATCCGCGAACCCAAGTTCCCCAAAATCAGTCCCGTGGTTACCACCGCGATGACACCCGATCCCCCCAATTCCTCCGCCACTAGATAGGTGCCGTAGGCAGAAACCAGAGTAAGTGATTGCTCCACCAGCGGTAAATCGAATCGCTGGGTCAAAAAGGAAATGCCAAACCCAATTAAGCCACCAATGCTGACTCCAATGCCAACAAACACTAAAAAGCGAGAAATGGTAACAGGAACAGCAAACTGCTCCATCCCTAGGGCCAGCCCCAACAACAGGTTATAAGCCACTACGGCAACACCATCATTGAAAAGGCTTTCGCCTTCCATCAAAGTCGTGAGCCGCTTATCGACGCCGAGTTCCCGGAATAGTGCCACAACTGAGACGGGGTCCGTTGCCGACAACCCAGCCCCCACTAGCAATGCGGTTGCTAAAGAGGCTCCGGCAAACTGCTGCAGCCCAACTAATAGGCTACCCACGCAGATGACCACGCCAATAATGGCAAACAAGCCAATCGGTAACCAGTCGCGCTTCAGATTTGACCACTTGATATTCCAGGCAGCCTCAAACAACAGGGGTGGTAAGAAGATGAACAGAATCAACTCAGGCGACAGGTTGATCAGGCGCACATCAAGAGTGGCCAGCCCCAGTCCAACCAGTAGTAGCAGCAGGGTGTAGGGAATGTTGCGCAGCCAACTCAAAGCCCGCGAGAGGGTCGCCACCCCAAGGGATACTGAAAGCACCAACAGAAACTTACGCAACCCTTCTTCGATGAAGGGATCTTCCAAGGCAGCCTCGGTCAACAGATATGGGAAATGCATAGAATCCAGGTTTGGAATGGAATGCCAATCAAAACATTAGCTTACAGAATTCCCTTCCGTTACAGAATCCATCCCAAGTTGCCCAAGAACCCTGTCGATAAGATGTAGAAGGCCGTCACTTTGTACGTTCTCTGCCAATAAAAGAATGCCCCTACGCCTGTTAAAACGGATACCAAGCTGCTCAGTAGCATTGTCATCCAGGTAGCATTATCCGATAGCTTGTAATTTTCGCTAACGTTCTTGCTCAGAGGACGATCGCCCCTGCAGAGTCTCCGCCTTTTGCAGCAATGAGTCCGCAAAAGAAAGGGCTTCTTGATGCGTCTGACCACCAGCCAACTGGGCCAGTTCCTCGCGGCGCATATCGCGATCGAGGGGCGTAATACGGACAACAGTCCTGACCTGTTCAGAGGCAGGAGCATCGGGTTCTTTGGTCGCCGTGCTGCTCTTCTTCGATCGCCGCTTTTTGGGGGCAGGCTTGGCCTCCTCAATGACTTCCTTACCCACGCGGAAATGAGCATTGGCGAGTGCTGCCACCATTGGCTGGTGCGTCACACAGAGGACCTGCTGCGATTGTCCCAGCTCATGCAATTTCTCCGCGATCGCCTGCGCCACGCGCCCCGAGACACCCACATCCACCTCATCAAACACCAACGTACTGACGACATCGCCCTGCGACAAACACGCTTTTAAGGCCAACAAAAAGCGACTCATTTCGCCACCGGAAGCTGTTTCTGCTAACGGTTGCAGAGGTTCTCCAGGATTAGGGCTAAACAAAAATTGAATCTGATCCGCTCCAGTAGCATTAGGTTCCATCGGCATAATACTGACTTGAAACTGGACACGGTCCATGGCGAGCGGCTTCAGTTCTTTAACCAGGCGTGTTTCCAGGTTCTTGGCAGCTTTTTGGCGCAATTTCGTCAGCTTTTGGCAATCCTGCTTCAGCCCCTCTAGAGAGTCCTGATATGCCGCTTCCAGCGCTTCCAACGATTGTCCCTCACCATTCAAAAGTTCCAACGAAGCTTGAATTTCATTGGCATAATCAATCAGCTCCGGGAGCGATCGCCCATACTTGCGACAGAGCTGCTTCAGTTGGCTAATGCGATCTTCAATGACCTGCAATCGCTGCGGATCTGTTTCAATACCTTCACCGTAGGCCGTAATTTGACGTCCTGCTTCTTCAATCTGAGCCAGGGCATCATTTACCATGTCCAAAATCGGCTCAACAGTATTGTCGTAGCGCAGCATGTCCTCTAAAGTTTGGGCGGCATTTCCCAATAAGTCAGCACAGGCAGGCACCTCCTCATGATTTTCATAGAGGACCTGATAAACCTGATAACTCTGCTGCTGCAACTCCACCGCATGACTCAGCCGCTGCCGTTCTTGCTCTAGTTGAGTCAATTCTTCCGGATCTTCTAGCTCGGCTGACCCCAATTCTTTCCACTGATAATCGAAGAGATCAAGTTGTTCTTGTCGTTGCTGCTCCGCTCGACGGCGGCGCTCTAGCAGCGTTTGGGCCTCGTTCATCGCTGCATAACTCGCGGCAACGATGTGTTGCTGCTGGGCCACAGAGTCCCCTCCAACCCCATCCAACCAAGCCAATTGTTTTTGTGGATCCCCGACCTGGAGCGTTTGTCCTTGGGCTGTAATTTCAACGAGTTGCAGACGCAAGGATTCCACTTGAGGCTTAGTAATGGCAACTCCGTTTAAGCGGGAACGACTACGGACAGTGTTTTGTCCAGCGGTGAGTTCCCGAACGCAGGTGAGGCGATCGCCTTCAGCAGGGACATCATGTTCTTGAAGCCAGGTACGAATGCGATCGGTCATTTGGAAGGTGGCCTCAATCAGCGCCTTCTTTTCCCCAGAGCGAACCATGCGCTGACTCACACGTCCACCAAGGACAGCATCAATAGCATCTAGCACAATGGATTTCCCAGCTCCGGTTTCCCCCGTTAGAACGTTGAATCCGGGTTCTAAATCCAAAGCCAACCGATCAATCAGCGCAAAATTTTCAATCTTTATAGCAAGCAGCATTCAGCGCAGAATTATGAAAGGGGCACAGAAACAAGGCAAGGCAATATTCACCGATCCAAAAATACTATGACATGAATCCAAGCGAGACCAAGATTACTCTTGGGTTCAGACTTCATTTCGATTTAAGCTTCATGCTGGTAAAGTCACCCAAACGCTATCACAAACAAGTTCATTTGAACTAAAAAAAACAATATCCGCGCAACAACATAGAGAATTATGGGAAGGATTTATTACAATAGTTAACAAAAGCAGACGCAGTATGAGGCAGCAACGGTGACCCAACCAGCGATATCACCTGATAGTTCACCCTTAATTATCGATGTAGCTCCTTCTGATACCCCACCTGACAAAACTGAAATGTCCGAATTAGGAGCTACTCGCGTGCCTCATCGGTTCGATCCCTTCGGAGCATTGTCATACGACCCTGACGCGATTATTGCTTACTACAAACGCCGTCCTCTCGCTGTTTGGGGACGCTTTGTGAACATTGTCTGGCCGTTTGTGGTTTTCTTCCTACAACTTCTGTGGAATCGCCGGGGCAATATTACAGAAAAGCAACAGCGACGCCAAGCTCAGCGTTTGCGTCAAGTATTAACCAATTTAGGACCTGCCTATATCAAGATTGGTCAGGCGCTCTCGACTCGCCCTGACTTAGTCCCGCCCGTTTATTTAGATGAGTTGACACGCTTACAAGATCAGCTGCCACCGTTCCCCAATCAGGTTGCCTTTCGTTTCATCGAAGAAGAGCTGGGAGCCTCTCCTTTTGAAGTGTATGCTGAACTCTCGCCCAATCCTGTGGCTGCCGCATCTCTGGGGCAAGTCTATAAGGGACGTCTCAAGACAGGGGAAACGGTTGCCGTTAAAGTGCAACGGCCAGGTTTAGCTCAACGCATTACCTTAGATCTCTACATTCTGAGACAGCTAGCACAGTGGGCCACTAATAACATTGGTCGCATCCGCAGCGATCTCGTCGCCATTATGGACGAGTTCGGAGCCCGCATTTTTGAAGAGATGGACTACACTCACGAAGGCGAGAATGCGGTTCGTTTTGCCAAACTCTACGGCCATCTCAATGACATCTACGTACCCCACATTTATCAGGAATACACGGCTCGTCGAGTCCTGACCATGGAGTGGATTGATGGTACGAAACTGACTAACTTGGAGAAATTGGGGCAGCAGGGAATTGATGCCACTCACTTAATTGATGTAGGGGTGCAGTGTTCTTTGCGGCAGTTATTGGAGCATGGCTTCTTTCATGCCGATCCCCATCCAGGTAATTTGTTAGCAATGGCAGATGGCAAACTGGCCTATCTGGATTTCGGCATGATGAGTGAGGTCAAACCTTACCAGCGCTATGGTCTGATTGAAGCCGTTGTCCATATGGTTAATCGGGATTTTGAAGGTCTGGCCCATGACTATGTGAAGCTCGAGTTTTTGACCCCAGATACAGACTTGCGACCCATCATTCCAGCCCTCACAGAAGTCTTTAGCAACGCTTTAGGAGCCAGCGTTGCCGAACTAAACTTCAAGAGTATTACCGATGAGTTCTCAGCTCTGATGTACGAGTACCCCTTCCGGGTACCAGCCTATTACGCGCTGATCATTCGATCGCTCGTGACCTTGGAGGGGATTGCCATTAACGTCGATCCTGAATTCAAGGTTTTGAGCAAGGCCTATCCCTACGTCGCCAAGCGTCTGCTCACAGATACTTCACCGGAGTTACGCGCTTCATTGCAGGATCTCTTGTTTAAGAACGGTGAATTTCGTTGGAACCGCCTGGAAAACCTGCTCAAAAATGCCCGCGGTAGTGACGACTACGATATGGAGCGGATGCTAGATCAGACGCTAGCGTTTTTGTTTTCCGAGCAAGGTGAGTTTCTGCGCGATCGCATTGCCGATGAGGTTGCGAGAGAACTGGATGCCCTAGGGCAGAACATGGTGAAGAGCGTACGGCACAATATTCAGCAACGTTTGGGCCTGGGTAGACCAGCAGCAGCAAAGACAGTAACGGCAACATCGAGCAATGATAGCAATTGGGATCGCATTGTTCGCATTGCCGAGATTCTGCAGCAGACGAAAGGTTTTGATGCCACTTTGGTGGCACGTCAGTTGCCCCAAGTACTGACCAAGTCAGAAACCCGCGAGATGGGTCAACGCATTGTCGGTAATTTGACCCAGCGGGCAGCCGCAAGGTTTTTGCGGGATGTATTACTAGCCAACTCTAAACCGAATGCAGAAATTGCCCCAGCGTACACACGGCCGTTGTAGAGGGGTAGGTAAGAGATTGGGATGTGTTACCCGATGGCAACGCGCTTACGGTTGCGGCTAGTCGTGTAAGGACTGCAGGCTTCTTGGAGCGATCGTGTCCGGTGAGTAGAATCAAATACGTTGAATTGGCACACCAACTCATTATCAATATCGACGGCGGTTAGCCAACCACTTTTGGGATGGTAAGCACCCGTGTCAATATCAATCCAGCCAGGACCTGACACGATTTGTCCGGCAGGGATGTCAGGAAAGGTAAAGGTAATCGTATGGCCGGTGATGATTAATTTATCCGCAAAGTAAGGATTGGGATTGCGGTGAAAAATATCTCGTACCCAGCAGCATTCTTCGGCTGTTTGTTCCGTCACTTCTAACGTTGGGTCAAGACCTGCGTGGGCTAACCAGATATCGTCCAGGTCCAAATAAATGGGCAGCGATCGGAACCAATCTAAATGTTCACCGAGCCAATCGAGGTCATTGTTATAACTGGCAAGGGTTGCTTGCCCACCACTGTAAAGCCAACCATGTAGCGCTTGGCCATTCATCCGTTTTTTGGAAAAAGCATTCAAGAGGAGTTGTTCATGGTTCCCTAACACACAGGGATACTCCTGCTGGCGAACATAGTCCACCACCTGCGCACTGTGGGGACCTCGATCAATCAGGTCACCCACAAAATAGATCTGGTCTTCGCTGGCCGGGGCAAGCTTGTCTAAAAGCTGCATCAGGCCGTCAAAGTGACCATGAACATCTCCGATGAAAATACGACGGTGCATGAGCTGAGCGGCGAACAGAAATTGACTGTAATAACTACATCGTGTTGAAGCGAATTTAAGGAAGCGAATGTAAGAATAATATGATCGTTTCTTGGAAAACAATCATCCTTCTAAAAATTTCTACTTTGAGAACACCCTCTTTTAGCGTTCCCCAAACCTGACAAATCCCACATTTAACCTTGTTCCCATCCAGACCTTGGGCTTGAGTCTCAGGAAAAGCGTCGGTTCCCAAATCGGGTACGGCTTACTTCAGGAGTGGTTGAGCTGCATGAGGATATTCGTCACAGCACTTGAAAAGTAGCTAACTACGGCGATCGCGCTGTAAATCGTAAATCGCTTTTTCCACGCACCAACTTTTGGGTCGTTCGGGATGATTGAAAGCAATACGCTCAATCAAACGTTCCGATACCCGGCGATCGCGGGTCAAACGATCAAGTTTTCTCATTAAGCGAGGTGGAATGGCATTGAGAGCTTGCCTTCCACGATGCGAGTTCCCGAGTCGACCAAATGGCAAACGACGACGGCCAAACAACCACCACAGCACGCCTATTACGACTAACGCCAGTATAAATGCATCCATTGTCCCAGCTTAATCTGTCCTCTACTCAATTTATTAGCGCTGATTCAAGGCTGCCCACGGTCATCCCCGTTTACCCCAACAACCACATCGTTCATCCAGTGACTGAACTCAATGAGACTCCCTTTACGCATCCCCCAAGACTAGTCTTCTGATGATGTGAAGTCTTCTTGCGGTTCTGAAGGTGGTGTGATGACATCTTTTAATTGCGTCTGTCCTATCATCCAGACACAGTCTGGAACAGGATCATATCCCCCCGGATGAAATGGGTGACAGCGAAAAATCCGCTTTATTGCTAGTCCTGTACCTCTAAGTGCCCCAAACCGACGTATCGCCTCCAGTGCGTATTGCGAACAAGTCGGGCGAAATCGACAGGTTGAAGGGAACAAAGGGGAGATAAAAGTACGGTATCCTTGGATACCCCAAATGAGTACAGTCTTCATCGGTTGTGAAACTCCGTCTCTAAATCCTAGCTCAGAATTGTTGGACACAGCTTCGAGAGCATGTCTGAGGGTGGAAGGAGGGTCATAGGCCGCAACTCATGAGCGCGATCGCTGACAAGATCTGTAAATTTCCTCGTTCAGGACACCCAGAATTGCATTGCGAATGCACAGAGGCTTTGCTCTTTGCCCATCCGACGTTCTGTTGTTCTTAGCGTGGGTAGTTTTATTCCTGGATATCTCCTGAAAAAAAAATGGGTGTTTACTCTTATGAGTATGCCAATGACGTCACCATCCCCCTTACCATTGATTTTCCCCGACCAAGATCAGCTCCAATGAAATTTGATCACCGATCGCTGCGTAACATTTGTTAAAGTGCGACAAGATGATATTGTCCCGATCCACTAGAGACTTCACCTATGCTGCGCTTAGAAAATATCGGCAAAATCTATCCGACCGGGGAAGTCCTGAAGAGTGTGAATTGGGAGGTCAAGCCCAGCGATCGCATCGGCTTAGTCGGTGTCAATGGTGCCGGGAAATCAACCCAGCTCAAAATCATTCGCGGTGAGGTGGAACCGACTACCGGCCAAGTCATTCGGCCCGCGAGTTTGCGGATTGGCTACCTGAATCAAGAATTCGAGGTTGATAATAATCGCAGCGTCAAAGACGAATTTTGGACTGTTTTTGACGAAGCAAATACTGTGCATCAGCGGTTAATGGATATCCCCCACGACATGGAAACCGCTGATCCCGATAAATTAGAAATCCTGATTCACGAACTGGATCGTCAGCAGCGCCAGTTTGAAGCCTTAGATGGCTATGGTTTGGATGCTCGAATTGAGAAAATATTGCCGGATATGGGGTTTGAACCCGGCGATGGCGATCGCCAGGTCAGCGAATTTAGTGGTGGTTGGCAAATGCGCATGGGGTTGGGCAAAGTACTACTCCAAGAACCGGATGTGTTGCTACTAGACGAGCCGACTAACCATTTAGATTTGGAAACCATTGAGTGGCTGGAAACCTATCTCAAAGGTGTGAACACTCCCATGGTCATCGTTTCCCATGACCGGGAATTTCTGGATCGACTCTGTACGCAAATTGTGGAAACCGAGCGGGGAGTTTCCACTACCTACCTTGGTAATTACAGCGCCTACCTAGCGCAAAAAGCCGAAACCCGAGTAGCTCAACAGAGTGCCTATGAACGCCAACAAAAAGAAATTGCCCAGCAGCAGGCGTTTGTTGATCGCTTCCGCGCCAGCGCTACTCGCAGCACTCAGGCTAAAAGCCGGGAAAAGCAGCTCAGTAAAGTCGAACTACTTGAGGCTCCTGACTCTGATGTCCGGACACTGAAGTTTCAATTTCCACCCGCCCCACGCAGCGGACAAGAAGTCGCCTTGATTAAAGATTTGACCCATTGCTATGAGGACAAAATCCTGTTTCTGGGAACGAATCTACTGATTGAGCGGGGCGATCGCATTGCCTTCCTCGGTCCAAACGGCTGTGGAAAGTCCACGCTCCTGCGACTCATTTTGGGACGTGAACAGCCCACCGAAGGTACGGTGAGTCTAGGTAAGCACAATGTCTTACCTCAATATTTTGAGCAGAACCAGGCAGAAGCTCTCAACTTAGAAAAAACTGTCCTGGAAACGCTGCAGGACATCGTCCCCGACTGGAAAACAGAACAGGTTCGCACCTTGCTGGGACAGTTCCTCTTCAGCGCTGACATGGTTTTCAAAAAAGTGAAGGCCCTGAGTGGCGGTGAAAAAGCCCGTCTGGCCTTAGCGAGCATGTTGGTACAACCTGCCAATCTACTAATCCTGGACGAGCCTACAAATCACCTGGATATTCCTGCTAAAGAAACCCTAGAAGCTGCACTTAGTCAGTATGACGGCTCTGTACTGATCGTTTCGCACGATCGCTATTTCATCTCTAAAGTTGCCAACAAAATCGTGGAAGTTCGCGATGGCGAACTACGCCTGTATCGCGGCGACTATCAGTACTATCTGGAGAAACTGGAAGCTGAGAAGGCGGAAGCGAAACGCGCGATCGAAGAAGCGAAACAAGCTGCTAAGCGCGAAGCTAAACGCCAAAAACAGCGTGAAAAAGACAAGGCTAAAGCCGCCGCCCGCAAAGCCGCTCGCAAGTAAGGTCAGGCTCAGCTATGGCCTCGATGCGACATCTTGTGAAATTGTGAATAAGCATCAAAACCTGCCCCGGCCCCAACCCAACTGTTTCGCTACCATGTTCTGAACCTGCGATAAAAGCCACTCACACATCGTGGAAAGACCATCAATTATGAAGGTCTTCATCCAGGCCAAACATAACGGCCATCCAATAAGGCAGTGGTAGTACTAAGGTCTTAACTTGAGATTGGGCAGTGGTCATAGAACGTCAGGCAGGTACGACTGTAGCGCTTTTGACCACAAATGTTCAGCCCTGGCACCTCAATCGCCTGCCAAGCATCAACATCATGTTCGACGGCAAGTTCTCCATTGAGACTCAATAGGTGATGTTGCGCGATAGTCCTAATGACAGGCTGATAAAGATCACTGTGATATGGCGGGTCAAAATAGATGCGCTGGAATTGCTGGCCTGCTAATTTGGGTAGCCAGACTAACACATCGCCCCGTATTACACGATAGGTCTGATGGGAATGCGCTACCTGCTGCCAGTTTTGTTCAATTGTGCGGCAGGCCATTCCCGCTTTTTCAATCCCAACGACAGAGACTGCACCTCGACAAAGTGCTTCAGCACCCATCACACCATTGCCGGCACATAAGTCAAGCCAAGTACAGCCCGCGATCGCATCCTGCCAAAGGTTAAATAACGCCTCCCTAACCCGTCCTGCAGTGGGACGTGTCCCCTGACCCGGAACCGTTTTGAGTTGACGATTGCCGTAAATGCGAAGGGTCATTAGTGGCTCAGGACCAAGGACTCCTGCTGCACAACTGCCACAAAATTAGACAAAATTTGCAGTCCTGCCGTAGAAGACTTTTCAGGGTGAAACTGGACCGCCATAACGTTATCCTTCACAATCCCCGCTGTCACCGTCTGGGTTCCATGAGTAACCGTAGCCGCCACAACTGAGGCATCGGTAGGGGCCGCATAGTAAGAGTGCACAAAATAAACCCAATCCCCTGGATTCAGTTGGTTCCACAGAGCCGATTCTGGCTGGGTGAACGTGAGTTGATTCCAACCCATATGGGGAATCGTAATGCCCGGTTCAGACACAAATTCACGAATCCTGCCGGAAATCACCCCAAGCCCCGTCTCGCTCCCTTCGTCGCTGCCCTCGAATAATACCTGGAGTCCCAAACAGATACCTAAAAACGGTTTGCCACTGGCAATAACTGCCCGAATGGGATCAACAAGGTCGCGATCGCGCAGATGCTTCATTGCCGGGTCAAATGCCCCCACACCAGGCAATACGACCCCATCCGCAGACTGTAGATCACGAACCTGGTCGGTCACTATCGGCGTTGCCCCTGCCTGCTCTAGGCCCTTACAAGCCGAATGAAGGTTGCCCATGTCGTAATCAATCACAGCAATGCGCGTCATGGTTAACCTCCGAACACTAATTTAAGGCACGTCACTATGGTACATGGGAGCAGGGAAGAAGGGGGAATGAGGTATCTGACATAATACAGACAGATAGACAGGGTCTCTGCAACAAAAAACTTTTCGGTCACAACAAATGAGTGTTTTGTGCTGATGCCCTCTCTCTTATTGACTTCATTTGCGCCTTGGCGTGCTCACCAACCTTCCAATGCCTCTGATGATTTGATTTGCTTGCTGCAGGATAGGCAACAGATTCCAGCTGATACGGTTCTTATTAGGCAACTACCGGTCCACTTTCAGCTCGCGCCTTGTCAAGTCATTGCAGCGATGGTGAAAGTGCGTCCAGCGGTGGTGGTGTGTTGCGGCATGGCCGAGCGGCGATCGCTGCTCACACTCGAAAGGTCAGCACGTTGGGAAGATAACGTTTACCAAACCAGCTTGGCCCTCGATCAACTCTGCCTCAAGACTCAGTGGACAGAAATTAGTGATGATGCTGGCACCTACGTGTGTAACCACCTCTACTATCGACTTTTAGCCTACGTGCATAAACACCGCTGGCCAATACAGTGTTTATTTATTCACGTTCCACCTGTTACAGAGCACAACCGCGAGTTTGTCATTCATGACTTTGCCTCGATACTGCTTCAGCTCAGCACATCAGCACATCGGCTGCAACGGCAACGGCCTGAGGAATTGCAGCCACCTCCGGTAAGTCCAGTACATTTTGATCAAGACAGGAGATTAGATTTAGGGCCTGTCACCATACTTGCTCCGAATACAAACCACAATAAAACAAGAATGGTCAACTGCATTACAGGCAGTCGACCATTCGATGAGTAAACTTGAGAAACAGCAATCAGGAACCAGTGGTTTGAGCTGCCAGCATCTCCTTAAGCTTCTCTAGCTCTTGTGCCCAACGAGGATCAGGTTGGGCCGCTTCTGTCTCAGTATGAGAAGAGCGATTATTCCGATTCGATTTGTTCTTGCGGCGAGGAGCGCTATTTTCAGGAGCCCCTGCGTCATCACCATCCTTTCCTTTGGAGCGGGGCAGTGCCTTTTCAATCTTAAGTGTGCTTTCTTTAAGCACAAAGTCACTAAACTTTTCCACGATAGCGTTAGCTTGGTCATCTGTTTTTACAGTGACAAAGCCAAAACCACGACACTTTCCGGTCTTGCGATCAGAAATCAACTTTACCGAAACGATGTCTTCAGCATGCTCCGAAAAAACCGCTTCTAGCTCCTCTCGTTCCAGATCCTTAGGCAAGTTGCCAACATAAACTCTTACGGACATTATTCAGATACCTCTTTTCAACAGTCTATTGTCAACAATGGTTTGATGCTAAAACTCACTTATGGGCAAGCACACGTTATGCTTTCTGAACTCACGACATTGGCATGGTCTATGCTCGTTTACCTTAAGGATCTGCCGCCAACTTCCACGTGAGAAGAAGCTCCTGGGCTTACCAACCAATAGGTCAACCTTGCAACGAGGGAAACCCTTTCCTATTTCCTGCAACTTGCGATAGAAGGAGCGTGTAGACAACTTAAAACCCAGATCTTTACGATGGAATACTGAAGCAGAGCAGCTCAGATATTGATGACCATTCATTAAGTTAACATGCGTAACTAATGAAGCGAGAGTCAATTTCGAAATTTTTCGACCTATTTTTGAGCAATAAAAACCAGCCATCTGGGTGGACGGCTGGTACACCTTGCTGTGTTGAGAGTAGGAGAACCCGATACCTCGCAACCTTAAGGGAGGGTTGACCGAACTGCACTGACAGTAATCAGACACGGTTAGGCATACCGGAACTCTATTAAGAAATGTAACACCACATCTTGAAGTGTGCAACATTTGGTGTCGGTCCACTAACTATTGGCCTCGGAACAGGGTATATATCCCTAAAGCACAAAAAGTTAGGCTCAACAGGACAGACCAAATGGGATGATTGCTGCGAGCAATAACTTTGCCAGATTTTAAAAGCTGATCAATGTCGATCCAAGCGATCGCGCCACGCCGAAACCAACCCTGAACATCCAACGAACGTCCGACCCAATTGGTGGGATGCTGCGGATGCATAAACAAATTGCCCAAAGCTCCAAGGCTGGATAGAAAGTGTAGCTTAAGCAAACCTGTTGGGGTCTTCAAGATGAGATCCTGGCACAGCCAGTTAGCCATACCTTGACGTCCTAGCAATATTCCTTGCAAGCGCACTGGGCGACTATCCGTCGGTAATGCCATCGGATTCGTCAACAGCCGGGGCAAGAGAGGATTTTTTTGTCGATTAGCCATATTAATGTCAGGAAAATAGCGATTAATGCGCAGCGCAATGCCAATCCCAACACCAATCAATACGCTGCCTCGCAATAGACTTTGATCCCCATAGAGCCAGCTCACTTGCCAAACTCCCAACGGATTGAAAAGTCCGCCGACAAACCAAAGCAACATTGCCACAACGATTCCGACAACAGGACTAATGTAAGGGCTGATCTGCTGTAGAAATGGGAGCCAATAATCGCGGAAGGTTACTTGGGTCTGTAAGGTACTCCCAACGGCAATTTCTTCTGGCAAAAGTTCTGGGTCTAGCTGCCATTGCAGGGCTTGTCCTGTGAGCTGTTTTAGACGTTCGCCCAATAGTGGATGGCTACGGTTGCAAGCCAGCCAATGACGGTAGGGATTGTGAGTATCCCACTGTAAAGCCTTCAAGAAGGCGGGATCGGGATAAACGCTGCCAATACTAATAGCGGTTTCATAGCCATTTGGCGTCAATAAGTCAGTACTCTCGACTAAAGGAGGTGTATGGCCTGCCAAACTTAAGGTTTCTGCCAGACCCGCTTCTAGCTTGAGCAGGGCCCGGACTAAAGCATTAGGATTACCGGTCCATGCGACGGCCTGGCGATCGCTGAAATGGACCCGTACCCGTGACAAGGGAATCGTGATTTTGCGAACCACCCAATATAGGGTGTAGCTTAAGGCTGACAAAGCGGCTGCGATGGTTTTTGCCCACCGGTTGGTCTGGCGATCGCCCCACTTAGCCATTTGCCAGTAACCCTGATGCAGCAGCAGCAGCAAACTGCCAACCAAAGACATTACAGGCGCTGTCCAGGTTGTAAAGTGGGCCAGTTCGTAGCCAATTAATGTGGCAAACTCACCATCATCTAACCGCTTAAGTAGGCCTCGGCTAATCACAATGCGGTTATACCGAGGCAGCCAACCATAACTAAATCTCAGGGGTGCATCCGTAGGCAATTCTCTGAGGACAGGGATCAAACTGCCACGCTGCTGGGCAATGCGCCGAAGTAAACGACACCCTTCAGGGTGCGTCTGCTTTAGTTTTTGGAGTGAGAGTGTTTTTTGCCTGTACGCTCGATTGAGGAGCCAATCCAATAGCCAAGGAGAGGCCAGCAGCAAGATACCTAGCACTAAAAAAACTGAAAATGTCTGGGGCCGATACTGCCATCCGACGGGAATCGATACGAGCCATTTGAACGATCGCAGGACCTCTGCAAGTAGTGATAAAGTCCCTCGGACAAAGGCTCGGCTGACCCAGAACAAGGCAATGAGCGTGCAAATTTGCATCCCCCCAATCTTGATTAAAGTTCCTTTTGACTGAGTCAGTGAGCGCAACCGTTGCAGTCGACCGGCATATCGTAGTTGCCAGGATTGGACGGTTGGGGCAGCATCAGTAGCGGCAGTCGCTTGTTCACCAATCGCGCCGCTCTCTAATTCCTGCGCGGGGACTGTTTCTTCTAAAGGTTGCTCAGTTGGGGTAGCCTGCTTGTTGAGGTGTTCGTAATGAAAGAGGGATGTCTGAGGTGACTCTGGGTCGCCATCAGTTGCGGCGCTTACATTTGCGGCGCTTACATTTGCGGTGACTGGAGGCTCAGCGGTTGGTGGAGAACTCGTTTCAAGCTGATCAGGGGTCACAGCATCGGTAGCTAAAGGATCTGCTGGAGTGGCTGGAGTGGCTGCAGGAGTATCAATAGGGTCCTGACGCTCCTGACTAAGCGGAGGTACGTTTGGAATCGTCTCCGAGGATGGGGAGGCTTCTGAGGCGATGAAAACAAATTCAGACGGTTGAATTGGATTTGAGGGGGCTGCCAAGGGCTGAAAGCCGCTTTGGTCGGCTGCATCGGCCCCTAATGTAGGTTGATTCGCGTTGGCAGCGGTTTCAGCGGGATCCCCTGAGGGTTCTAAAGGCTGAAAACCGCTCTGATCAGAAGTTTTGCCCTCAGCAGTGGATTGGCCATGGGCTCGGAGTTGACTAAGCGTGGTCGTGGCCCATTGCTGAATTTTGGCTTGGGAATGGTTTTCTAATGTTTGGCACAGGGCGATCGCCTCCGCAATTTGCCCATTCCCCTTCAATGCCCGAACCAGTCCTAATCGGGCCTTAAGGCGTACAGCACCAGAGGCAGAGAAATTCTGCGGTAGCTTAGAAAGGATACGTATGGCTGTTGGATAGTCCTTTCGTTTAAGTGCATTCAACCCTTGCTGTAGGGACTCCTCTGGAGAGTTCTCAGAGGAAGGGAATGCCTTTGAAGATGGCGGATACAACTCTGACATGCCACTGATTGTCGCTGATACGTTTACGACAAGGGTACGCAAATTTGTCGAATTTGGGATCGCTACCGTTGCATATAGACTCCGCGCCAGATCCTATAGTAAACATTTTGACCCGATATGCCGCAATTATTGACAATCCCCAGGCATTTCGGACAAGTGCGACCACCCCGTTGCCAGTGTGTTTGTGGGTCAATCCGATTAAAAGTAACCTGCCAGCACTCACCAAGCATCTAGCGAATTACAGCCTAGGGCTCGATCCCGTGGCTTGGATGCGGGGAGCTGTTCGGGTTGTGAATTGGCCGTCGCCAGGTCAAACCTTAGCCTTCACAGCAGGCTGGTACTACGTTCAAGAGGAGATTGCCATGGCTGCGGTACAAGCGCTAGATCCAAAGCCAGGAGAGCGCATTCTCGATCTTTGCGCAGCACCAGGCGGTAAAACAGCACAAATTGCCGTGCGTTTACACAATACAGGCATGGTGGTAGCTAATGAACTGCACGCAAACCGTTTACCAAGTCTGAGTACAACCGTGATGCGCTTGGGGCTGACAAATGTTGTGACGACTCAAGGCGATGGACGAACTCCTCTATTCCCCAGTCACTACTTCGATCGCGTGCTTGTCGATGTCCCTTGTTCAGGCGAAGGTACTCTGAGACGACGGCGATCGCCTCGTCCTTGGCGACCAGAGCATGGCCGCCGCATGGCTGCAGCTCAAAAAAAGCTGCTGAGTCGAGCCTTAGATTTTGTCAAGCCAGGAGGAGTCGTCGTCTACAGTACGTGTACCTTTGCTCCAGAGGAAAATGAAGCGGTGTTGGATGCTGTCATTAGCGATCGCGCCCATTTAGAAGCTATCGATATTCCTGGATTACGAGGCCAAGCAGGGCTCACGCAATGGCAAGGGCAATCGTATCGCAGTGACTTGTCACTCGCTCAACGCTATTTTCCCCACTTCAATGACACTGGTGGCTTCTTTATTGCTCGATTACGACGCACAGAAACCCAACAAAATTCTCCCCTTGAGATGCCAGAAACACCCTTAATGCCGCCAGTTTCGCTGAGCGAAAATACGCCTATGACGGCCTTGCATCAACAATTTGGAATCGCTGCGGATGCCCTGAAAAACCATCAATGCTGGTCGACAGGAAAACGCCGCTTCTGGTTGGCCCATTCAGTCTGCAAACCTCCCCCTGGGCCCATGCCACAAACCATCGGTATCCCTATCGCCAGCCAAACTAACTTGGGCCTGAAACCTTCAACCGCTTTTCTGCAAAGATTTGGGATGTTTATTCAGCAGAACAGTATTCAACTTCCTGATCACGAAGCAGTGAGCAAATTTCTCCACGGGCAATCACAGTCCCTACCAGCCTCAGTAGATGTAGGCTATGTTCATGTACGTTTTGGCCCCTTTCATCTAGGATGTGGTCGATACGTGGCTGGCAAACTCCAGTCGCAATTGCCCAAAACTTTACGCTGGGTAGGCGATCGCTAAAGGCACGGCTGAAGATCGACCAACAGCTATACGAAGCAATACGCTAAGAGTGCTGGCTCATACCTAAATTGACATTGATTCCTGGTAGCGTTAGCAAAGACTATTCACCATATCTAGTTGCGAAAGCTCAGCTAGACCTGGTCCACACCCAGCTCCCCTATCCTTTCCTAAGGCAAAACTCCAGTTTCCCAATCGGATGTGTTTAGATTGTGACAAAATCGGGACAGCTGTATAAGCCCCTATAGCGCAGCAATATTGAGGTTCAAGTGAGACTCCGCCCAAATGTCTGCACTTTTCTGTAGAAACATTCTGAACATTGACCAGTTCAATAAGAGAGAGACTTTTTAAAGATGTCCTGGGTCAATGGCTAATCCTAAATCCAGGACAAGTCATATTGTTTGGTGGCTGTGCCAATATTGCTAGGACACCGTCAGGGGGTTCTTTTCAGTTGAGTAATACGAAATCGATTCTGCTCAGCACTTATCTTGAAGGATACAAACCTTGTGTCCTGACAATGTCCTTTCACTGTGGATAAGGGGAACTGAATCCATATTCAGCATCTCCCTGACGCCCGTTTTACTGGTAACTCTATGCCTCAACAAAGCTCTGAGTCAAGCGCTACGGCGCTCAAGGCAGTTCCCTCAGATACGCCCGGATTAAGTGCTTTTGGAGGTGTCTTTACACCCTCCATCCTGACCATCTTGGGCGTGATTATGTATTTGCGGTTTGGCTGGGTACTGGGCCATGTTGGGCTGGTAGGAACGCTACTCATTGTCACCCTTTCTACGAGCATCACCTTTTTAACTGGACTATCCATTTCGGCGATCGCAACGGATCAGGTCGTCCGTGCAGGTGGCGCTTATTACATGATTAGTCGTTCGCTGGGGATCGAAACTGGCGGCGCGGTTGGGATTCCCCTCTTCTTTGCCCAGGCACTCTCCATAGCACTCTACACCCTAGGTTTTGCTGAAAGTTTGGTGAAAGTTTTTCCCCAACTGAATCAGACCCTTATAGCCTTCATTACCACCATATTGGTGACTATGCTGGCGCTGAAATCAGCCGCGATCGCCATCCGCACCCAGTATTTCATCATGGCAGCGATCGTCGTTTCCTTGATCTCCCTAGCCTTAGGACATGGGGTAGAGCCACTCACTGTGCCACCAGTCGAGGAACCAGGTTCGGTTGGTTTCTGGACAGTCTTGGCGGTCTTTTTCCCTGCAGTCACAGGTATCATGTCAGGCATTAGCATGTCCGGGGATCTGAAAGATCCTTCCAAAGCGATTCCTGTCGGAACCTTAGCTGCTATTGTTACAGGCTACATCATCTACATGTTGATCCCGTTGGTTTTGAACCTACGGGCTGATCCTGCAACATTAGTGACTGATCCGCTGGTGATGCGACGCATGGCCCTTTGGGGCGATGCCATTTTGCTCGGTGTATGGGGGGCTACCTTATCCAGTGCAATCGGGAGCATTTTGGGCGCACCTAGAGTACTACAGGCGTTAGCTCGAGATAATGTTTTGCCCCGGTCACTACGCTGGCTCGGCAAAGGGAGTGGCCCCGGCGATGAGCCTCGACTCGGGACCTTATTCAGCCTGGGCGTCGCCTTGGCTGCAGTCGGTTTAGGCGATCTCAATCTGATTGCACCAGTCCTCACAATGTTTTTCCTGACAACCTACATGGTGCTGAACGTGGCCGCCGGCATCGAAGGATTTTTGCAGAGTCCGTCCTTTCGCCCTTCTTTCAAGGTGCATTGGTCACTCTCCTTGCTAGGGGCGATCGGCTGTCTCAGCATTATGTTCTTGATCAATGCGGTGGCCACGGTGATCGCGGCATTGGTAGTTTTGGGAATTTACCTCTGGCTCGAACGACGAGAAATTGAAAGTGCTTGGGGAGACGTACGCCAGGGTATCTGGATGTCATTGGTGCGGACAGGACTATTCCGTATCGAAGGGCCACTGGATTCTAGAAATTGGCGACCACACCTGCTCGTTTTTTCAGGAGCCCCGACCAAGCGCTGGCACCTGATTGATCTGGCTGATTCTTTAACCCACAAGCGGGGATTGTTTACGGTCGCGAGTGTGTTGCCTGAGGGGAGTCGTGATGTAGCCCGTCAGGACCTGATGGAAGCAACCATCCAGGACTATCTGGAACGGCATGGAATCCAAGCCTTTGTGCGTTTGGTAACGGCACCGGATCCTTTTATCGGGATGAAACAGTTGATTGAAGCTTACGGTATGGGGCCACTGATGCCTAATACTGTACTGCTGGGAGATACTGAAAACCCTGACGGGCGCGATCGCTTCAGCCAAATCGTAGCTCAGTGTCATCAGGCCAAACGAAATGTCATCATCTTGAGAAGTAGTCCCGAGCAGTTTACGTTAGTTCGCCGTCGCCCCTCCCGCCTTCGTCGTATTGATATCTGGTGGGGTGGTTTGCAATCCAATGGCGGACTAATGCTGATTTTGGCCTATCTTCTGCGTACCAGTTGGGAGTGGCGAGGGGCTGAGATTTATCTGAAACTGGTCGTGCCTAGCGACGCCGCTGCCGAATCAGCGAAGGCAAACCTAGAACAATTGGTAAACAGTTTGAGAATTGGGGCCTCACCTCAGGTCATTGCAGCGGATAACCGTCCCTTCGATGAAATCCTAAAAATCTCGTCCCAGACTGCTGATTTGGTTCTACTAGGACTCGCGACCCCTGATAGCGTCAAAAACTTTAGCGAATATTACACTCAACTGCAGAACCGTGTTGCCAATATTCCCAACGTTCTCCTGGTTATGGCATCCGAGAATCTGGCTTTTGCCGAAGTCTTGCAGAAAGAGTGAGGGGAAATTCGGAATTCGCTGTGTCTAGCTGCTCAAGCCCTGAATTTACCGACGAACGAGTTCTTTCAGGGCAATGCGCAGCCGATTAATTTCAGCATAGTTGCCGCTTTCGTCCCCCATTTTGGTCAGTTGCAACTTTTTTTGGGCGAGTTCTCCTGCCAGTTGTAAGAGTTGTTTTTGGACCGCTTGAGGTATGTGCAGTTGCATAAGTTTGGCGCGACAACGGCGATCGCAAATTGCTTGATAAACCGCAGCAGGGATAACAGTGGGCACTTCATCCTGTAAATAATGCTTCAGTCGGCGGCGGTCAACAATACCGGCCACCAACCACAACAAAACCATGACAATTGCTAAGGCCCCGTAATTCAAAAATGCCAGGCCAAAAGAGGTCCCATTCGTCACTTCGACCAAGGTCGCGGCAGCATTGTGAATCAGGTGGCCAACAATTGCCAGCAGCAAGCCTCCGGCAATCACAAAAACCTGTATCAGGCGATCGTGGGTGTAGCGCGCTAAACCAAAGCCAATGCCCGTCAGAGCAGTCCAGAACCCATGTAACCCTCCAAACACCATAGCCCGTAGAACGAATAAAATGGCCCACTCTTCCCAGCTTGAAGTCCCCATGAGATAGAAAATATTTTCGACATAGGCAAAGCCAAAGCCAGCCGTAGCACCATACACAATGCCATCGACCCAGCCGTCGAATTCGTGACGACGGGTCAAGTAGAGCAGGGCAACGCCCAATCCTTTGAGAATTTCTTCGGTAACAGGGGCTCCCAATGCCGCCTGCGTAAATTCACCCGCAAAGCTACTTGATCCAAACAAAAACAGAATAGGGACTGAAAGAATGCTTTGGAACACAATCGCCGCAATGATGGCGGGTATAGCCCCCCAAAGAAAAGCATAGAGCAAGTACAGAGGCGGTTCCTTTTCATAACGATCAACACTCCAGACCAGCTGCGTATAAACAGAGGCCGGGAGCGCTAGCATCAAAGCCGTTATTAGAAATTTCATTCATTCATTGGGGATAGCAATCAACGTTCATAGGCCCAATGTATTAAATCTATGATTACTAATACAGCGTTTGCATCAAACGTTTTCGATAGTTGTGTGTCAGGGCATGGTCATCGCCTAGTACCGCAAATAAGGTTAACAGAGCTTTGCGACCCGCATCCTCACGATAGCGGCGATCGCACTTCACCAACGCCAAAAATTGCTCCAGCGCGGTCTCATAATCTTCTGCAATCACAGCCTGAGCCCCCGCCAGGTATAGTGCATCAGCTTCAGTCGCCGGAACCACGTCCTGGCTCTTAACCACGGCATGAAAAGCCATGAGCGATCGCAGGGCAACGGCTTGATCGCCATAGGGACGTTGGTAGGGATCAATCTTGTCTAAGAGGGCGGTCGCACCAGCTAAATCCCCTTGCCCCAAGCGAAACTGGGCAGCTTCTAAAATCACCTCTGTTCGCTCCGGATATTGGGCCAGCAGGCCTTCATAGCCCGATTTGACCTTTTCCTGGTCGCCCAGGGCTTTGGCAGCTGCGATCGCGGCCATGCCTTCTTCAAAAGCAGATTTGAGATTGAGTTGGACTAACAAATCACGAATTTGAGGCTCAGACAACATCCCCACAAACCCATTGTGTACCTGACCTTGCCAAACCACTTTGACATCGGGGACACCCTCCACCTGATAAATACGGGCAAGTTCTGGATTCTGGTCAATATCTATCTTTGCCAGCACAAACTCATATTCTTGCGTCAGCTTTTCCAACAAAGGCTTCAACATCTGGCAGGGACCACACCACTGAGCGAAAAAATCGACCAGCACCGGCATCTCGAAGGACTTCTCTAATACCGCTTCTTCAAATGTTTGGCTCGTCACCTCAACCACTGCACCCATGATGTGACTAACTCCTGAATTCTTTATCAACTCAACTTTCCACAACTGCGGTCCTTTTCACCCATCCATCATAAGGACTTTATAACCAAGCTCTGAATATCGACCCAAAACTAAGCGGCTTCATCGTGAAGAGACTGAACAAAGAAACATGCAGCCCTTATTTGCCCCGCGTTATTGAACAGAGGACTAGATTGGCTACTGACAAATCTGACGAGATTTACCAGTAACTGTTTGGGGAAGCTTGGAACCAACTGGGAAACTAAGGAAATGGAACGTGTCTTATTCATTCTAGGTGTGTTAGAGGATGAGGATGTTGATTGGTTGGTTCCAAGCTTCCCCAAACAGTTACTGGTAAATCTCGTCAGATTTGTCAGTAGCCAATCT